>JBBIJL010000010.1:0-26802 GCA_037446005.1 Gallionellaceae bacterium | reverse complement strand
ATAATTATGCCGACACTCATCAACCTTCCACAGCATATCTACATATTCGCCGCCATACTCGGGGTGCTGCTGCTTTCGTTTGTGGTCTTTTCGCTGATCCCGTCTTTTGTCGTATCGCGGCAATTGTCCCGTGTGATTAAGAAACTCTCGGCGCTGAACGGCAAGCCGGACGGCAGTCTGGATCAGATATTCCAGAAGAGCGGCGTGCTCGAGCATCTGTGGCAGGAGTATGCCGACACCCTGCACAAACAGGTGGCGGACGAGCAGCCGCAGGCCATGCGCTTCCGCTCGACCATTCCCGCCGGCGTGGTGTTCCGGCCGGAGATCATGGTGGATATTCCGCTGCGTACCGATTTCTTCAAACATCTGCCCGGCCTGTTTACCGGCGTGGGGATTATCGGCACGTTTTACGGCCTGCTGATCGGGCTGCAAGCTTTCGTCGTTTCCGAAAACCCGGTGATCGTGCGCGCCAGTCTCACGCAGTTGCTGCACGGTGTGTCCGAAGCGTTTCTGGTGTCGGCCTCCGCGATCACGCTGGCGATGGTGGTCACCTTCGTCGAGAAGCTGGTGGTGACGCGCCTGAATGCCAAGGCGGAAAAAGTCGTGCAACTGCTGGACGGTTTATTCGAGAGCGGTGTGGGCGAAGATTATCTGGCGCGGCTGGTGCGCGCTTCAGAATCTTCATCGGCGCAAACAGCTGGGTTGTTGAAAGGAGAGCTGAAAGAGCTGCTCACCGAGCTGACCGAGCGGCAAATCGCCGCCACTAATGCCGGAACGCAGGCACTGGGCGACCGCATCGCAGCCAGCATCGAGGCGAGTATGAAAGCGCCGCTGACAGACATGGCCAACGCGCTGAAAAATGTGCGCAACGATCAGGAATCTGCGGTGCAAACCATGCTGACCAGTGTGCTGGATAACTTCAGCCGCCAGATGAAAGATATGTTCGGCGGGCAGATCACCGGCATCAACAGTTTGCAGCAGCAGACCATTGCGGCGCTGCAATCCGCCGTGGTGACGCTGGAGCGCATGGCGGCGGATGTGGGCTCCGCCGGTCAGCGCAGCACGACGGCCATGGCGGAGCAGTTGGCGGAATCCATGGCGGCAGCGGAGTCGCGCCAGCGCATCATGAACGACCAGCTCGGCGAATTCGTCGAGCAAATGCGCCTCATCGTGGTGCAGTCGCAAACCGACGGGCAGGAGAAATTGCACAGTACGCTGAGCGAGCTGTCCGAGCGCATGGGCACCGTGATCGACGGCTTGAGCGAACAAGTGCGCTCGTCCACCGAGAGCACGATGCGCAATCAGGCCAGTCTGGCCACGCAGAGCCAGAACGTGGTCGGCCAGTTCGGCGAGCAAATCACCACGGTGGTGGACGGCGTGAACCGCGCGGTGGCCGAAATGAAGTCGGCGGTCACGGCCATGCGCAATACCACCGGCGAGGCGATGACCAAACTCAACAACGGCGCCGACACGCTGTATCTCGCGGCGAAAGATTTTGCCAAGGCCGGACAGGGGGTTACTTCCACGCTGGATAAATCCGCCGCCGTAGCCGGTCAGCTCACGCAGGCGGCCGGTTCCGTCGCCTCGGCGGCGACCGGTTTGAGTGGCATGCTGGGCGATTACAAGGCCGCGCGCGATTCCATGATCGAAATGGTGGGCTCGCTGCAATTGCTGGTGGAACAGGTGCGGCGCGATGCCTCCATGTCCGGCGAGGTCATGGGGAAAATCGAAGAGGCCACGGAGAAATTGATCGCCGCGCAGAAAGAAGCGGACAGCTATTTGGCCAAAGTTTCCGAAGTGATCGCGAACGCGCACGAATCGTTCAGCGAAGGCATGACCAAGGCGGTGGGCGAGGCCAACCGCGAATTCCATCAGGCCTTGTCCGATTCGGTGAAGCTGCTGCGCGAGGGCATCCAGGAGCTGGAAAGCACGCTGGATACGGCCACCAGCATCTAGCGCGACGACGGCATGATCAGCAAATATATTCTTCTCGGTAGCCGCAACAAAGACGAGGGCGAAAAACCCTTCTGGATTTCGTTCGCCGACCTGATGAGCGCGCTCATGGTGATGTTCCTGCTGGTGATGAGCGTGGCCTTGCTGGCCGTCACCAACGAAGTGTCGGAGTCCGACCGTACCAAGGCCAAACGCGAACAGGAAATCGACCAGTTGCTGGCCAAGATCGAGAAGGCCGCCGAAAAACATCCGGGAATTTTTGTGGATAAAAACCGGGCGATCATCGACTTCGGCGAGCGCGCCCGGTTCGATACCGGCAGCTCCCAGCTTTCGCACGAGCAAGCGCAGTACCTGAGCGAATTCACTTCCGAAATCCTGCTGATCGCGCAAGAAGATCTGGGCAAAAAATGGCTCAAGCGTATCGTCGCCGAGGGTTTTGCCGATCAGCGCGGCGATTACCTGCTCAATTTGAATTTGAGCCTGCAACGCAGCCAACGCGTGTTGTGCGTGTTGCTCGCCCCCGCACCCGCCCAGGTGCACACGCTTACGCCCGCCGAGCAGGAGCAGGTGCGCGACCTGTTTCTGGTCGGCGGCTACTCGTTCAACTCCGCCAAAAAAACGCTGGAAGAAAGTCGCCGCATCGAATTGCGTCTGGAATTTTTCGGGCTGGACGAGCGGCATTCCGAGTTGAGCGATATACCGCGCGGCAATTTCGGCACCTGCCGGATATAGTCCAATGACTGCGTTGAATCTGCTACAGCGGAAATTGCGTAACCTGAATCTGGTCGCGCTGGCCAAGTTGCGGCTGGGCGACTCCGTGCAGATGCTCAACGAACGTTCGCGCTTGCAGGAATGGGTGAGCGGGACGGTGCAACTGGAAGAGGCGACCAGCAACACCATTGATGCCGCGCTGCGCGCCTTCATCGAGCGGCAACATCTCAAAGGGGCACGGCAGATACGGCTGGTGTGTTACGGCTGCACGCAGGCGTTCGGCAAAGATTCTTTCCGGCTGATTGAAGGCCGGGATTTTTTTGACAAGCTGTTGCAGGCCGTGGAGAGTTTCAGCAATCGCAAGCGCCCCCTGCGCAAATTTTATCGCGGCTTGCTGAGCAGTTATTTTTCCTACGACCCGCAAGCACCGGGCGTCACTCTGGGCGGGCGCGAGAACCGCGAAGCGCTGCGAAAATTTCTGGGCAAACATCTGGAATCGGTGCTGGCCGGTGGCTCGCGCCCGGATTGGCTGGAGGCGCTCGGCCAGCACCCGAACCTGCTGAGCGAGAACCCCTGCCAGCCGTATGCGCCCTTTGTGTTGCAGGGGGATTGGTCGGTATTCAACGCGGTGCGCGAGCGCCTAGAAATCAGCGCGGAATCCTGGCTGGTGCGCGAGATGGTGATGGCGCCGGTACGCGCGGTGGCGGACATGGAGGATGCCGCGTTTAAGGACAACGTGGACAGCATCCTGCTGCTGCTCAACAAATATCCGCTCTACGCCGCGACGGGACTGCAAATCGTGCTCGACCGCAACGCGCGCTGCGCGGAGCGCGAGGTGAGCGACACGCTCGGGGAGTATGCCGTCGGGCTGTGGGGCAACCCGTGGCTGCCGGAAAATTCACACCAGTGGCAATGCGGCAAGACCGCCAGAAAAATGCTGGCACACTGGCTCAAGCGTCACTTGCTGGGCGAGTTTTTCAGGCTGCTGTGCAACGACGACAGCGCGCATGCGCGCCGCCTGAATTTCTGGGACATCTACAGCGAAAACCTGAGCGGCATGTATTTCGCGCTGGGCAAGGACGCGTTCGCGCCCGGCAACATGCCTCTGTACAAATTCCGCCATCTCGCCAAAGGTCTGGTCGCCAAACTCACCGAAGGCAAGGCGGAAGTTCATGCCTGCATCATGCAGTTCGAGCATTACCACGTGGTGGAATTCAGCCACGATAGCAGCGCGGCCTATTTTTACGACACGCGTCATGGCACGCCGCCGTTTTATTTGAGCAAAGGCTGGGTGGAAATCGGCGCGCTCAACGTGGCAAAGGTTACCCAGGGCGTCGATGTCTCGCGCCTGTCCAAACCGCTGGCGCATCAGGACAGCGGGCAACTCGCGTGGGAAGGAATATTCGCGCAGGAATTGGGCGTGAAAGAAAAAGCGCTCAAGGCGTTTTGCCGCAAGTACCGGTGCCGTCCTGAAAATCGCGACGGGCGCCAGTGGCTCTATCCGGCCAGCCGCGATCAATACGGGGCGGAGGTCTGGTCGGTATTGCAGGGCTGGGGGTTCGCTTTTTCGCCCGGGGAGAACGCTTATTTCCGCGTGCTTTCCGAAGACGCATCCCGTTAACCGAGGTAATAGCCGCAGAAATCCCCTTCTATTCAGCCGCTCGGTTTTTGCCCAAGTTCCGATAATAGGCATCACTAAAAGACCCATTTGGTCTTGTTTCGAGTGATGCAGATGCGGAAGGAAGGGGGCGGCAAATGAATTACCTGCAAATACTTCAAGATAGCTTTAAACGTCTGGGCTTGCGCAGTCTGGCGGGGCCGATCCTGATCGTGCTGATTCTGGCGATGATGGTGTTGCCGTTGCCGCCGTTTCTGCTCGACATCCTGTTCACGTTCAATATCGCGATGGCGATCATGGTGTTACTGGTCAGCATGAACACCCTGAAGCCGCTCGATTTCGCCTCGTTCCCCACCGTGCTGCTGATTTCCACTTTGCTGCGCTTGTCGCTCAACGTGGCTTCCACCCGTGTGGTGCTGATGGAAGGCCACACCGGCCCAGACGCGGCGGGTAAGGTGATCGAATCGTTCGGCCACTTTCTGGTCGGCGGTAACTACGCGGTCGGTATCGTGGTGTTCGCGATTCTGGTGGTTATCAACTTCATGGTGATTACCAAGGGCGCTGGTCGTATCGCCGAAGTGGGCGCGCGTTTCACCTTGGATGCGATGCCCGGCAAGCAGATGGCAATCGACGCCGATCTGAACGCGGGGCTGATCGGTGAAGACGAAGCGCGTCGCCGCCGCGCGGAAGTGGCGCAGGAAGCCGACTTCTACGGGGCGATGGACGGTGCGAGCAAATTCGTGCGCGGCGATGCCGTCGCCGGCATCATCATTCTGGCGATCAACTTGATCGGCGGTTTTGTGGTGGGCGTGCTGCAACACAATCTCGACCTCGGCATGGCTGCCAAGACCTATACCCTGTTGGCCATCGGTGACGGTCTGGTGGCGCAGGTGCCCGCGCTGGTGATCTCGACCGCCGCCGGTCTGGTGGTGAGCCGCGTGACCAGCAATGAAAACATCGGCCAGCAACTGGTCAAACAACTCTTCACCAGCCCGCAAGTGCTGCTGCTCACGGCGGGCATTATCGGCATGATGGGCATGATTCCCGGCATGCCGCATTTCGCTTTTCTGCTGCTCGCCGGCGTGATGGGCTGGCTCGCTTACTTCCTGCTGCAACGCAGCAAGCAAGCCGCCGTACAAGCCGTGGTGGAACCCGTCATGGCCGCGCCCACGGAAGCGCCCGAGGCCAGCTGGGAAGATGTGGCACAGGTCGATGTGCTGGGTCTGGAAGTGGGCTACCGCATCATCTCGCTGGTGGACAAGGCGCAGGACGGCGATCTGTTGCGCCGCATCAAAGGCATCCGCAAAAAATTCACACAGGAAATGGGTTTCCTGCCGCCGTCGGTACATATCCGCGACAACCTCGACCTGCGTCCCAATGCCTATCGCATCACGATGAAAGGCGCCGAGATCGGCACGGGCGAGGCTTACACCAATATGTTCCTCGCGATCAATCCGGGCAGCGCCAGCGGCGTGTTGCCGGGCATGCAAACGACCGATCCCGCGTTCGGCTTGCCCGCCACCTGGATCGACGCGGAGATGCGCGAAAACGCACAAGCGATGGGCTTTACCGTGGTGGATGCCGGTACCGTGGTGGCAACCCACATGAGCCATCTCATCCACACCCATGCGGCCGAGCTGCTGGGTCGCCAGGAGCTGCAACAGCTACTCGACCACATCGCCAAGATCGCGCCGAAACTCATCGAAGACCTCGTGCCGAAACTGCTGCCGCTGTCGACCGTGCAGAAAGTCATGCAGAACCTGCTGGACGAAGGCATGCACATCCGCGATATGCGCACCATTCTGGAAACGCTGGTGGAGCACGCGCCGCGTACTCAGGATGCGGTGGTGTTGACCGGCTTGGTCCGTGTCGCCCTCGGCCCGGCCATCGTGCAGCAGTTCTACCCGTCGGCGCAGGAGCTGCAAGTGATCGGTATGGACAAAGAACTGGAGCACGTGCTGTCGCAGGCCATACAGGCGGGCGGCGGTTTCGCCATCGAGCCGGGCTTGGCATCCACGCTGCTGCGCGAGGCCAAGTCCGCCGCGCAGACACAGGAACAAATGGGCTTGCCCACGGTGCTGCTGGTGCCGGGACAAATACGCGATCTGCTGGCGCGCTTCCTCAAGCGCTCGCTGCCGCAGCTCAAGGTTATTTCGCATGAGGAAGTGCCGGGATTCAAAACGGTGAGGGTTACATCTTTGGTAGGGGGTAGAGCATGAACGCTAGAAAATTTATCGCGGTGAATTCGCGCGAAGCATTGAAACTGGTACGTGTCGAGCTGGGCGAAGACGCAGTTATCCTGTCCAACCGCAAAGTGCCTGAGGGCGTCGAGATCGTGGCGATGGGCAGCGCGGAATTGTCGCGCCTGAGCGAGACGCGTTTGAGCGAAACCAAAGTGAGCGCGCCCAAAACACACGAGACCAAGGCCGCCGCGCCCGGCGCCGCAGCCCTCAACAAAAACGCGTTGAATCAGGCCGCCGCGCTGGGCGCCAAAGTGCTGGATGCCAACACCAAACGCGAAGTCGCCGCCGCCAAGCAGGCGGACGCGCCCGCCATGCCGACGGCGGAGCAGGCCGGGATGATGAGCGAGATTAGGACGATGCACACCATGCTGAAAGAGCAGATGGCGTGCATGGCATGGAGCGACATGCAGCAGCGCGATCCCAAACGCAGCGCCCTGATGCGTGACATGATTAATGTGGGATTCAGCCCGGCCTTGTCGCGCCAGTTGCTCGACAAGATGCCCGCCAACGGCGACAGCGCCTGGGTGCGCCGCATTCTGGGCCACAACATGCGCGTCGCTTCCGCCCAGGAAGATGTGGTGACGCGCGGCGGCGTCTACGCGCTGATCGGCCCGACCGGCGTGGGCAAGACCACGACCACGGCCAAGCTGGCCGCGCGTGCCGTGGTGCGCTACGGCGCGGACAAAGTGGCGCTGATTACCACCGACAGCTATCGTATCGGCGCCCACGAACAGTTGAAAATTTACGGCAAGATACTCGGTGTGACCGTGCATGCCGTGCGCGATACGGAAGACCTCAAGCTCACCCTGTCCGGTTTGAAGCACAAACATCTGGTGCTGATCGACACCATGGGCGTGGGGCAGCGCGACAGCCGCGTGGCCGGGCAGGCGGAGATGTTTGATGCCGCAGGCGTAAAGCGCCTGCTGTTGCTGAACGCAACCAGCGCCGGCGGTACCCTGGACGATGTGGTGCGCATGTACCACGGTGCCGGGGTGGTCGGTTGCATTCCCACCAAGCTGGACGAGGCAGTGACCTTGGGCACGGTGTTGGATGTGGTGGTGCGCCATAAACTCACCATGCACTACATCGCCAGCGGCCAGCGCGTGCCGGAAGATTTGCACGAAGTGAAGCTGGATTATTTGCTGCACCGCGCGTTCAAGATCAGCGCCCAGCCCTCCGCGTTTGAGATGCAGGAATTGGAATTCCCCGCATTCATGGCGGGTTCCGGCGCGGCACCCGTGATGCGAGCCGAATATGCTGCATGACACTTTCTCTGACCAGGCCGAAGGGCTGCGCCGCTTGTTGGCGCGGTCTGCCGCGCAGGTCGTTACCGTGGTCGGTGCCCGCAGCGGGCTGGGCGCAACCAGTGTGGTGGTCAATCTGGCTTCGGCATGGGCACGCTCCGGCAAGGATGTGCTGATCTTGGACGAGCACCTGACCCAGAACAATGTGGCCAACACGCTGGCGCTCAAGCCGCGCTACGACCTGCTGAATGTGATTCGCGGCGACAAGACCCTGCACGAAGTCATGCTGCGCGGCAGCGACGGCGTGCAAATTTTGCCCGTCGCCCGCGCCATGCAGGCCTTGCCCAAGCTGGGCGAAGCCGAGCGCGAACAGTTGCTGGAGGCGCTGACGCAGGCCGCACGGGGCATGGATGTGGTGCTGGTCGATGCCGCCGCGCGCGAGGGACATTCCGTGTGCGCCAACTTGTCCGGCGACGAACCCCTGCTGCTGGTGCTGAACGGCACCGCCAGCGGCATTACCGAAAGTTACGCCATGCTCAAGCAAATGGCGCTGCACAACGGCCGCCAGACATTCGACATCGTGGTGAACAAGGTCAACGACGGGCGCGAAGCCCGCGCCATCTTCGACAACATGGCGCAGTTGGCATGGCGCAATTTACAAGTGCGGCTGGAATATATGGGATATATTCCGGTTGATGAAAAGCTCCAACGTGCGACACAATTATGCCGCACGGTCATTGAGGCTTTCCCGCGCGCGCAGGGCTCCGTGGCAGTCGGCGAATTGGCACACAATCTGATGCAGGCAAAAAGCGCCGCTGACGAAGAAGTGAATGGTTTAACAAGAGTCATGCAGCGCTTGATTCGGCAGGCACGCCCCCTGAGTGCGGTGGCTGCCATCACATGAGAAGTACTATTAACGCTATGTATACGGCAAACGGCCTAAGCGACAAAGAAGAATGTCTGAAGGAGTATGCGCCTTTGGTGAAGCGCATCGCGCACCATATGATGGTGAAATTGCCGAGCAGCGTGGAGGTGGACGACATCATTCAGGCCGGCATGATGGGCTTGCTCGATGCGGCAGGGCGCTACGATGAACTGCGCGGCGCGCAGTTCGAAACTTATGCCGCGCAGCGCATACGCGGCGCCATGCTGGACGAATTGCGCGGGGCGGATTGGCTGCCCCGGAGTCTGCGCCGCGACATGCGCCGCATCGAAGCGGCGATCCATCGTCTGCAACAGCTCTTGGGTCGTGCTCCCGCCGAATCCGAAATCGCGAAAGAGCTGGGTGTGGCGCTGCCGGAATACCAGCAGATGTTGCAGGAAGCGCGCGGTGCGCAACTGGTCTACTACGAAGATTTTCACGGCGACGGCGAAGAGGATTTTTTCGAGCGCCACGAGTTCGACGGCGATGCGAACCCCATGGAGTTATTGCAGGATGACCGCTTCCGTACGGCGTTGGTGCAGGCCATCGACGTGCTGCCCGAGCGCGAGCGCCTGATGATGGCATTGCACTACGAACAGGATTTGAATTTGCGCGAGATCGGCGAAGTGATGGGGGTGAGCGAGTCGCGCGTGTGCCAATTGCACAGCCAGGCCGTCGCCCGTTTGCGCGCCGCGCTGAAGGGGCACTGATGGATAAGCTGAGTTTATTCGGGTTGCTCATCGCGGTTTCGGGCATTGTCGGCGGGCAACTGCTGGAAGGCGGCTCGGTTGCGGTGCTGCTGCAAGGCGCGGCTTTTTTCATCGTATTCGGCGGCACGCTCGGTGCGGTCATGCTGCAAAATCCACGGCAGGTTTTCATCACCGGACTCAAGATGGGGCGCTGGGCGTTCGTCACGCCCAAGATCGACTTGCAGAGTCTGGCCTATCAGTTGACGGCCTGGAGCAGCGTGGCGCGCAAAGAAGGCGTGCTCATGCTGGAAGGGCAGATCAGAAACGTCAAAGATCCGTTCGTGGCCAAAGGCCTGCAACTGCTGGTGGACGGCAACAGTGCGGAAAAAATACGCGAAGTGCTCGAAGTCGATGTGCATACCTACGAGGAGCTGCGCTGGCAGGGCGCGCGCGTGTGGGAAGCGGCGGCTGGATTTTCCCCGACTATCGGCATTCTGGGTGCCGTGCTCGGCTTGATCCACGTGATGCAGAGCCTGGGCGATCCATCCAAGCTGGGCGCGGGCATCGCCGTGGCGTTCATCGCCACGATCTACGGCGTGGGTTTCGCCAACCTCGTGTTCCTGCCTATCGCCGGAAAATTGAAAATGGTCATCATGCAGCAACTGGTCATGCGCGAAATGCTGATCGACGGTTTGGTCATGATCGCCAATGCCGAGAATCCGCGCTTCATCGAAAACAAGCTCAAGGGTTATATTTCCTGAGCCGGAACCAAAAAATTTCACGCGGAGGCGCGGGGAATAGCATATGACTCCGCGTTTCTCCGTGCGAGTGATGCTTCTCCCCAATTGCGCAGAAAGAGATTAACGTGGCTTTACGCAGAAAAAGAGTTGATCGCGACAACCACGAGCGCTGGTTAATTTCCTACGCCGATTTCATCACGCTGCTGTTCGCCTTTTTCGTGGTGATGTACGCCGTGTCCTCCGTGAATGAAGGCAAGTACAAAGTTCTGGGGTCATCTCTGGGGCTCGCCTTCGGCGCAAGCCCGCCCAAGCCGGGCGAAGCCGGCACGATACGGTTGACCGAACAGGAACTCTATTTCAAATCCATCGTGGACCGCCGCAATGCCCGCATGGCCGAGCAGCAGCGCAAACAAAACGAGCGCATGCAAAACCTCGTGAGCACGCTCAATCAGGTGATGGCGACGTTTGTGAAAAACGGCCAGATGAGTGTTTCCCAAACCGGTCGCGGCGTCGTGCTGGACATCAACGCCAGCGCCCTGTTCGCCCCCGGCGATGCGATTTTGGCGGCGGCCGCGCAAAAAACGCTGGCGGATGTAGCCAAGGTACTGGTGGATGGCGACCAGCCCATCGAAGTCGAAGGCCATACGGATAATTTGCCGATCAGCACTGCCCTGTACCCGTCGAACTGGGAATTGTCTTCCGCGCGCGCGAGCAGCGTGGTGCGTTTGTTCATCGAACAGGGCGTCGTCGCCAAACGCCTGACCGCCGTGGGCTCAGCCGACAACCATCCGGTGCTGAGCAACGACACCCCGGAAGGCCGCACGCGCAACCGGCGCGTGACCATCACCGTGCTCACGCCCGAGTTGGAGCGCGGCACGTCTACAGCGCAAGCCAATGCCGAAACCGCCGCGAGCGGCGTTGCGCCTTGAGTTTAAACGAAGATTAAATTTGCCTGCCGCCGGATGGCGGTACGGCGAGCTGAGGATTAACCGCTACCGAGAATGCGTCCCGTTACAGGAATGTTGGGCTGGCCGTCGCGACCATAAAGTCCTGCGGCGCTTTGTGTTGCGCCGAGCAGCGTGCTCAGAGCTTGTTGGTTGCTGCGCAGCTTGAGTTGGATGACTTCGCCGTTGGTTTGGTTGAGGTGGTGTGCCCGCTCCGCCAGTGTGCGCACTTCTTCCCAAACGGCTTTGCATGCCGGGGCGTGTTTTTGTATCCAGGTTGCGGTATCTGAGTTTGCGGAGTTGCTGCCCAGAAATTGCCGCCGGGTATTGGCGATCATGGCCAGTTTGTTGGCGGACTGGATTTTGGCATCCGCCAACATCAAGAGTTGCTCGTTGTCTTGCTGGAGTAGAGCCTGTTGTTCTTTTTCGAGCAACAAAACGAACGCGTGCAGGGCGTCGCGTTCAGTGTTTAATTGAGTCGGGAAATCCGCCGGTTGGGCAGTGGGGTCGATCAATGTCGGCTCGCGCTAATCAGGTCTTTGACGTTGCCGATCAGGCGGTCGGCAATGGCGCCGGAGTTGATCTGGAAACGCCCTTCGCTGATGGCCTGTTTAATTTCCGCAACTTTTTTCGCATCGACCAGCGGTGCGCTGGCGATATTGCTTTCCATGCTGCGCAACTGGCTGGTTGCCGAGCCCAGACTGACGTTCACGCCTTTGGGCGCAGCCGGGCTTTCCGCCGCTTTGGGGGTGTTGGCACGCGCAGTCGATTCGCTTACGGAAGCCGAGGGTAAGGAGCTGCTGCTTTTATCAATTTTCATTTGAATCACCTTTTAACTGTCCTGCTCATCTCACTCATCGGCAACTTGTGCGGAAACTTTAGGGCTCGGCAAAAAATATTTTCTGCCCCGCGACCGCAACAATAACGCACTGTTGTTGCAGAGTAAACGGCTGTTATGGCCGCACTTCCACAATCCCGTTTCCTTTGGCGATGCCGGTGATGATTTGTCCCGAGGACACTTTAACCTGCGCGGCCTGTCCTTCGCCCGCATTGTTGAGGGCTTGCCCTTCGCTACGCATCTTGAAACCGCGCCCTTCGGAAACGAGTTGCACGGTTTGCCCTTGAGTTATCGCGTAAGGGGCGCGAAACATGTCTTGCTTCAGGAGTTGTCCGGCACCGATGCTGAATTTGAGTACCCTGCCGATGACTTGAGCCGCGTCGGTAACGGTTCCGGGCTGGACGATTTCGCCGGATTGCACACTGAAATCGCCGCTGCCGATCACCTGCCCTTGTTGCAGCGGTTTGCTGGAGACCAGCATGTCCATCGTGGCGGTGATGCTGGCGGTGAGGAACAACGACCAGCCGTTTTTTTCGTTGCAGCGCACGCCGACGCTGGTTTTTCCCAGCATCTGGGCGCCTGCCGGCAGGAAGCCTTCCAGTTGAGTGCAGGCGGGGAGTGCGATGCGCCGGTCGATGTCGTCCACTTTAATGCTGATTTTGCCCGGCATGCCCTGGGTTTTTTCCTGAAGAAACGCCAGCGCTGTCGCGCGAATCTCGGCGTGACTCTGCTTCGCGTCCGACCAGGCCGGGGGCGCGTACAGAGGCAGGAAGCAGAGAAATGCCGCGAGCAATTTTTTCATGGCGCCATTGTCGTTCTTCGGCAGATTTATCAAAGGGGGAAAATAATGCGCTTTTCCGTCGCTAATCGAACGATGAGCATGTACAGCCTATGTTTAGTATGCACGCCATGGGAAGTGGTCAGGATCAGGGAGGGAGCCGAAATGGGCAGCAGAATCGATAATATGTTCCAGTTTCACCAAGCGGCGCTGAGTTTGCGCGCGGCGCGGCAGGAGCTGATCGCATCGAACATCGCTAATGCGGACACGCCTAACTACAAGGCGAAGGATATTGATTTTGCCAGCGCCTTGCAAGGCGCAATTTCGGGCAGCGGCGCGAAATTGCAGATGGCGACAACTTCCGGCAGTCATTTGAGCGGCGGCAGCGGGGAGACGGTGCTGGGCGCGCCCGTGCTGTACCGCAGCGTGGTGCAGCCGAGTGCCGACGGCAATACGGTCGATATGGATGTGGAGCGTGCGCAGTTTGCCGACAATGCCCTGCGCTATGAGGCCAGCGTGAAATTTGTAAGCGACGAAGCCAAGGATGTGCTGGCGGCTTTACAAGGGTAAGAATCGGATAGGGGTCGCGGGAGACGGTAACAGGAGGGTAAGTCATGTCATTATTTAACATATTCAATATCGCGGGTTCCGCCATGACCGCGCAGTCGCAACGCCTCAACGTGGTGGCCAGTAATCTGGCCAACGCGGAAAGCACGACCGGCGCGGACGGGCAGCCGTATCATGCGAAACAGGTGATTTTCAGCACGACGTCCTTTGCCGGGCAGCCGGGCGAAGGTGTTAAAGTCGATGCCGTGGTGGAAGATAACGCACCCATGAAAGTGGTGTACGACCCCAAGCACCCGATGGCCAACAACGACGGATATGTCACGTTACCCAATGTGAATCCGGTGGATGAAATGGTGAACATGATTTCGGCATCGCGCTCGTACCAGAATAATGTGGATGTGATGAACACCTCCAAAGCACTGTTGCTCAAAACACTCACCATCGGACAATAAGGAGAAGAGTCATGGTTAATTCAGTTCAAGGCACGAATTCGGCAGCGGCGACCGGCAGTACAGCGAAAACCGCCGCTTCCGCCGCCAGTACGCAGGATCGCTTCCTGCAACTGCTGGTGACCCAGATGAAAAATCAGGATCCGCTGAATCCGATGGATAACGCCCAAGTGACTTCGCAAATGGCGCAACTCAGCACCGTTACCGGTATCGACAAATTGAATTCGACCGTGCAATCGCTGAGCGACAGCATGGCTGCGGCGCAGACGCTGTCGGCGACCAGCATGATCGGCCACGGCGTGCTCGTTCCCGGAACGACGCTGGACCTGAGCAAGGGACAGGCGATTGCCGGTTTGAATCTCAGCCAGGGGGCAGACACCGTCAAGGTGCTCATCAAGGATGGCGCAAATAACATTGTGCGCACCATGCAGATGGGGGCGCAGAAACCCGGTGTTATTCCACTGGCGTGGGACGGACTCAACGATGCGGGCAAAGCCGTGCCCGACGGCAGCTACAAGATCTCCGCCGAGGCGGTTACCGCGGGCAAAGCTGCCGCTGCGACCACCCTGTCGTTCGGCGCGGTCGATGCGGTCACGCCCGGCGCGGCCGGCGCCAAATTGAACGTGGGCAATCTGGGCGAATTCACCCTGGCGGACATTAAACAAGTTATGTAATTCGGATGATCCACAGGCCGGCGCGGATGTGGAAACGACGCTAATCAAAGGAGAACATCATGGGCTTTCAACAGGGACTAAGTGGACTGAATGCGGCGGCCAAGAATCTGGACGTGATCGGCAATAACGTCGCCAACGCGGGCACTGCGGGATTTAAATTGTCGCAGGCTCAATTCGCGGATGTTTATGCCAGCTCGATCGGCGGCTCGGCAGGCTCTGCCGTGGGTCTGGGCACCAAGTTGGCCACGGTGGCGCAGCAGTTCACCCAAGGTAATATCAGCGTGAGCAACAACTCGATGGATTTTGCGATCAAGGGGCAGGGATTTTTCCAGCTGGGAAATGCGGCCAGTTCCGCACCGCAATTCTATAGCCGCAACGGCCAGTTCCAGATGGACAGCCAAGGCTATATCGTCACGGCCGACGGCATGCGTTTGTTCGGCATGTCCACCAGCGGCGTGCCCGGTCCTTTGCAAATTCCTACCGCGCAAATTCCGGCGCGCGCGACGGGCACTTCCGCCACCCCCAATGTGATGGTCGGCCTCAATGTTGATGCGCGCGGATCCATCACGGCAACAGCTTCGGCCGATCCGGCTGCGCCATTGGGTGCGATCAACTTTAATCCGGCCGATCCGCTGACTTTTAACAATTCGACTTCCACCACCATTTACGACAGTCTGGGTAATCCCCATGTGGCCTCGTTATATTTCCAGAAAGCCACACCGGTGGCGGCCGATCCGCTGGCGGTGCCTCCGGTGGCTGCCAGCAACCCGTGGAATATTTATATGACAATAGACAACGTCGTACAGCAGCCCGCGCCGGGTTTGGTGACGACGGTTCCGCCGAGCGCTATTCCGATGGGCACGTTGTCGTTCGATACCGCAGGTAAGCCGCCCGCAGGCAGTCTGTTAACGATGCCGGCCGCATATACGCCGCCCATCGCCGCGCCGGCCGGCGGCGGTATCGCTGCGGCGGCAAACCCGATGACATTGACGTTCGATTTTTCCGCCAGCACGCAATACGGTTCGGCCTTCGGGGTGAGTTCGTTGGTGCAGGACGGCTACACTACCGGGCTGCCGAGCGGATTCAACCTCGGCACCGACGGCACGATTCTGGGCAGCTACACCAACGGCCAGTCGCAAAAACTGGGACAGGTAACCATTGCCAACTTCTCCAATCCGCAAGGTTTGCAACCGGTGGGCAGCAACCGCTGGGCGGCGACGTCGGCGGCCGGTACCCCTTTGCCGGGCGCGCCGGGTACGGCCAGTCTGGGTGTAGTGCAGTCTGGCGCCATTGAAGATGCCAACGTGGATTTGACCGCCGAACTGGTGAACATGATTATTGCGCAACGCGTGTATCAGGCGAACGCGCAGTCGATCAAGACGCAGGACTCGGTGTTGCAAACCATTACGAACCTGCGTTAACGCACTTGAACTGAGGGGGCTGCCATGGATCGGCTAATTTACACCGCGATGACGGGCGCTTCGCACATACTGCAACAGCAGGCGGCAGTATCGGAGAACCTGGCCAACAACCACACTCCGGGTTTTCGCGCGGCGATCAATACTTTCCGCGCGGTTCCTCTGGTCGGCGAAGGTCTGCCGACGCGCACCTTTGTGGTGGACTCGACCGCCGGTGCGGATTTCACGCCGGGTTCAATGGAGCCGACCGGACGCGACCTGGATGTCGCCATCGACGGCAAAGGCTGGATCGCCGTGCAGGGTACGGACGGCAAAGAGGCTTATACGCGCAACGGCAGCTTTCAAGTCACCTCCAACGGTATTTTGCAAACGCGCAGCGGCCTGAACGTATTGGGCGACGCGGGGCCGATTACCCTGCCGCCCAACACCGAAGTCACCATCGCCAAAGACGGCACCATCTCGACCGTGCCCACCGGAACCAAGCCCGCAGAGGTCGTTACGGTGGGGCGCATCAAGCTGACCAACCCGCCCGAGGACCAGATGGTGCGCGGCGAAGACGGCTTGTTCCGCCCGCGCAACGGCAATGCGGCGGAAGCCGACGGCAAGGTCACCGTGGTGGTGGGCAATCTGGAAAGCAGCAACGTGAATGCCGTGGAAGCGATGGTGAGCATGATTACGCTGGCGCGCCAATTCGATACCCAGATGAAAATGCTGCAAACCGCCGACAACAATGCCAAGGCTGCCAGCTCTCTGCTCAATATCAATGCGTGAGTGCTGCCCGACTGAGTGATCTTTCGTTACGCCAGTATTAAGTAACGGCGGGCTAGTTCCGCTGCGACCGTTGCCGCAACCTCCCCTCAGGGCGCGAATAAGCCCCATTTTCTGCCTCTCATTCCCCGTTTGATTTGCCCCGTCTTGAGTAGCATAGGCCTAGGTGTAATGGGCTGATGCCCGCCAATCTTCAAGCAGCGCCGAAAAAATAGAGGAGTACTGACATGATTCGTTCCTTATGGATTTCCAAGACCGGGCTCGATGCCCAGCAGACGCAGATGGATGTGGTTGCCAATAACTTGGCGAACGTGAGCACCAACGGTTTCAAACGGTCGCGCGCGGTGTTCGAGGATTTGCTGTACCAGAATATCCGCCAGCCCGGCGCGCAGTCTTCGCAGCAAACCCAGATACCGTCAGGCTTGCAGATCGGTACCGGCGTGCGCCCGGTGGCTGCGGAGCGCATCCATACCCAGGGCAATATGCAGCAGACCGGCAACAAGCTGGATGTGGCGATTCAGGGTAGCGGCTTCTTCCAAGTGCTGATGCCGGACGGCACTACCGGCTATACCCGCGACGGCTCTTTCCAGACCGACAGCCAGGGGCAGCTGGTGACCTCCAGCGGCTTTGTGGTGCAGCCCGCCATGTCGATCCCTTCGGGGGCGACCAGCGTGACCATAGGCCAGGACGGCGTGGTCTCCATCACCCAAGCGGGAACGGTCGCACCCATCCAGATCGGCCAGATGCAGTTGGCGACATTCATCAATCCGACCGGCCTGCAAAGCCAGGGGCAGAATTTGTATCTGGAAACCTCTTCTTCCGGCGCAGCGAGCACTTCCGCACCGGGCACGAACGGCACGGGGACATTAGGGCAGGGCTACCTGGAAACCTCCAACGTGAATGTGGTGGAAGAATTGGTGAACATGATCCAGACGCAGCGCGCGTACGAGATCAATTCCAAAGCGATCACCACATCGGATCAGATGTTGCAGAAATTGACCCAGATTTAAGCGGTCTTCAAATTGAGGAGAGATGCCATGCGTAAATTAACAAATTTGGGTTTGCTGGGAATGCTGCTGGTGGCGGTCGGATGCACGCCCACTACCAAGATCAAGGCGCCGCTCAGCGTGCGTCCGGTGGTGCAGAAAGTCGCCACGATGGATAACGGCTCCATCTTTCAGGCCGGCGCCAGCCGTCCCTTGTTCGAAGACCGCCACGCGCGCAATGTGGGCGATGTGCTGACGATCAGCATCGCCGAAGCGACAACCGCCACCGAGAAGTCGAGCACGAATGCGGCCAGCTCGGGCAGCCTGAACGTGGTCTTGCCCAGCATCCCGCAAGTGCAGGGTTTCGGCGGTTCCACCACGGCAGGCAGCAACGCGGTCAAATCGGGCAGCTCCAGCGATAACGCTGGCAACAACGCATTTTCGGGCACGATCACCGTGACTGTGATCGAGGTGCTGGACAACGGCAATTTGCTGGTGAGCGGCGAGAAGCTGGTGTCCGTGAAATATGCCAACGAATATGTGCGCTTTTACGGCGTGGTCAATCCGAATACGATTTCCGCGAGCAACACCGTGGTGTCCACGCAAGTCGCGGATATGCGCATCGAATACAAGAACGCAAACAACATCGACTCGGCGGCGGTATCGACCATGTTCAGCCGCTTTTTCCTAGCAGTGTTGCCCTTCTAAAGAGGCCATATCATGAAAACGCTACTCAAATGGATACTGCTCGGCGTCATGCTGGCGACCTCGCTGAACGCATCGGCCGACCGCATCAAAGATCTGGCCAGCATTCTCGGCGTGCGCGAGAACCAGTTGCTCGGTTACGGTTTGGTGGTCGGTCTGGACGGCAGCGGCGACCAGACGACGCAAACGCCCTTCACGGTGAACAGCACCATCACCATGCTGGCGCAGATGGGCGTCACGCTGCCGCCCGGCACCAGCCTGCAACTGAAGAACGTGGCGGCGGTCACGGTGACGGCTTCGCTGCCGCCGTTTGCGCGCCCCGGCCAAACCATAGACATCACGGTTTCTTCCATCGGCAATGCCAAGAGTTTGCGCGGCGGCACCCTGCTGATGACGCCGCTCAAAGGCGCGGACGGTCAGGTGTACGCCATGGGGCAGGGCAACCTGCTGGTGAGCGGCGCGGGCGCGGCGGCGGGCGGCTCCAAAACCGTGGTCAACCATCTGAGCGTCGGGCGTATCCCCGCCGGCGCCACGGTAGAGCGCTCTGTACCGACCGCGTTGGGGCAGGGCGACTCCATCTATCTCGAACTCAACTCCGGCGACTTCACCACCGCGATGCGTCTGGCCGACACGATCAACCGGGAAATTTCGCCCGAGTTTGAAATCGCCGCCGCGCTGGACGGGCGCACGATACAGGTCAAAGCCCCGGCGGGCAGTGCGCGCGTGGCGTTCATCTCGCGCGTGGAAAATTTGCAGGTCGATGCGGCGCAGGCGATGGCACGCGTCATCATCAACGCGCGCACCGGGTCGGTGGTGATGAACCAGACGGTCATGCTGGACGACTGCGCGGTGGCGCACGGCAATTTGACGGTGACCATCAGCGCCGATAACGCGGTCAGCCAGCCCAACCCGCTGGCACAGGGGCAAACCGCCGCAACCACCAATGCGACCATCGAGATCAAAGCGGACAAGGGCAACCTGTTGCACCTGAAGCGCGGCGTGGCTTTGGGCGATGTCATCAACGCGCTGAACTCCATCGGCGCCACCCCGCAGGACATGCTGGCGATCCTGCAAGCGATGAAATCGGCCGGCGCGTTGCGCGCCGAACTCGAGGTCATTTAACGGGAGCGATCATGAGCATCTCTACCAACGACATCGGCAGCTTGGCCGTAGACACGCAAAATCTGGACAAGCTGCGCCTGCAAGCGAAGCAGTCGCCGGATCAGGCGCTGAAGGGCGCCGCGCAACAGTTCGAGCAAGTGTTCCTCAACATGATGCTGAAGAGCATGCGCGAGGCGACCCCGCAGGAAGGCATGTTCGATAGCGAACAAACCAAGATGTTTACCGGGATGCTGGATCAGCAATTGGCGCAAAGCATGTCGTCCGGGCACGGCATCGGGCTGGCCGACGTGATGGTGCGCCAGCTCAGCCATTCGTCGCTGGCCGCCGGGGCTGCGGCCAAGACGGAGGCGGCAACACCGCTTCCGGTTTCGAAGAATGCGGTGCCTTCCGCCTACAACGAAAACTTCCAGCAGGACTTCGTGAAGAAGCTTATGCCGCACGCCGAGCAGGCCAGCCGCGAAACCGGCATTTCCGCGCACTCGATGGTAGGACAGGCCGCGCTGGAAAGCGGCTGGGGGCGGCGCGAAATCAAAATGGTGGACGGCACGAACAGCCACAACCTGTTCGGCATCAAGGCCGGCGCGAACTGGAAGGGCAAAGTGGCCGAGGTGACAACGACCGAATATCACCACGGCGTGGCGCACAAGCAAGTGGAGAAATTCCGCGCTTACGGCTCGTATGCCGAAGCGTTCAAGGATTACGCCAACACCTTGAGCAGCAATCCGCGCTACTCCGAAGTGCTGCGTCAGGGCGATAGCGCGCAGGGGTTTGCCCACGCCTTGCAGCAGGCGGGATATGCGACCGACCCGCATTACGGGGACAAGTTGAGCAAAGTGATTAACAGCGTCAATACCTTGGCGTAGCGGGTTGATTAAAGTATCGGGCAATCGGGCCGATAACAGGAACGGGTAGCTCCCCAGAGGAGCGGCGGGAGAAAAATCATGGCAAGCGGTATTTACGGAATCGGTGTAAGCGCGCTCAATGCGGCGCAAGTGGGGTTGCAGACCACAGGGCACAACATCGCCAATGCGAATACGCCGGGCTATACCCGTCAGGAAGTGATATTGGCGACCCGCCAGCCGCAATTCACCGGTGCCGGCTATTTGGGGCAGGGTGCCGATGTCAGCACGGTGCGGCGCGTGTACAGCCAGTTTCTGAATGCGCAGGTGCTGACCGAGCAAAGTCAGGCGGCGATGCTGAGTACCTACCATACGCAGATCCAGCAAATCGACAATGTGATCGCCGATCCCAATTCGGGCATCTCGCCCGCGATTCAGGATTTTTTCGGTTCGGTGAATAATGTTTCGACCTCTCCCGAATCGACTCCCGCCCGGCAAACCATGCTGAACAGCGCCAACGCGCTGGCGGCGCGTTTCCAGTCGTTGAGCCAGCGCCTGACCGATACCAACACCTCCGTGAGCAGCCAGATCGCCAACAGCATCTCGCTGGTGAACAGCTATTCGCAGCAGATTGCGGCGCTGAATTACAACATCATGAACTTGCAGGCGGGCAACACGCAGCCGCCCAACGATTTGCTCGACCAGCGCGACCAGCTTATTTCCCAGTTGAACACGGAAATCAAAGTGAGCGTCATGAAACAAAACGACGGCGCTTACAACGTGTTCATCGGCAACGGCCAGTCGATGGTGGTCGGCTCAACGCCGTTTACTCTGGCGATTGCGCAGTCGCCTTCCGATCCGTCCAAGCAGGACATCGTGTACAACAATCTCGACGGTTCGAAGACCGTCATGCAGCAAGGCAGTTTGCAGGGCGGCAATCTGGGCGGCTTTCTGACCTTCCGCGATACGACGCTGGCGAATTCGCAAAACGCGCTGGGGCGGGTGGCCATGGGTATGGCCGGGGCGATGAACCAGCAGCATCAAGTGGGGCAGGATTTGAACGGTGCCTTGGGCGGCAATTTCTTTGTGCAGCCGGTGCCGGCGGTGTATGCCAATACCAAAAACGCCGGGGTGGCCGCGGTTTCGGCCACCATCGGCACTGCCGCCGATTATGCCGCGTTGACCGGCAGCGACTACCGGCTCCGCTTCGACGGCGGCACCAGTTATACCCTGACGCGCCTGTCCGACAACACGCAGACGGTATTTGCCACCGGCTTGCCCGCGACCCCCGTGGACGGTTTGACGCTGACTTCGACCGGCGGCGAGGTGGCGGGCGATAGCTTTATCATCCGCCCGACGGTGAACGGCGCGCGCGATATTGCCGTTGCCGTGACCGACACGGCCAAAATTGCAGCAGGGATGCCGATCCGCAGCAACGCAACGTTTACCAATCAGGGCACCGGCAAGATCGCCTCGGGAGCGGTGAATACCCCCGCGCCGCCGGTGACGCCCGCCGCCCCCGATCCGGCGCATCCGTTGACGGATGTAAACCTGAAAAATTCGGTCACCATTACGTTTACCAGCGCCACGACTTTCGACGTGCTCGATACGGTCAACGGAGCCACTCTGACTGGCCAGACCTATACGGCGGGCGGCAATATCAGTTTCAACGGCTGGACGACGCAAATCAGCGGGGTGCCCGTAACCGGGGATAGCTTCACGGTCGGGGCGAATACCAACGCCACGGCGGACGGCCGCAACGCGTTGCTGCTGGCTGCTTTGCAGACCAAAAACACGCTGGCCGCCCCGGCGGGCGGCACGCCCACAGCGACATTCCAGGGCGCCTACGCGCAATGGGTGAGCGATGTCGGCAACAAAACCCGCGAACTGCAAGTGACCAGCACGGCGCAGACCGCGATGGCGGCGCAGTCGGTGGCAACGCAGCAATCGTTCTCCGGGGTCAATCTGGATGAGGAGGCGGCGAACCTGATGCGTTATCAGCGCGCCTATCAGGCTGCGGGCAAGGCCATGCAGATTGCCAATACATTGTTCGACACAATTCTGGGATTAGGAAGGTAGGTACGTCATGTCTATGCGAGTCAGTTCGGCAACGATTTTCGATACCAACGTAGCGATGCTTAATTTGCAGCAATCGAGCATGCTGCACACGAACCAGCAGGTCGCCTCCGGCAGGCGCATGCTCACTCCGGCGGATGATCCCGCCGCCTCGGCCAATGCGCTGCTGGTGGCGCAGGCCGACGGCACGAATACCCAATTTACCACCAACCGCAATGCGGCCAAGAGTTCCGCCAGCATGGCCGAAGCGATTCTGCAAAGCGTGACCAACCTGATTACCGAAGTTAAAACCAAGACCGTGCAGGCGGGTAACGGCGCGCTTTCGGCGGCCGACAAACAGTCCCTCGCCACGGAAATGCAAGGGCGGTTGGACGAGTTGATCTCGCTGGCCAACAGCACCGACGGCACGGGCAATTTTTTGTTCTCCGGCTTTCAGGGAAGAACCGTCCCGTTTGTGAATACGGCCTCGGGGGTGCAATACATGGCGGACGACGGCCAGCGCATGGTGCAGGTCAGCAGCTCCCGGCAGCTGGCCGCCAGCGATTCCGGCGCCGACGTTTTCATGCGCGTGAAAAGCGGCAACGGCACGTTCGTGACCCAGGCGAATGCGGCCAATACGGGCGCGGCCTCGATCGGCCAAGGCTCGGTGACCAATGCCACGCTGCTCGCCGGCACCAATTACCAGCTGACGTTTACCAGCCCGACCACTTTCGATGTGACCGACGGCGCCGGCGCGGTGGTGTCGGCAGGCAACGCCTATGTCAGCGGCCAGGCGATCACCCTGCCCGGTATGCAGCTCTCCATCAAAGGTATCCCGGCGGCGGGCGACTCGTTTAGCGTGGCGCCCAGCAGCAACGAAGGCTTGTTCAAGACCATGGCGGATTTGATTACAGCATTGAATACGGTCAATCCGGCCGGCGTCGCTGTCGGCAATGCGCAGCTATCGACCAGTCTCGGCAAGGCGATGAGCGGTTTGGATCGCGGATTGGATAATGTGTTGACGGCGAGAGCCTCGCTGGGCGCGCGCCTGAACGAACTGGATTCGCTGCAAACCACGGGCGAGGATTTGACCGTGCAGTACAAACAAACGCTGTCCACCTTGCAGGACCTCGATTACAACAAGGCCATCAGCGATTTGAACCGTCAGACAACCAGCCTGCAAGCGGCGCAAAAATCGTTCAAACAAATCGCCGATTTGTCCATGTTCAACTACATGTAGACGCTCTAGCGAGAGTCTGAAAACTTTTCGGGGGACAGATGTTGTCCTCCGCGCATACCCCACGCCAATACGCGGTTTTGCAAGGCGTAGCTGTTTCGCAGGCGCGCTACCCGCGCGCGTGAAAACAGGTTGACGCAAGAAAAATATTGTTCATACTTCCTCGCGCGAAGGCAAAATAAAAAACGCAGAAATTTCGCGAATTGTCGGCGGGGGAACAATGAATAAAGAAGAAGAGTTGCGGGCCATTAGCAAGCTGGTGTTCGAGTTAACCGTCACCAGCAGCAAGACGTCGGATCTGGATGTGTTGCTTGAGCGCCTGTTCGGCATACTGCGCGACTATCACACTCTGCCTTTGGAAGCGCGCGGTGCGGTGCTGCTGCTCAATCCGCGCGGGCGCTATTTTCAGGTTGCGCAATTCGGCATGGAGCCCGCCTGGAAATCCGGCTTGCGCTGGGAGTCCGGGGCATTTGCCTCGGCGACGATTGCCGCGCAGTGTCTGGTGGAAACGGTTCAGCTCGGCAACGCTGAAAGCAATACACCCGGCTTGCAGCAGCGTATATTTCTTTTGCCGCTCAACATCGACGGGCAGGGTATCGGTTACACCGTCCTGTTTGTCCCGCTCAATTACCAGACGTCTCCCATCCATCTCGATTTTATGAACGACTTGGCGCGCGCGCTTTCCGGTCTGGTGCAACGCGCGCTGACCGGTGAAACCCTGCGCATCCGCGAACTGGAGCTCGAGGAGGCGCGTGCGGACGCGATACGCAGTCTCGGAGTGGCCTCGGAATACCGCGACAACGAAACCGGCTGGCACATCATGCGCATGACCAACTTTGCCCAGGCGATTGCCAAGGCCATGGGTCTGCCGGCGGATCAGCGCGAACTGCTCTATGTCGCCGCACCCATGCACGATGTCGGGAAAATCGGCATTGCGGATGCCGTGCTGCTCAAACCGGGCAAGCTGACCGAGGCCGAATTCAACATCATGAAAACGCACACGGATATCGGCGTGACCATCCTGACCGGGAACGATTCGTTGATCGCGGCGGCGCGGGATATTGCCGGCTCACACCACGAACGCTGGGACGGCACGGGCTATCCGCAAGGCTTGGCGGGCGAACAGATTCCGATTTTGGCGCGGATATGTTCCGTGGCCGATGTGTTCGACGCGCTCACGTCAACGCGCCCCTACAAAAAAGCCTGGTCGGTGGAAGAAGCGAGCGCCTGGGTGATCTCCGAATCGGGAAAATATTTCGACCCGGTTATCGTGGACGCCTTCCAAGCCGCCATGCCGGAAATTTTGCGCGTGCGCGAACTGTACCGCGACGACATCATCGACCCCAAACAAGTGCTGACGCTGCCGCCGCTGGCGCCGAGAGAAAATGCCTGGGCACCGTGGGACGACAGCCTCAGCGTGGGCATCGACATCATTGACGAACATCACCGCTACCTGTTCGATTTGATTAACGACCTGTACGACGTGGTCATCCACAAACGCGGTGCGCGCGATGTGGCGCGCCTGATTAAGTCATTGGATGCCTATGCCAAAGTGCATTTCCGCGCCGAGGAACAGATGATGGCGCACTACGGGTTTGAAGGCATCAAGCGTCAGGAAACGCAGCACCACGCGTTCGAAGCGAAAATCCGCGAGTTCTACGAAGAACTGCACGCCAACCCGCTGGTGGCGCAGTTCGACGTGCTGTCCTATTTGCGCGATTGGCTGATCAAACACATTCAGGTTGAAGACGCCAAACTGCGCAGTCTGGTTGGCGATTGAGTCTGGTCAGAAATTTGCGTTCAATTATTTTGGGAGAAGGCGGCAGTTCCGCTTGAGCGTAGAGATTAGGCTCTCATCTGCCAAATAGCGGGATCTCTGCTGCCATGAAATACCGCCAAGACAACGACGCGATTTTTCTCCGCACGAAAATAAACGCTGTACGGAAAATGATTGGCGACGACACGCCGAATGTCCTCGCGAACAACGGCAAACTGGATAGGATGTTTAGATGCTAGCGACACGCAACGGTCGATTTCGGCGATGAACTCAAGAGCAAGGCCAGCTCGCTTGGTTTCGTACCACGCACTTGCTTCTATGAACTCTGCACTGGCAGCACGATGAAAGGTGACCGGCAGGCTCATTGCCTGATTTTTGCAAGCGCAGCAGCTTTTACTTCACTCCACGGAACCACATCATCTGGGTTGGCAAGGTGGTCTGCGAGGCGGCGGTCGAGTTCTGTTTTCTGCGCTTCAGTCAGCGATGGCGCGGCACCACGACTGACAATACCGTCCCAGATGGCTTCAACCAGTTCGATCTGCTCATCAATATCAAGTACACGAGCTTGCTGTAAGAGTTGTGTGTTCATGATCTGGAATCCATTCAAAACTAACGAGGCAATTCTAGCGTGCTTGGCCGCCCTATGTCGAACGTATGCTTCCGTCTGAGTTTGCCGGCCTGCGCGGCTTGATCGCGCAGCGTCTGGTGGAATAATGTGGTGGGTCGCATTTCGTCAATGCCGACTCTATAAAAACCTTGGCCGCAGCTATTGCGGTGCCTGTAGCAAAGACGCCGAACGTGGAGCTGAGGGGCGCGCCGTAGGTGCGCCCCAGACCCCGAAGGGGGCGAACTCGAGCGGAGGGTTAGCCTCCAATGTGCTCAACATGAGGTTCATTTGGAAAGTAGAGCTTTGCGGTTGTGTGTGGATGCTGAGTTTCAAGTTCTCGACGAATATTTTGTACTAAACGACCAGATCGAGCGAGCGGAGAAAGAAACCGCAACGCGAATGACAGGCAGTGATTTTGAGCGCACTCAGAAATTGCAGTAACTATTAAATTTTCGGCGGTACGCTGACAGCGATATGGTTCGTCAACATACACACCGAATAATTCGCAGTGGTCAGTGTCTGGATTGACATAGTAGTAACAGAAGGCAAATGGAATGTCGGTGTTCTGCGCAAATGCTCTGGCCAAGCGGTGAACATTTTGGTTCGGCCACATGAACATCGAAAGATGGGTTTCGACGAGATTTTTAAACCAGCGGCGATATTCTTCTGTAACACCCGCTTCGAGCACTGCATCCGCTTTTGTATCTAGCGTAATTGTCCTTATGGTGTGCATGTTTTCAGTGGTGGCTAACCGTAAAGTAGACACCCTAAAAATCGCCATGAAATACGCCTGCGAGGTATACAAACTGGCGTGACATTCAGAATGTCTTGATTCTGTTAGGGGTGAATGTTTTTGCGCACCCGAAAACGCCGGACAACAGCACCCTGCAATTTCAGGTGTTCGTCCATCAATCAGCG
>JBBIJL010000009.1:0-27355 GCA_037446005.1 Gallionellaceae bacterium | reverse complement strand
CTTCAACACAAGAATAAAAATGGGATGTTAATTGCCGATTTTCGTGATCCGAAACGTAATTCTTATGTTGCACATTCTGTTTTTACACAAAAGCATAAGAAAAAAACCAACGGCGATGCTTACCCCAACATTCGAGAAATTCCTACTTTTGGAATTAGTGATAATCACGCATGTTTGCAGCTCACAGACATAATTTCTTCAGCAATCATCTCCCCGATGGCTGCTAGGAAATATTGCCAATGCATTACAAGTTGCCATACCCATGTTAATTATGACCAAATTGCCTCGAGATATTCAAAACGATTAGGTGCGCTTCAATTTCATTGCAACACCAATGGCCAGATTTACTATGGAATTACTTCAAATACAAAAAATAGCCGGTTCATATAGCGAGTCAAATGGATCAGTTTCATATTTACTTCTCGATAAACACCTTACGGCCCATCCCCTTTAACCCGCACTAAGCAACAATCAGGGACAGACCACGGTTTCCCGCGCAACGACTTCCATGTCCTCGTCTGCACGAAAGAGCCAGTGTCGAAAGATACTCCTTGGACACTACCAGTGTCCTCAGCCATTCGGACTGCGCGAATGCCTCGCTACGACACCAGCGTATTCATCGCCATTTCCCAGCATTGCTGGAGATGATCTTCCACCTTGGCGACCACTTGTCCATCCAGTTTTCCGCTCGCAACCTGCTCTTTAAGCATGCCCAGTATTTGTTGTGGCGGGAGTGAGTCGCGGTAGGGTCTGCGCTGCGCAAGCGCTTGGAAAACGTCCGCCACTTCGATGATGCGAGCTTCGATGGTCAATCCACCTTTATCAAGCCGGTATGGATAACCGCTGCCATCCACGCGTTCGTGATGTTGCGCAGCCCACAGGGCAACCTGCTCCAGCCCGGTGATGTTCTTGAGGATGTTGTAAGTATCGAAGCTGTGGCGGCGCATGATGATGCTTTCCGCGTCGGTAAGCCGGTTTGGTTTTTCCAGCAGTTCGTCGGGGATGCGCAGTTTGCCGATGTCGTGCAGCAGCCCGGCCAGTTCGAGCATCTCGCAGTTTTTTTCCGGCAGTCCGAACATTTCACCCAGATGGCGCGCCAGATTTGCCACGCCATCGGAGTGTTCGCAGGTAAAGGTACTCTTGGCATCGACGATGCGCGAGAACACGCGGATCAGGCTGCGCAGTTCGGCGAAGCTCATGTTTTGCTGTCTCGTTTCGCCCAGCCATGTCGATACATAGCCGTTGATGTTGTTCATCTCCAGCGAGAACCAGAAGGCCTCTGAGTACGAGACTTCCATGAAGGCATCGACCAGTTCGGGGCAGAACCAGTCATCGCGTTTTTCGGCGATGGTCGCGCGGATCGCTTCTTTTCCCAGCAGGATGTCGGTCTCGTCGACGAGGTACTTGAGGGTGAGGATGTCGACGCGGTCTACCATGTAGATGCAGTTGGCGTTGAGTTTTACTTCGAGCGGCAGGTCGAGCGTCTTGAGCGCCTGCCAATGGGGGTGGTGGTACTGCACGATAGGCGCGAAGTGCTGTAGCACCGGCGTTGACTGCATCAAGGCCGCTCCGAGACGGCAATGCTCACTTTCTTCTTCCCATTGCAGTTGAGCCAGCTTGGCATGCACTGCGGTCTTGGAAACCCCGCTGTCATGCAGGATCGCAGCTTGAAACAGGTCGTCGAGTTGCGATTTTTTCCAGCCGAGATGTTTGCCGCATTCCGCCGCCATGTAGGCGACGCGCTTGCCGTGATGGATGTGGGTCACACCGACCAAGTCGAGTGCATCGGATAGCGAGTAGATCGCTTCGTGCAAATTGATGAGATAACTGCTGGACATAGAACCTCCGCTACACCATAGGTGGACGCAGTATAACGCCAGTCTCAAGCCATTATGGAGTTGTGGAGGTGCGACGGCCGTTCGACGCTTTACCGGATTGTCGCAAGCTAAACGCTTGCGTTCGTTCTATCATTGCCGCCTGTCCCACCCAACCTAACGGAGGCTCACATGAAAAACCTGTTTCTCTCCCTCGCCCTGTTTTGCATCGCCACTTCTGCCGCCTTCGCTGCCGTGCAAGGCAAGGAGGTGAGCTACAGCGC
Organism: Gallionellaceae bacterium; assembly: GCA_037446005.1. Lineage (GTDB taxonomy): Bacteria > Pseudomonadota > Gammaproteobacteria > Burkholderiales > Gallionellaceae > PALSA-1006. Next base: position 25,257 of record JBBIJL010000009.1, on the reverse strand, counting down.
GGACGGCACGACGCTGAAAGGCTACATCGCCTATGACGACTCAGTGAAGGGCAAGCGCCCTGCCGTGCTGGTGGTGCATGAGTGGTGGGGGCATAACGCTTATGCGCGCAAGCGCGCGAACATGCTGGCGGAGCTGGGCTATGTGGCGCTGGCAGTGGATATGTACGGCAACGGCAAGCAGGCGCTGCATCCCGACGATGCGGGCAAGTTCGCCGGCGAGGTGGCGAAGAACAAGCCGATGGCGAAAGCACGTTTCGAGGCGGCGATGAAGTTGCTGCGCAAACAGCGTAATGTGGATGGTCACAAGCTGGCGGCAGTAGGCTATTGCTTCGGCGGCTCGGTGGTGCTGCATATGGCGCGCGAGGGCGAGGATTTGAAAGGCGTGGCGAGTTTCCACGGCGGCCTCGCTACCGATACCCCGGCGCAGGCAGGCCGCGTCAAGGCGCAGATCCGCTCGTTCACCGGAACGGACGACAAGATGATCCCCGCCGCGCAGGTGGAGGCATTCAGGCAGGAGATGGAGAAGGCGGGGGTGAACTACAAGGCGACGGTGTATCCCGGCGCGATGCACAGTTTCACCAATCCCGACGCGGACGAGTTGGGCAAAAAATTCAACCTGCCGCTGGCCTACAACGCGGAAGCGGACAAAGACTCTTGGGCGCAGTTGCAAGTGTTTCTGGCCGATGTATTGAAGTAACCATTGCAAGGAGACCCAAATGACCGAGCGTTATTTCACCAAACAGACTTTCGCCTTCCTTTCCGCGCTGGAGGCGAACAACGAGCGCGAATGGTTCACGGCGCATCAGCAGGAATACGAAGACCTCGTGCGCACGCCCGCGCTGGATTTCATCAGCGACATGTCGGACGAGATGCCCGCGATCTCGCGCCACTTTTTGGCGCAGCCCAAGAAGGTGGGCGGTTCGCTGATGCGCGTGTTTCGCGATACGCGTTTCAGCAAGGACAAGACGCCGTACAAGACCAACATCGGCATCCAGTTCCGCCACGAGATTGGCAAAGATATCCACGCGCCCGGCTATTACCTGCACATCGCGCCGGGGGAGTGTTTCGTGGGCATCGGGCTGTGGCATCCCGATGCGGATACGCTGTTCAAGATACGCACGGCCCTTATCGAGAACAGCGATGCGTGGCTGGCGGCGCGCGACGAGGCGACCTTCCGCAAACATTTCACGCTGGAAGGCGATTCGCTTGCCAACGCGCCGCGCGGGTTCGCCAAGGATCATCCGCTGGTGGAGGATTTGAAGCGCAAGGATTTCATCTGCCTCGCACCGTTGAGCGAGGCGATGGTGACCTCAAAGAACCTGCGCCCGCAGGTGGTGGAACGTTTCCGCCAAGCCGCACCGCTGATGCGTTTCCTGTGCAAGGCGCTGGATCTGCGTTTCTAAAGGGGAAGACATGAAGCTGCGCGTTTTGATCCTTGGCTATGGCGAGATGGGGCATGCCATGGAGCATCTACTGGCGGCGCGCCACGATGTGCGTATCTGGAACCTCGGCACGGTGGTTAAAGGTAGCCACATAACACTGGAAGAAGAAATCGCCGAGGCGCAGGTGGTCTTGTTTTGCCTGCCGGTGAATCCGCATTGCGAGATCGCGCGCCGCATCGAGCCATTCCTTGCGGTAGGCAGTGTGTGCCTGAGCATCGCCAAGGGCTTGGACGAATCGGGGCGCACGGCAGCACAGGTATTCGACAGCGTGTTCAGCAGCAAGCATCACTACGGCGTGATCTACGGCCCGATGATTTCGGAGGAGATACGCGCGGGTCACCATGCCTTTGCCGATGCGGTGTTGTCCGACGCGGCGGATTTCGAGGTGATGCACAGTCTGTTCCGGGGCAGCACGCTGGTGTGCCAGCAGGCCAGCGATATGCACGGGCGGAGTTGGTCGGTGATCTTGAAGAACGTGTACGCCATTCTGTTCGGCGTGGCAGACGAGTTGCAACTGGGCAAGAACATGCGCGGGCATCTCATGGTGGCAGCCATCGCGGAGCTGAGCGGCATTGTGCAGGCGTTCGGCGGGCAGGCGCACACGCCCTACAGCTACGCGGGGTTAGGCGACCTGATGACGACAGGCACGAGCGAGGATTCGCATCACCATACGCTCGGACGGCAACTAGTGCGCGGCGAATGGGACAACATCTCCGGCGAGGGCGTGCATACGCTACAGATGGTGGCGAAGTTCCGCGTGTTCGATTGGCGCGCGTATCCGCTCTTCACACTTGCGCACGACATCGTCACTGCACCGCAAAATTTACATGAACGGGTAGAGGAATATCTGAACTTCCTGCGCGGAATGGAGAGTTGCCCGATCTGAAATACCCGCTCTCGTCTGCAAACAGCCCCACGCTGCTCGCTTCTTGCGCGTCCCGCCCATTTCCGCATGGATTTCATAGCCAAATAATTCAGTCGGGAACTCCCACCCTAAACGTATTTTTACGTCAAATCTTCGTCAAATTTATGTTAAATTTTCTCCGGGTTGAAATTTTCTACCCATTGCTCAATCAACTTGGAGGAACCAAAATGGACGTCAGCTTTTTAATTTACGTTTTTGCAGCCGCGTTAGCAGTTGGTGGAAGCTTAGCCTTCATCGCGGCCAAACTGAACAAGTAAGCCAAAATCAGCGGGCTTGATTCAAACAGAATCAAGCCCGCGTCAATTCAAACCCTCGCATTTTTACTTCAAACCCCATCTGTTTGGTCTCGACTAACCCGCCATCCTGCTATGGCTGACCGCCCAACGATTTTGCGCCGGATGCCATCTGCCGTGGAATTGAAATCAATCTGCGCGATACGCTGGGAGAGGCGCACGCGCTAAAACCATTGATGCCGGAGAACTATTGTTTGATGTAGCCCGAAATACCGGGGGAGATGTTGTTAACCCGCCTTCGCCACTGCGGAGATAACCGAAATTTTGTTGAGTGCGTCGGCGAGTTCTTTTACTTTTTCTTGCAGCGCGGGCAATTCTTTTGCCTGAGCCTCAAACGCGGCCAATTCGTTTACTCTCGCTTCCAGAGTAGCCGTACTCTTTGCCGACTCGGCGGCTTTTGCCTGCTCTTGCCTGAGACTTTCCCGCAGTTGTTCGAGCGCACCCGAATGTTCGAGCGACTTTTTCTTTTCTTCCTCGACTTGGGCATTTTTTCTGGCAAGCTCATTGGCTTCCAGCTCGACCATGTGCTGCGCCATCTCCGCCGTTTTTGCCTGCTCCAGTTTTAGGCTTTCACGCAGCTGCACGATCAGCTTCAGATTTTCGAGCGTGCGGCTCTTCTCTTCTTCCAGTTGCGCCTCTTTGATGGCAAGCTCATTCGCCCCTGATCCGGCAGCCTGCTTCACCATCTCGGCAGCCTTGGCCTGCTCTTGCTTGAGCGATTCCCTCAGTTGCTCGACCATTTTCAAAAGCTCGAGCGATTTTTTCTTTTCTTCTTCCAGCTGCGTATTTTTCTTTACCAGCTCAAGGGATTTGTTTTGCTCTTCGGAAAGGTTTCCCCGCGAAGCATCGCTCTTGGCATCTTCGGAATATGCGCGAATCTTTACTGTTTTATCCATAATGTTTTTTCTCCCCAATCCGGCTTCGCAGGGTAACACTTAGAAGCCAAAGCGGCACGCTTCGACGTTTGGAAACGGAAATCAAGTTCAGCAAAAAGCCCGCTTGCGCGGGCCCGGTGTTCATCCCGGAGGAAGCTTAGTGGTGATGGCCGCCTTCGCCATGCACGTGACCGTGTTCCAACTCTTCCTTGGTCGCCGCGCGCACGCCGGTAACCGTGCCCTCGAAACGGATCGTCTTGCCTGCCAGCGGATGATTGCCATCGACAGTCACTTCTTTGTCGGTAACTTCGACTACGGTGTAGAGCATGAAGTCTTCGTCGTCATCGCCTTCCGATCCGCCTTCGAACTGCATACCGACTGCGACATCCTTGGGAAACATGTCGCGCGGCTCGGCGCGCACGAGTTCGTGCTCGTATTCGCCGAAGGCATCATCCGGTTCCATCGTGACGGAGAATTTGTCGCCGACATTTTTGCCGTGCAACTCCTCTTCCACTGCGGGGAAGATACCGTCGTAACCGCCGTGGACGTAACTGATGGGGTCGTCCGCCTTTTCGAGTATGGAGCCCTCGTTTACATCGGTCAGTTCGTAACGCAGTGAGACGACGGTGTCTTTAGCGACTTTCATTTCATTTCCTTTATTAAATTAAGTACTTCATCTGGGTGCTTATGCGCATGGACTCCGTATAGAACGTGACGCAGTTTGCCTTGCTTGTCTATCACAAAGGTGGATCGCTGAATGGCGACCGTTTTGTGTCCATCTACTTCTTTTTCGTACAGTACTCCGTATTTTTTACAGACGCGTGACTCGGTGTCGGCAAGCAGCAAAACAGACAATCCGTATTTGTCGCGAAATTCCGCATGGCTGATGCAGTCGTCGCGGCTGATACCCACCACGATAGTGTCGTATTCGGCGAAGTCTTCTTCGTGTTCGCTGAACTCGTTGGCTTCCATAGTGCAGCCGGGGGTATCGTCCTTGGGGTAGAAATACAGCACGATGTTTTTCTTCCCATGGAGCGATGTCAGTTTGAACATTTCCATATCAGCATCAGCGAGCTCGAAATGCGGTGCATCCATTCCAACTTGTAAGTGCATGATGTAGTCCCCCGTGAGCGGCATTCTAACTGAGATTTATTTCGTACCAAATTTATTTTGCGGACATTTTTACGAGGCTATAATCGCCCCATGAAAACCAAACTTACGCTACTCGGCGGGCTGACGACCGAAGAATTTCTGCGCGATTATTGGCAGAAAAAACCCCTGCTTATCCGGCAGGCTGTTCCTGGCTTTAAAGGCCTGCTCAACCCGCAACAGCTCATTGAGTTGGCTTGCGTCGAAGACGCGCAGGCGCGTCTGGTCAGGCACACGCGCGGCAACTGGCAATTGGCACACGGCCCGTTCGAGCCGGACGAAATGGCAAAGTTGCGCGGCAAGTGGACGGTGTTGGTGCAGGGGGTAAATCATGCGTTGCCGGAGGCGACCGAGTTGCTCAAGCGCTTCAACTTCATTCCGCATGCACGGCTGGATGATTTGATGGTGAGCTACGCACCCAAGGGCGGCGGCGTGGGGCCGCATTTCGACGCCTACGATGTATTCCTGTTGCAAGGTGTCGGGCATCGCCGCTGGCAAATTTCCACGCAGGAAGACCGCACGTTGATCGAGGGTGCGCCGTTGCGCATCCTGAAGGAATTCCACATCGAACAGGAGTGGGTGCTGAAAGCGGGCGACATGCTGTATCTGCCGCCGCAGTGCGGGCACAACGGCATCGCCGAAGACGATTGCATGACCTATTCCATCGGCTTCCGCACGCCGGCCTATCAGGAGTTGGCCGAACAGTTTCTGGTATACCTGCAAGACCGCATTTGCGTGGACGGCATGTACGCCGACCCCGATCTCAAGAAGCAGGCGCACCCTTCCGAAATCGGCGCGGAGATGTTGCAGCAAGTTGCGCAAGCCATCCGCAAAGTGCAGTGGGACGATGAGGATGTCACCAATTTCCTGGGCAGCTATTTGAGCGAACCCAAGCCGCATATATTTTTCGATGCGCCCGCCAAACCGTTGTCCGCAGAACGTTTCGCGCAAGCGCTGCAAACGCGCGGCATTGCGCTCGATCTCAAGACGCAAATGCTGTGCCACGGCAGCACGGTGTTCATCAACGGCGATTCGCATCAGGTGGGCAAAGCCAGCTACCGCACGCTGCGAGAATTGGCCGATACGCGCGCATTGCAAGCGGGCAGCAAGTTGACCGGCGAAGCGGCAGCTATGCTTTACGAGTTTTATCTGGACGGCTATGTTGAATTGATCTCGGGCAAGCGGAGGTAACTCATGAGCGACAACGAACTGCAACACACTGCCTTAAACGGCGTCACCGATTACGTCGGGGCTCTCGACGAACTGTGCGGTCTGGCGCAGCACACGCTGTTCATCTTTGAAAACGATTTCGACAATCTCGGCTTCAACAATGAAGCGCGTTATAACAAAATGCGCCACTTCCTGCTCTCCAGCCCGAATGTACATTTGCATCTGCTGGCACACGACTCGCAACCGCTCGTGCGTTTTTGCCCGCGCATCATGATGCTGATGCGCCAATTCAGCCACCACATGCACATCTATCAGACGCCGCTCAATCTGCGCCATCTATCCGAACCGTTTGCCGTGGCGGATGAAAAGCATTTTGTGCGCCGCTTTCACTTTGATGATGCGCGCGGAATTTTTGCACAAAACGACCCCGAAGGAGCCCGCCTGCTGAAATCGCGTTTTGAAGAAATGTGGGCCAGCTCGCACCCCAGCGCAACCGCCACCACACTTGGCCTGTAACCCCCTAATAACCCAGCACAAAGCTCTAGCTTTTTTGGAAAAAGTTGATAGAATGCCGCGTCCTTGCAACGGCAGCCATGTCGCGGCATGGCCTCCATAGACTTTTATCAACTGCTTAACTTAAGGAAATACCATGAAATTTGCATCTCTCGTTGCCGCTTTGTTGGCTCTGTCTCTGTCTGCTTGCGGCGAAAAGGCTGCTGAAGCTCCTGCCGCCGCTCCTGCTCCAGTTGCTGCTCCTGCTCCTGCTGCTTCCGCAGTTGAAGCCGCTTCTGCTCCTGCCGCAGCTTCCGCTCCTGTTGCAGCTTCCGCTGCTCCAGCTGCTGAGCCAGCAAAGCACTAAGCTGATTTCAGCTCATCAAAAAAGCCGACGCAAGTCGGCTTTTTTGTTTCCGCAACTTCCTCTCACACGATTTCGCACCAGCAAGTTCCTTCGTCTTGCGTTGCCACAATAATCCCCTCTGGCGCACAAGATAGCGCCGCACTCAACGCGCTTACCGCCAATACGCGCGTATTGTTTTTATGGCTCAGATGCGCCGCCACGATGTGCTGCAACTTGCTGTTGTCCAGACGCGCCAGCAAGGCGGCCGCGGCAAGATTGTCGAGGTGGCCGAAGCGTCCGCCGACACGCTGTTTCAAACTGTAGGGATAGTCGCCGTTCGCCAGCAGTTCGCTGTCGTGATTGCACTCCAGCACCAGTGCCTCGCAACCGCTCAGCGTCACCTCGATATGCGGCGTCGAACAGCCGGCGTCGGTCAGCACGCCCAACCGTTTCGCGCCATCGCTGAACACGTATTGCACCGGTTCGCACGCATCGTGCGGAACGGGATAGGGTTGCACCATCACTTCCCCGATTGCAAACGGGAGATGCGGATTGATCTCGGTAACGCCGGACAGATTGGCGAACGCGCCATTTTGCGAACGCAAAGTGCCGTGGGTGAGAAAAACGGGAAGGGAATACTTGCGTGCCAAACGCGCCACGCCGCCGATATGGTCGCCGTGTTCGTGCGTAACCACGATGCCATGCAATTGATCGGGCGCAAGTCCGATACGCGCCAGACGCGCCACGGTCTCGCTCAACGAAAAACCGCAGTCCAGCAATACCCGCGTTTGACCCGCCTCTACAACGAGGGCATTGCCCTCGCTGCCACTACCGAGTAAAGCAAAGCGCATCCGTGGCGGGAATTATTTCTCGAAGCTCTGGTACAAGGCTTCGACGATACGCGAACTTTCCTTGTCGCTTCCGCCTTCGGCATTGCGCACCGACACTTCGCATGCCGCACCGCTTTCGCGCACCGCCACTTGATAGCTGCCTGCCTTCTTTCCTTTTGCGGCAGGCGTTGCACGCAGCAGGTAAATGCCGTTGGCGCGGTCTTTATCTTCTACCGCGATGCCCGCCTTATCCAAAGCCAAGCCGACCTTGCGCCAACTCTTATCGAACGGCTCGCCGATCTGGATGACTTTGCTGCCCGCCACTTCTTTCAACTGCACGCTGACTGCGGCAGCCGTCGCCGCGACCGCGCTAGCGGATGCCGTAGCACCGGGAGCCGGCGTAATCGCCTCGCCGCCCAATCGGGTCATCAGCATTTGCAGCATAGCAATCTCGATCTCGGGATTATTCGCGCGCGGCACCCACTTGATGTCCTTCTTGTCCGCGCTTGGCGCCTCTTCCATCACCTGTTGCGCGAGATACACCTCGGTGCCGAGACCGTCTTTGCTGCGTTCGATGCGGATCACATACTGGTCGCGCTGCCCGGCCGGCTTGAGGCTATCGAATATCTTGGACAGCACGTAGCGCACCCCGCTTTGCGGCACATTGCCACGGTTCTCCTGCCAGTCCGTTTCCATCACACCGGACTGGGGATTGTCCACCTGTATCTGGAACCCCATCTCCAGCCAGAACGCCTTGACCGCAGGCCACACGTTTTCCGCCTTATCGCTTACCACGATCCAGCGCTGCTTGTCGTTGCGCTCCATGCGCACGTTTTTCAACACGGGCAATACCGCGCCGACCGCACTGGCGGGCTGCGCCAAGCTGCCTTTGGAGTAATCGGAGAAGTTCGCCGCCAATGCACCGTCCGCGCCGGGAATGACATACTGCTCATTGATGCCGGGGCTCGTCAGATCGGGAGGGACTTCCAGCGCATGCACCTTGGCGGAGGCCACTTTGTAATCAATGCGATTCTTGTCGGAGCTGCATGCAGCCAGTGCAAACAAGGCCAAAACCAGTACCACGGTATTTCGAATTTTCATGCCATTCCTTACTTAAGTATTCCGGCTTGCCGCATGGCGGCTTCCACCACCGGTTGCGCGCCCGAGGACAGCGGCGTGAGCGGCAAACGCAACGTGTTTTTCATTTTGCCCATACGTGCCACCGCCCACTTCACCGGGATCGGATTGGCTTCGACGAACAGGTGGCGATGCAGCCCCAGCAAACGGAAATTGATCTCGCGCGCCTTGGCCACTTCGCCGTTCAAGGCGGCCACGCACATCTCGTGCATCAGCTTGGGCGCCACGTTGGCCGTGACCGAAATCGTGCCGTGCGCTCCCAGCAAAATCAGCGCCAGCGTGCTGGCATCGTCGCCGCTGTAGATAGCGAAATCCCCGATGGTGTCCTTCAACGCAGCGGCACGTTGCAACAAATCGCTGCCGCGCTCGATACCGCCCGTCGCATCTTTGATACCGACAATATTGGGAATCTGCGCCAGACGCAGCACGGTGTCGTTGCTCATGTCCGCGCCGGTACGTCCCGGCACGTTGTAGAGAATGTGCGGCATATCCACCGCTTCGGCGATGGCCTTGAAATGCTGGTACAAACCTTCCTGCGTCGGCTTGTTGTAGTAGGGCACCACCGTGAGCGAAGCTGCCGCGCCGGCCTTCTTGGAGAACGAGGCCAGCTCGATAGCCTCCTTGGTGGAATTCGCGCCGGTGCCCGCGATGATGGGAATGCGTTTGGCCGCATGCTCCACCGCCACCTGGATCAACTGCTCATGCTCTTCCACATCCACCGTCGGAGATTCGCCCGTGGTGCCCACCACCACGATGGCGTCCGTGCCTTCGGCGATATGAAAATCAATCAATGAGCGAAACGCGTCCCAATCCAGACTGCCGTCTTCATTCATGGGGGTAACTATCGCAACGATACTGCCTGTAATCATGGTCTTCGCCGTCTTTAACGAAAGCGCGCATTCTACCGCAAGACGACAGCACTCCAAAAGGATTCAGTTTCCCCGACGGAATGTCCCTGCGGGAGCGGCTTTGAGCCGCGCAGGGAATAGAGCGGCGCAAAGAATTCGCGGCTAAAACCGCGCCCACAGGCTCGAATGCAACTCAATCTCACGCCCTCACTGATTGCGCCGATCAGTCAATAGCTCAATGGGTAAACTGCTGGGTGTTGGAGGCACAAAGAAGTCTGAAAGTTGCGCTATGGCGCCAACCTTCTGCGGCAACACCAACAAGATTTTGCCTTTCAATTTTTCATCGTCGCGGGTTTCCCACATTGCCAAGAATTGCACCTTGGAAAAAATCCGGTTCCCCCATGACGGATCGGCCAATTGCACATGTGTAGCGGAAATGCCGCGCAACACAGAAAAATGATCCTCTCCAAGATTTTGTAAATACACCGGCACAGGCACGGTCAGCTTGGAAAACTGCTCATAGCTCAAGGCAATTCCACCTGCTTTGAAACCGTAGCCATTCACTACCCGCGCCATATCCACGAAATTCGCCATCATGTCCGGCTTATCCATATCCTTGAGGATTTGCTCTTCGGTCAATGACAGCCCATAAAACTCATTGAGCAACGTTGCCAATGAAGCCGCGCCGCAAGAATAATCACGATCTTGTTTAACCACGTGCGCATCACGCAACGCTTTCCAGCTTTGCACGGAAACTTCGCCATGCGCACTGGGAGTGGACAGTTGCGCGGCATTGGCAGATGCCGCCCCGCAAACCAGCAGTAGTTCAATTAGTAACAATAAGATTCGCATGACCCGCTCGCTTACATCACTGCCTCAGGCGCAGCACTCTTCCAACGCGACTTCATTTCCAGCACTTTCGTTACCCCAAACCTCACCGCCACATTCCCGTCCAAGTATTCATTGCCTGCCACCCAGCCATGGGTTTTTCCTTCCAGCTCGCCGTACATCTCCCAACCGCCAGCGATAGGCATGTCCAGACGAACCGACATCAAGCCGCCTAATTTGGTAGAGGGCTCGCGGAACAACAAATTCTCGGGCTGCGCCCAGGCAAACACTCTGGGCGTGATATGAACGGCTTGATTAAACAGGCTGGCTGGGTAACGCGGCAGCGTCACCTCAATACCGGGATGGGTTCCGGTATCGTTGTTGTAGAAATGCACCGCGCTAAAAATGCCGAGCCCATCTCGCTCTTTCAGAAATACATTGGTGGCAATGTCGTAGCCGAAGGGAGCCAGCTCATGGCGCAATGTCGCGTTCCAAAACCAATCGCCGGAGTCGGTAACGAATTGCCGCTTGCCGAACAAAAACGGATCGACCAGATTTAAGAGCGACAAATTGCGCTGCTTCTTAAGGTAATCCTGCTCCTCGACGGTGAGATCGGAAAACTTGCGATAGCGGTTGATGCCCACACCCGACGGATGCACCCCGCGCGCCGCGTAAGCCTCATTCGGACGGAACAAGTCATACGTCTACGCCGTGCAATCGAGCCCGGTGAAATCCCGCGCGGGGATACTCGCGCCATCCTGCCGATTGGCATCATCGGTTAGCACCCCACTCATAGCTCCTGAGGCGCACATACTCATGTACATAATATTATTCGCGTAATTCAGGAAGATCGCCCCGCTCATCGCCGGATAGTGATTGTTAAAAAACCCCTGCTTCTCGAACTCCAGATTCTGCTCATATTGCGACTCGAATCCGGCGGAATGCAGGCGCACCATTTCATCGGGATGATCCCGCTTGAGCGCGATCAAATCCTCGTCGCGCACACCATCGACATAAACAACAGCCGAAGACTTGAAATCGTATATCCCGTTATGGCTGCTTATGCCGCGCCGCGCCAGCGCAGCCCTGTGCCACTCCTCATGCAACCACCCCTGCCCCAGCGGCAGCGATGCGGCCATCCAATCGAAAAGGAATATCGGCAAACTTTGATTGAGCCAATTGCCGGAATCGTTCGCTCCCCCCTCTGAAACCAAATCCAGCCATGAGTTATGCAGCAAATAGTGGAAGTCATTACTCATTTGCATCGACTGACGCATGCTCGGGAGAGCCTTGCTGTTGTACGGAAGATCAAGCACGGGAAATTCGTAAACCCGTAACTCCGTATCGCCGCCGTCCGCTCCTGCCGCTTGCACGCATGGGGAAGAAAGCATCATCGCGGCCAATGCCGCCGCACAAATTCGACCAATCATATTCATGGAAACCCCAATAACATTAGCAACACGACCTCGCCTGGCGGCTTGTCTGGTTAGGGATACCACCGCAGCCCGACATCCACGCTATTGGCAATAAAGTCCGGGTAGCCCGAAAGAATAAAGGCATGGGTATAGCCGACAGACAAATAAAGGGCTGGGCTCACCTTATAGAGAAGATCGACACTCCCCGGGTAGGAAGAAGCGGTACGGTCAAGCACGTTCGAGCCGCTGGATGTCATCTGACCGAACCCGACTGCGCCGGACAGAATGAACTGAGGATGCTTTTGCCAGACAAACTCCAAGGCCAGATTGAGGGCCTTTTCCTGCACGTTCAATACATTCCCATTGACGCTGAAACGATCCCGCGTGTACTCCAAACTTAGTGAATTTCTTACCATAAGAGGAGAGTCCGGGGCAGTCAAAAACTCCCCGGTGTACCCCACCCCGATCGTCCCGCCGGGATTCGCCGCACTGCAACTACCGGAACAATTGTCAATCCCGACATTATTTCCGATCTTCCCCATGAAAAAGATCGGGCTACTGCTCTCTTGGGCATAGCTGGCTGAACAGCCCAGTGCAATTACAACTAAGCAACTCGTAACTATTAATCTTGAGATTCTCATATTTTATGCCTCCTATTTTCACCGTCCGAACGAGCCCACCGGACTGCATCCGGCGGGCTTACCCTGCCTCTGAAATTAAACCTACACAACAGATTTGTCGTATTGCTTACCTAAATCGCCAAATGCCATTGGCTCTAAATGGATTGCATACGGGCAAACCGCATTGTGCAAAACTAAGAGCCACACCTACTGTACGTGAAGCTGTCCGTCCCGTTCACCCCTTGTATGCGGGAGCTGTCGCTTAACCACGATGCGCGCCCATACATCTCAGTGTTTTCGGATAGGCCGTAACGCAGTCCAGGTGAGAGGACGAGAGTGTCGCTGTTGATATGCGCAGTGCCGATTTGAGTGGGAACAGAAACAAATTGTGCCGTAGCGACTTGCACCACGATGGGTTGACCTGCGCTGCCCCCCCTTTGCTCAGCATTCGCGTAGTTGATGCCCAACTCTGCACGCCAGCGATTTTGCGCGGAGAGCAAACCTTCTACCGTTAAGGGCAGATCGGCAAAAGCAGTAACGGGTAAAAATCCAAGTGCGCCAAGCAGCGCAAATACAATCGAACGCATAAGCATTATTAGTAACTCCCCTGATGCCATTTATTCATAAAACAAGACTTGATGTACCTAGCTACTCTGCTAGGTACCTTTTTGATCAAAATAGGATAAGTCGCCGCTGAATTAGCCGTCATGTGCCAACACAGTCCATGACGGCTAATTTCAACTTGACTGCGACAATCGCTTAACTGCTTGCGAAGCTTTGCCAAACAACGCAATGTGCGTTTGCACACCAAGATCAATGTCCAGTACCACGGCTTTTTCTACACCGATTCGTATGGGGGGGGCCAAAACGTGTGACGGCAATAACTGATTACGATTTACGGAATACCAACCCCTAGGGCTACAACGTGATGAAGCATCTGATGTAAATGCCTTGGAGAATACTGATTCCTGTTTGGGTCAATTCGGGCGGAGCAGTCCGCAGTGGATTGCTTTGACCACCACCTGCCTGCGGGAGATTGCCTGAAACTTATGGCGAAGATTCCCGAAATGGAAGTTAACAGCACTCTCTGAACAGCATAGTATTTTGGCAATTTCCCAAGAGCTTTTCCCAGTCGCGCACCACTTTAAGCATTCAAATTCGCGCGGGGTAAGTATTGGAATAGGATCGCGATTGCATGGTTTCGCAAAACGCAAAGAAGCATCAAAAGCGAAATCGCGCATCAATGAGAGCGCAGGCATAGAGTGCAGGGCATCTCGTTTGAAATTTTTGTCTGGCTTAGCATCGTTCACAAAACATAAAATTCCCAGCTCACCATTCGCGCCATGATATGGCAACGTAATTCCAGAACGCAGGCCGTAGCTGGAGGCTTCTTCATACATTTCTTTTTGTTTTTTGTTAGCGAATATTGCAGGCTCCCAAATCAATGGAGTTGAGCGAGTCACGCAGTGAGCAACGGTCGGGTCGATGTTAACCAACTGATTGCCGTCATAGTGATTACGCCATTGAGTTGAATAGTTGCTGCACAGAAATGCTTCGCCTAGTGACATTGAGCGCTCGGGCACAATGGCGATTAACGTCCGCTCAAATCCATAATCTTTCCCGATTTGAAAAATGGATGCCCACCACGCCCCCTCAGTCGTGCATTCCAACAAGGTCGTAAAACGTTCGATGGTTCTCATATCCTCGAATCCCTCTCGATGTTTAAACCGCTGTGTAAACGGAGTTTTTTATTGCGACGGCATCCTGTTCGCGGGCTGGATGGTAACCGATTCGGTATGGCGAGAAAATTAGCGCCTGTTACAGCCCCATATTTCAAGCGTTACATTAAGTAAAGCCATGACACACGCCCGCCATCTTAAAGTATCATCCGCGCGTCCAATGCAACAGGCTCGCTCTTACCATGCAAAACGATCAGACATCCGAACACCAAAGCAACCGCGAGATCATCCTTAACCTGCTGCAAAAGCATCAGCTGCTGGAGGGCATGGTGCGCAAGCAGGACATGCCGCACCACGATCTGGTTGAAACGCTGGTGCGCAAACAGAACCTGGCCAAGCTGAAACAGGCACTGCATGAAACCGCGCCCGCAGAGGTGGCCGAGATATTGGAAGCGCTCTCCCCCGAAGAGCAGATATTCATCTGGGATCAGCTCGATGAAAACCGCAAGGAGTTGATCCTGCGCGACGTGCCGATCTCGGTGCTGAATGCTTTGGGAAAACGCGAGTTCAAAAATGAAAGATCCAGCATCAAGGCGTTCGGCCTGCACGAAGGCCGCCTGCGCGAAATCACGATCAACACCAGTGAGGAATTGCTCAACACCAAACCGGTGTGGATCGACCTGGTCGGCCCCACCTTCGAGGAGCGCACCTGGGTGGGTGATATATTCGGGATAGAGTTGCCCGACCCCGAGCGGCTGAGCGACCTTGAATCCAGTGCGCGTTTCTATGTGGAAGAGAACGGCGAAATCCACCTGCATTCCGACTTCCTGCTCGACCTCGAGGACGAATCGCGCAACGTGGCCGTCGCGTTTATCCTGTATCAGGACATCCTGTTTTCGATCCGCTCGGAAGAGTTGCCGGTGTTTCGCTTGCAACGTTTGCGCGCTTTTTCGCAGCCCAATTACGTTTCGGATTCGCGCGATGTGCTGCTGGACCTCTACGCCGCCGATGCGGAATATTCCGCCGACGCGATGGAAGATATGTACCGCGGCTTGGAGACGGTCGGCAAACAGGTGCTCAACAAGCACATGACCGACGAAGACGCCGCCAAGATACTGGTGGCGATTGCCCACGAGGAAGACCTGAACGGGCGCATCCGCCGCAACGTGCTGGATACGCGCCGTGCCGTTTCATTCCTGATGCGCAGCAAGTTTCTGGAAAAACACCAGCTGGAAGACGCACAGCAAATTCTGCGCGACATCGAGTCGCTCGACGGCCACACCACGTTCCTGTTCGGCAAGATCAACTTCCTGATGGATGCCACGGTCGGCTTCATCAACATCAACCAGAACAAGGTGATCCAGCGGCTGACGGTGCTCAGCGTGGTGTTCATGCCGCTCAACGTGCTGGCGGGCATCGGCGGCATGTCCGAGTTTTCGATGATGACTCAGGGTATTCCCTGGCCGGTCTCATACAGCCTCTTCACGGTCGGACTGGTGCTCGTCGCCTGGCTCACCTACCTGATTTTGAAGATCATGGAAAAACGCGGCAAAGCCAGAACCAAGCCGGCGAACTAAGGGATCTCCGCATCATCCATGCGCGCGAGGATGATGTCGGTTTTGCGCAGCAGGCCTTTGGCTTCGCGGTGTTTGTCGTAATAGCGCGGGTTGGGCACCATCGCAGCCAGCTTGGCCGCCTGCTGCGGCGAAAGTTGTGCGGCGCTGATGCGGTAGTAATGCCGCGCCGCCGCCTCGGCTCCGAATACGCCATTGCCCCACTCGATCACGTTCAAATAGATTTCGAAGATGCGTTTCTTCTCCATCATGTGTTCCAGCATCAGCGTAATGATGACCTCCTCGCCTTTGCGCCACGGCGTGCGTTTGGAAGACAGGAACAGATTCTTTGCCAGTTGCTGACTGATGGTGGAACCGCCCGCCACGAGCTTGCCCTTCTTCAGATTCTTCTCGTAAGCCTTCTGGATACCTTCCCAGTCGAAGCCTTCGTGATCGACGAACTTGGCGTCTTCCGAGGCGATCAGCGCGCGCTTGAGATTGTTGGATATTTTTTTGTAGGGCACCCATTGGTGCTGCAACTCGGCATCCGGGTTCTTGTCCTGCATCACTTCCAGACGGTCGGCCATGAACGAACTGGAATGCGGGTTGTGGTCTATCCACCACCACACATGCGCCGCGATCCATGCCTGGTACAGCAGCATGAAAACGAACAGCGCCAGAAAAATGCGCCAAGTCCACCACCAGAATTTTTTCATCACGCGCGCAAACTCGCGATGACCGAAGCCGTCTCGGGACGCACACCGCGCCACAGATCGAAAGCCACCGCCGCCTGCTCCACCAGCATGCCCAGTCCGTCCGAGACGATAGCCGCACCGTTGCGGCGGGCATAAGCCATGAACGGTGTCTCGCGGCCATACATCATGTCGTAAGCCAGCGCGCCCGGTTTGAACAAACCTTCCGGCAACGGCGGCAGCTCATCGCGCAATCCGCTGGAAGTGGCGTTGATGACAATGTCGTAACTGCGGCCCGGCAGATCTTCGTAGCGGCGTGTGCGCACCGAGCAGGGGCCCTCGAACTCCTTCACCAGCGCCCGGGCTTTGTCCATGTTGCGGTTGGCAACCTCGATGCTGACGCCGGTATTGAACAGCGGCCACATCACCCCAGCCGCCGCACCGCCCGCCCCCAGCAGCAACACATCCTTCCACATCATCTCGATACCGAGGTTCTGCTGGATGTCCATCACTAAACCGGGGCCATCGGTATTAGTGCCGAGAATTTTGCCGTCGCGGAAGAGCAGCGTGTTAACTGCCTTGGCATCCTGCGCGCGCTGCCCCAGTTCGTCGCACAACTGATAGGCCTCGAACTTGAACGGCACGGTGACGTTGCAGCCCTTGTAGCCTTCGCTCATCAAGCGCTCGATAGTAGCCTTAAATCCGTCCAGCGGCGCTTCGATGGCCTGGTAGCTAATATCCTGCTGCGTCTGCGCGGCGAAGGCCTGGTGGATCAGCGGCGATTTGCTGTGGGAAACGGGGTGGCCGATGACGGCATACTGGTCGGTCATGCTGGTTCAGGGAGAAATACAATGGCGCGGATTATAACGTCAAACCGCTCGCCGCTTTAGCAACACCGGCGCGCCGGCCAGCACCATCATCCACACGATAGCCGCGCCTGCGGGCAGATCGAACCACACCGACAGCAACAGTCCCGCCAGATAGCCCGCCACACCCACCGCATAGGCGGCTGCCGCGCGCCGCTGTTTGAGCTTGTGCGTGGCCAGCGCCGGCACGATGAGGCTGGCGAACACGAGGTAGATGCCGACCAGCTGCACCGAAGCAGTGACGGCAAGCGCGAACAGCCCGTAGAAAGCGAAGTGGCTTTGCCGCTGCTGCGCAAACCTCCAGGCGAGCAACAATCCCGCGGTAAGTATGGCCGTGGCGATGAGCTGCATATTGCTCACCCAGAGTATCTGCCCCACCAGCAGGTCTTTCAGATGTTCGCCCGCGTGGACGTCGCGGCTCATGAGCAGAATGCCGAGCGTGGCAGCGAGCACGAAGGTGAGGCCGATGCCCGCCTCTTTCACTTCCGGCGCACTGCGCTCTATCCATGTCAGCAGCGCCGCGCCGCACAGTGCGCTGCCGGCAGCGATGAGTTGCACCAGCAGCGGCTGCGCGGTGAGCTCAAGCAAGCCCGCAACGACCACGCCCAGCCCGGCGATCTGCGCGACCGCGAGGTCGGCAAAGATCACCCCGCGCTGCAACACGCGCATGCCGAACGGAATGTGCGTGGCCAGCACCAGCAAGCCCGCAATGACAGCGGGCAACAGAATGTCGAGTTCGAGTGTATTCATCCTAAATTTCCCATTAGACCCGCTCCCACAATTGAATATTGTCCCAATGGATTATCCGGGTTCATTTCAGCCCCGCCAACAGACGCGCGACGGTATCGTCGAACAAGCCGTACAAATCTTGCGCCGCAACGCTGCCGCCCACCGTGTAGGGCAGCTCGACGGCAGCGAGATGCGCCCGCTGCGCGATCCACTCCGACGGGCGCCCGTCCTGATACGCGGCACGCAATACCATCTTGGCCGGATGCTGTTGCAAGGTAGCCAGCACTTGCGACAGGTGCGCGGCTCCGGGCTCCATGCCGGGCTTGGGCTCCAGCGTCGCCACTTCTTTCAGTCCCAACCAGTCGCCCAGATAGGGAAAGCCTTTGTGCTGCACCACAATCGGAACCCCTCTTAACGGCGCCGCCTGCTGCTCCCATTTGGCAATCGCGCCGCGCCACTGCTGTATGAAGGCGGCGAGGCGTTGCCGGTACTCGGCAGCATTGGCCGCGTCGAGCTGCATCAGGCGCTGGCTGAGTGCGTTAGCGATGGGCAAAAAATTGCGCGGGTCGGTCTGGATGTGCGGATTGCCCTGCGCATGCACATCGCCGTCGCCGCGATCCAGACGCGTCGGCACTTCCAGCATATGCACGACGGATGCCGCCTCGAAATAACCGGCCGCGCCCGGCTGCACTGCGTTGTTGCCGGACTCGCGCAATACCACGGGCAGCCATGCCACCTCCAGTTCCGCACCGGTACACACCACCAGTTGCGCGTGGCGCGCCTTGGCGATCAGGCTGGGGCGCGCCTCGACGCGGTGCGGGTCTTGCAGCGCGCCGGTGGCGACATAGAGACTGACCTTGTCGCCCGCGAGTTGCTGCGCGAGCGCCGCCCATTCCGGTTCGCAGGCGAATACGTTGAGAGCGGCATGGGCACTGCCACTCAACATTAACAATGCGATGATGTAAAAGAAACGATTGGCTACGGCATCCCCCCCGCCGAAGCGAGGATTAGCCTTCACCGAAACTTCACTTCGTTGCGTTTTCATATGTATCTCCTAATAGCTGTGTGCACCATGCGCGCCGAGGCTCATGAGGTATTGCACGAAGAACTGGTTATCCGGCAAATTCTGCCGCGACGCATCGTGCGCCGCCTGCACGCGCAGGCGCGAAAATTCGCTGGGACTGTAGTCCAGCATCAAGCTGGTTCGTCTCGGCGTGTAGCCGTAATCGCCGATCACGTTGGCGGCATTCGCCGCTCCCACCTGCGCCACGCCCGGGTCGAGCCGGTCATGGCGCGCGCCGATGCGCCAGCGCGGCATGAACTGATACACGCTTTGCACATACCAACCGGATTGCGTGACCGCGTAGTCGCCCGGCGTCACCAAGTTATAAGTGAGCACACCGTTTTCCCGGCGCCGGAAATATTCGCCCTGCACTTTCCAGGTGTTCGCCTGCACGTTGCCGTTGGGCGCATATTTCCAGATGAAGTCGCAACCGACGGTGCTGCTGTCGCCGCTAAAACTGTTGCTCACGCCGCCCGGCGTGGCGGGCAGATCGGGAACATTCGCGCTCAGCGCTTTTTCGCGCCGGGTCTGGTGCAGCGACACCCCTGCGCGCCAACTGCGTTCGATACCGATGTCGTCGCCGATGTGCGCAAACAGCACGCCCGCACCGGAACCGTTCTTGGCGGTATCGGTGCCGGGGAAGCCGCGCCCCTTGCCCATCTCGGCGCCAACCTCGACGAACATCTCGGTTGGAGCCAGCCACTTGAGTTGCACGCCGTCCTCACCCAACTGGTTGCCCCAGAACGCGGCATACACCAGCGGCTGATCGACAAAATCCCAAGCATGGGCATGCTGCTCGTTGAGGTAGCCCAAGCCGGAAAAGAAGCGGCCGAATTTCAGGTTAAGCCCGTCGCCCAGCATAGTGGTTTGCACAAAGGCATTCTCCACGCTGATGCCGCCGGCGGGGCTAAGCGCCAGCGTGGCGACGCCGCGAAACTCCGGGTCGATACTGGCGGAAATACCCATCTCGGACTCGCCCAGATTGAAACCCTGCGCGTGTCCCGGATTGGGATTCATGGCGAAACCGGTGGCGGGAAGCGCCGGGTCGCGTTGCAGGTTGCCGTAGGTGCCGGACAGGATGAGCGAAAAAGCGGGATTAAACGCCGCCTCGCTGTTGCCGCCGGCAGCATAGCCCGCTGCGGCATGGCACAACAGCACGGCAGCAGCCGTGTACATAGCAATATTCTTGAACATGTTGCACTCCGTAAAAGTAACTACAAAACCTCGCGCTTTAACTGCGGGGCAATGATCGGACTTATGCGAAATACGGCGGAGCGCGTGCCGCAAATGCGCGGAACG
The DNA here is from genome assembly GCA_037446005.1 of Gallionellaceae bacterium. Lineage (GTDB taxonomy): Bacteria > Pseudomonadota > Gammaproteobacteria > Burkholderiales > Gallionellaceae > PALSA-1006. The sequence continues at coordinate 5,006 of JBBIJL010000009.1, read as the reverse complement.
CGACAGAGCGGGAAGCTGTGAAATAGCCGGAGAGACTTGTATTGAAGGATGAAGCGAAATCGAAATGGATGCTGCCGATAGCGACGGCGCTGCCGATCTGCGCATAGACCGCGCATAAATCGCAATGCTTGTCGTGCGGCAACGATTGGTCTTGTGTTTGTCCCGCCATTGCATGGTGCAAGGCATGGACGGCGCCGCCCTGCTGCGCGAACAGCAAGACCACGGCGAACAACAGCGGGAAAAATATTTTATTCAGTTTCATAACAGGGGCAACTCTAACATGGCGCCGGATACCTTAATCCAAAAAGTCAGAGTATTCCTTCCGGGTGAAGCCGGATATGCGTTCCCATGGAGACTCTTGCAGGAGAGTCGGGGAGATTTTCACGCTGACTCGCCTGAATATGGATCCGTCTTGTTTGCCAGTTTCAATTTCCAATGGGATCTGATTTCTTTCATCCCACAGTATGCGTCTAAAGACGCCATCTTTAACTTGTTCGTGCCAGTGGGCTCCCTTTACCTCGGACGCCTTGTTTGACTGCGGAATGGATTCGACCACTTTCGGCGAAACCAGATAAAAGGAGTTATGCCAAGAGCCATCGAATCCGACATTTTCGAACTCAGTGGAGACGATGTTGATGACTTCCTTATTTTTTCTGTCAATGTATTCCAGCCTTACGCCATTGCTGTTCAACTCGATATGGCGAGGTAACAGGGCTGGGTTGAAGTGTTTATGCTCATGACTCTCTTTATGCCCCTCGTGGGCAAGCTCGCTATTGGTTTGATTTGGAAGTTTGCGGGAGACCCAAACATGATTAGGGCGTCTCAGCATATTTTCCTCGAAACTACTTTCGCGCAATACGCCTTCTGCGGTCATTGCTCGGTCATAGTATTTAATCGAGAGGTCGAGCGCAGGTGCTTGCGCGTCGGCGGCAGCGATCTGGCTCGCCACGCCAAGATTTGCCGATAGTATTGCCGTCAAAAAACAACAAAAATTTAGGCCGCGCTTCAAATTCATTGTGAAATTTCCTCGTTAAGAAAAATCCGGTAGCAGATATCTGCATACCGGATTGGGAAGGTTAAATTTAAGAGGACAGATTACAGGCCAAGAGCAGTTCTAACCACATTAAATACGTTGGTATTTTCCATCGTGCCCTTGAACGACTGAGCTCCTGCGCCTGTGGCAAACAACATGACATCGCCCCCGCCGTGAGTCTCGCTTAATAACCTTACCCCCGCTTCTTGAAGATAGTTATCCCCGGTCACAGTTGCAGAGACTAGCGCCGTACGGGCTGTATTCGGACGGTTAGGGCCGTTACCGAACACGAGCGTTGTGTAGTTGATGCCGTTAATATCGGTTGATTCCAGACCGTTGGTATAAGAGCGGTTGACATCCAGAATCGGATTGCCAATCTTTCCATATCCATTAAATGTCATGGTGTGGTCATGATCCGCAGTCACCACGATGAGAGTGTTGGCCAATGTGGGATCGGATTTTTTAACTTCCGCGATAGCGGCGGCAATTGCATCATCAAATGCAATCGTATCTTCCAGAGCACGCTTGGCATTCGTACCATGCAGCGCATGGTCTATACGACCGCCTTCCACCATCAGGAAGTAACCATTGCTGTTTTGCGACAACAGTTGAATTGCTTTCACGGCCATCTCTGACAGGCTGGGCTGCGCTGCGGCCTTGGTTTGATCGACAGACTCAATTCCCATAACGATTCCCGGAATCGTGGCTAGCAACGCCGTTTTGCGATCCAGTTCATACGCCAAATGGCTGGTGGAGCTATACAAACCAATAAATTTTTTGGTTGTGGCCGGAGCCGCGGTCATATCAGCTTTAGTCCGTGCTACCAAGTACCCGCCATTTGCCGTCAATGCCATTTCCGCAAGCAAATCGCGACCATCTGGACGCCCTTTTGGATTGGTAGTGGCATTGTATGGGGTGAAATGGTTCGCACCTCCACCCATAAGTACATCTACCCCCAAGTCTGTACCCTTGGTAAGGGCGGCGTTGTATCCCGCACCGTTGGGAGCCAATTGTGCCGCAATATGATAAGCGGCATTACGGTTGCAAATATGGGCGTAAGTAGCGGCGGGAGTCGCGTGCGTCAATTCGGTTGTGGTGACCGCTCCAACCGATTTCCCGTTTGCTTTGGCCAACTCCAGAAGCGTGGTCACGGAGGTGCCATTGGTGGTGCCGCAGTTGTTCACGGCATTTGCGACGCCAGTGGCAGGATCCGCACCCGGTTTGAATGCGCCGCTCGCAATGGTGGCGCCATCCATAGAAATCACTTCGTTGTTGGATTTAACACCCGTCATATAGGCCGCCATAGACGGGGCGCTATCGGTGGTTTGCGCATCATTCGAATATGTCTTGATGCGTGCGGTGCGCTCAAGCGCTTCAAACTTGAGCGAGCCTGTTTCGCCATACTTGTAAATGCGCGAGGCGGTAACGGTGGCCGGACCCATTCCGTCACCCAGGAAAAAGATTACGTTCTTTGCCACGCCTGCGGCATAAGCATTAATGCTGAAAGAAGCGGCCATCATCGTCGCGATATTGACGGCCAGCAGAGTGCGTTTATTCATGATTTCTCCTAATCTGAAATAGGGTTACAGGCCGGTTGCCGTGCGGATCAATTGAAATACTTTGGTATTGTCAATGCTGCCAAAGAAATTTCCCGCACCGGCGCCAATCGCCCCCAGAAATACGTCTGTTCCACCGTGAGTTTCCGAACCAACTGCAGTTTGGATAACGGCCTCTTGATGATACAAATCGCCACTTGTTGTTGCTTCAGTCAGGCCCAAGCCCACACGCGTGGCATTGCGATTTTCGCCATTGCCAAAGCCTATGATTGAGTAGGGCTGTCCATCGGCATCGTTATCAAATGCGCCAGTCACATAGTTCTTAACCAAACCCAACACTCCGGGGTTGACGGTGGTTGTAGCGCCCGTGCGTTTTGCATAACCGTTAAGCACCAGTGTATGGTCATGGTCGGCGGTGACCACGATTAAGGTATTGCTCAAGGTTGGATCGGTCAGCTTGGCCTTATCAATCGCGGCTTTGATCGCATTGTCGAAAGCTACGGTATCTTGCAGCGCTTTTTTTGCCAGCGTGCCATGCAGCGCATGGTCGATACGACCGCCTTCTACCATCAAGAAATAACCGCCAGAATTCGTCGATAAGATATCCATCGCTTTGGTTGTCATCTCGGCCAAGCTGGGTTGCGTCACGCCATTGCCCACTCCCGCAACGACTTGTGCCTGACGATCCAGATCGTATTCCAGATGGCTGGTTTTGGAATACAGGCCAATAAATTTCTTGTTATTAGGTGCAGCCGTCATCTGCGCTTTGGTGGAAGCGAAGGTGTACCCCAAAGCCGCCAATTCGGCAGTTAAATCACGCCCGTCAGCACGTCCCTTAGGATTCGTCGTTGCCGCATAAGGTGTGAAATGGTTCAGCCCGCCTCCCATCAGCACATCCACACCATCGTTCAATGCACTGTTAAATCCGCTTCCGCCGGGCACCAGTTGTGCGGCAATGTCGTATTGCGCATTGCGGTGGCAAATGTGCGCATATGTCGCGGCGGGAGTGGCATGAGTCAGCTCTGTAGTTGTGATTGCACCAACGGCCATTCCTTTTGACTTTGCAATCTCCAATAGCGTCGTTGCTTTTGTGCCATTTGTCGCTACACATTTGTTAACCGTCAAGTTGCCATTTGCGTCTATTCCCGGAGCGACAGCTGTCGTATTGGACGACATGGAAATGACCTCGTTATTCGCCTTGACTCCGGTCATGTATGCAGACATTGAAGGAGCGCTGTCAGTTACTTGAGCATCATTGGAGTGGGTTTTTACGAAGGCGCTCTCTGGCAACGTGTCAATCGTCAGATTACCCGTCTCGCCCACAGAATAGATTCTGGCTGCAGTTAGCGTAGTGATTCCCATTCCGTCTCCCAGAAAGAAAATCACATTTTTAGGTTTGGTTACTGTTGAAACGGTGTCGCCAGATTTTTGGCCGATACAACCTGTTAATCCGGATAACACTGCCAGTGTCAAGGCAGCGCAAAGTTTGGTTTTCATTCGTCAACCCTTTGGTGGTTAATGGGAGCGCGCATCCTAATTAGCGAATGTGAAAATGATGTTAATTTTTTGCACGAAATATCAGAAAAAATACAGGGATATTTGCAAAGTTTTATCGGCAATGAAAACAATTTCATTGACTTAAATTACAGGGTATTTTCAGCAGAAAAATACTCTCAACCAACTGTATTTTATTGAACTCATTAAAAGTTAAAGACGACACCCCAAGGAAAGATCATTAACGCCGAAAAATATTTTCAATTTCCCCTAAAGTCCCCCTAAAACTTGCCGATAGCAAAGTCACCAACCACTGTAAGTTGGGTTCTATCCATCATTCAAGGAAAGGCTACATCATGGAAATCAGCTCAGTTTCTTCAAGTGTGAAAAATGCAGCCGCCGTTCAGCCGCAAAATCCGCCGGTTCGCGCCAAGGAAGTGGAAAACGACAAAGACAAAGACGATGGCGCTTCCCGTGCCGCAGCGCAAGCGGCTTCACGTCCGACCATCAATACCAGCGGGCAAGTTGTCGGCAGCATTGTTAACACTCAAGCCTGATTTATGTTTGGCATAACGCCAACAATTTGCAAGAGAGGTTAAGTATGTCTATTTCTTCAGTCACCTCAAGGTCTGTTGCCACCGCCCAGAGCGACGGTACTCGGGCGCCGGTACAAGAATCGCCACCGGCACCGGCGTCCCCCGTTCAAAAGCCGGCCGTAGCCGCGACGGAAGCAGCCGGTCGTCCGCCTTCTCCCGAACGCGTCGCCCAAGCGGTTAAACAAGTAAACGATAGCTTTACGCAAAAGGGGCAGGATTTATACGCCTCGGTTGAAAGGGATCAAGCTACCGGCATCAACGTGGTCAAGCTACAGGACAGGAATACGCGCGAAGTAATCAGCCAGTTTCCATCCAAGGCTATTGTTG
>JBBIJL010000008.1:0-27949 GCA_037446005.1 Gallionellaceae bacterium | reverse complement strand
TGTCTGGTCGGAAGTGCTCTACAAAATGTACGGTTTCGATCCGTCGCAGCCGCCGCCGCTCTATACCGAATCCATGAAGCTCTTCACGCCGGAAAGCTGGGAAAGATTGAGCTCCGCCATCACCCGTGCCGTGGAGACCGGTATTCCCTATGAACTGGAATTGGAGATGGTGCCGAAGGCTGGCGGCCTCGGGTGGATGTTGGCGCGCGGGGAGCTGGTGCGTGACGAGCGCGGCGTGCCAGTCAGGGTGCGCGGTGTGGTGATGGATATTACCGAGCGCAAGCGGGCCGATGAGCAACTGCGGCGCAGCGAGCACGGCTTGGCCGAAGCGCAGCGCATCGCTCACTTGGGTAACTGGGAGCTGGACCTTGTGCATAATGTGCTGATATGGTCGGACGAAATTTACCGCATCTTTGAAATTGATCCGGAAAAATTCGGCGCGTCCTACGAGGCTTTTCTGAACGCAATCCATCCCGATGACCGCGAGCTGGTAAACAATGCTTATACCGAATCGCTCAAAAGTAAGAAGCCTTACGACATTGCGCACCGGCTGCTGATGCGGGACGGGCGCGTGAAATACGTGAACGAAAAATGCGAGACGTATTACGACGAAGAAGGCAAGCCGTTGCGTTCCGTCGGCACGGTGCATGACATCACCGAGCTTAAGCGTGCGGAAGATGAAGTCAACGCACTCAACCGGGAATTGGAACAGCGCGTGATTGCGCGTACCACCGAGCTGGAAGCCGCCAATAAAGAGCTGGAAGCTTTTTCCTTTTCGGTGTCGCACGATTTGCGCACACCGCTGCGCGCCATTGACGGCTTTTCGCAAATTCTGCTGGAGGACTACGAAAGCAAGCTGGATGCGGAAGGAGGTCGTTTGCTCCATGTGGTACGGGACAATACCAGCAAGATGGGGGCGCTCATTGACGATATTCTGAAATTTTCGCGTGCCGGGCGGGTGGAACTCTCTTTTGTCAAAATTGATATGGAAGCGCTGGTGCGCGAAGTCTATGCCGAGCTAATGCTTGCTGTCGCTGCCGGCAATTTACAGCTTGAAATCGAAGTGCTCCCTCCCGCGCAGGGCGACCGAGCGATGATGCACCAAGTGTTTGCCAACCTGTTGTCCAATGCCATCAAATTCAGCCGCAACAGCAAGCCGCCAACAATCAGGGTCGGCGCTTATGCCGAAGGAGATGAGACGGTCTATTTTGTGCGCGACAACGGTGTTGGTTTTGATATGCAGTACGCAGGAAAACTGTTCGGCGTGTTCCAGCGCTTGCATGGCGTGGATGAATTTGAAGGTACCGGCATCGGGCTCGCCATCGTCAAGCGCATCGTCACTCGCCACAGTGGGCGGGTGTGGGCGGAGGGCAAGGTCGGCGAGGGGGCGACCTTGTATTTTTCATTGCCACGGGCGGATCAGGCCTGAGTATGGACCGCGAACATATCCTGAGCATCATGTACGAAATGGCGCAGGTCATCGGCGGCGAGGTGAGTGTGCAGCCGCTGCTGACCAAAACGCTGCAACATTTGCTCTACAACACTTCATTCCCATCCGGTTTCGTCTGCTTGGGAGCGCCGTTTTCTGCGGCAGATCCGGAGGGTAAGATCGAGGTGGTGCTGGATACGGTAGTGGGGGACTACGAGCTGGTGGGACTGGAGGGAAGCAAAGTGCGCCTTCCGGCTCGTCTGTTACTTGGAGCGGCTGAGTGCTGCGAAGATGCGGACTTGCTGGCGGCATTGCCCTGCAACAACGCATACAAGGGCTACCTGCGTCTGCCTGTCGAGGGGCAGGGCGTGATCGTGTTGCTGGCACCGAAACTGCCGGAGACCGGGTTGCCGCTCGCGCAACTGTTCAGACCGGTGATGGCGAGTCTGGCCAGAGCGATCATGCTGTGCCGCAACAATGATGCTTATACCGACAGTTTGATTGCGGCGCGCGATGCCAGCCAGCAGGCGCTCGCGACGAGCGAGGAAAAATTCAAGGCGATCAGCGCCGCCGTGCTGGACGCATTGATTATGCTCGACGACCGCGGTGCGGTGGAGTACTGGAACCCGGCGGCGGAACGCATTCTGGGGTATCGCGGGGAAGAAGTGCTCGGCAAGATGTTGCACGACTTGCTGGCTCCTCCGCAATACCGCGAACAGGCGGCGCGGGGCTTGAGTGCTTTCCGCGCAAGCGGGCAGGGGGCGATGATAGGAAAAACCACCGAGATCGAGGCGCAGCACAAGGATGGCCACATCATTCCCGTAGAGTTGTCGATCTCCGCGTTCAAATTTGACGGATTCTGGCATGCGGTCGGCATTCTGCGCGACATCGGTGAATACAAGAAGGCCGAAGCGACACGCACTCTCCTTGCTGCCATTGTGGAGTCGTCCAATGACGCGATTATCGGTAAAGATTTGCAGGGCATTATCACCAGTTGGAACAAGGGCGCGGAAAAGATTTACGGATATTCCGCCGCCGAAATTATCGGCCAGTCCATTACCGTGCTTGCGCCGCCCGAGCGTTATGCCGAGATTGCGGATTTCCTCAAGAAGCTGCGCAGGGGGGAAACGATTGTGGACTACGAGTCGGAGCGGATACGCAAGGACGGGGAGTGGATATATGTTGCGCTCACGCTTTCTCCCATCCATGATGAGTCCGGCAATATCAGCGGTATCTCCACTATCGCGCGCGACATCACCGGGCGCAAACAAGCCGAAATGGCGCTCTCCCGTCTCAATACCGAGTTGGAGCATCGCGTTGCCGAGCGCACGGCGCAACTCGAAACCGTGGTCTACGACCTGGAGAACTTCAATTATTCGGTCTCACACGATCTGCGCATACCGCTGCGCGCGGTTGACGGATTCTCGAGAATATTGATGGAAGAATACTCGTCGCGCCTCGATGAGGAAGGGGTACGCTTGCTGAATGTGGTGCGCGACAACACCCAAAAAATTGCGCAATATATCGACGACATGCTCGCTTTTTCAAGCACCGGGCGTATGCTGATGTCGTTCGCAGAAATCGACATGGTAGCGGTGGTGCGCGAGGTGATGGAGGAGCTCAAACCGGTCATTGCCGGGCGTGATTTGAAATTGGAAATAAACCCGCTGCCATCCGTGGTTGCTGATCGGGCCATGATGCGCAGGGTCATGCTCAATCTGCTTTCCAACGCGCTCAAGTTCACCCGTGTACAGACGTCCGCACGGATCGAGGTGGGGGCGAAAGCAGATGAGATGGAAACCGTATTTTTTGTAAGAGACAATGGCGTCGGCTTCGATATGCAGTATGTCGACAAGTTGTTCGGCGTATTTCAGCGCCTGCATGGCGTGGATGAATTCGAGGGCACCGGCATCGGCTTGGCTATTGTCAAACGCATTGTCGGCCGTCACGGCGGACGGGTATGGGCCGAAGGCAAGGTTAATGAAGGGGCAACGATTTATTTTTCAATTCCGCGAGCCGCTTTAAATCCGGGGAAGACATCATGACGTTACCGATGGGATCGTGCGCGATCTTGATACAGGCAATCACTTGGGCTGCAAGCGCCGTTCCTGTGCCTGAAAAGGCCTGGGGGGCGCAACACTTAACAGGGGCGGGGGGCGCTGTGTGTTGGTAAGCGGCCGCCAAGTGATGACTCTGACAGGAAAAATTTTCGGCTCAGACAGGCGCACCACGGGGTGGGTGGGCGCGCTGCTGGGGTGCATGCTGCTAACTGGCACCGCCAGTGCCGACGCAGCAGGAAACTCTGAGCGGGCGATTGCGCAGACGAAGGGAAAAGTGCCCATTGCAGTTATTTATCCCGACATCGGCGAACCTTATCGCAGTGTGTTCGCGCAGATCATCGGGGGCATCAAAGACAGGGCCAAAGTGCAGGTCGTCAATTACGCGGTGGGGCCGAACGCGGATGTAGAGGAGTTGAAAAATAATTTGCGCAGACAGGAGGTGGGTGTCGTGATCGCGCTGGGGCGGCAGGGCATGAAAATTGCCGCCACGCTGGATCGCAATATCGGCGTGGTGGTGGGCGGCGTATTGGTGTCTCCGGAAAATGAAATGCACGGACGTCCGGTGAACAGTTTGTCGCCGGATCCGGCGCTGCTATTCGCGCACCTGAAGGAGCTGAAGCCGGCTGTGCGGCGCGTGTTTACCGTGTGCGACCCGCGCCAGAACGGCTGGCTGATGCTCCGTGCGAAAGAGGGCGCTCGCGCTCGCGGCTTGGAGTTGGTCGTCTATGAAGTGCAGGATTTGCGCGGTGCGGTGCGCGCGTATCAGGATATTTTTGCCGCCGCCGACAGCAGCCGGGATGCCTTATGGTTGCCGCAGGATTCCGTCGCGGTGGAGGACAGCTTGGTACTGCCGCTGGTGTTGCAGGAATCCTGGGGGCGCAACATCGCGGTGTTCTCCAGCAGCTTTGCGCATGTGCGGCGCGGCGTGCTGTTCTCGCTTTACCCCGACAACGCCGGGCTGGGACGCCACTTGGCCGATTCGGCGCAGGAATTTATGGCGTCCGGCGAGTATCGGGAGCAAGGCATGATTTTGTTGAGCGAAGTGTTGATGGCAGTCAATCTGCGTACCGCCATGCATCTCGAGCTGGATGTCGGCCATCGGCAGGATTTCGATATGGTGTTCCCGGAGAAATAACATACGCCGATCATGAACAGGATAGTTTCGAAATTTCTGCTGAAGTTAACGTTCCAGAGCCAGCTCGGCATTACGATTGCGCTCGGTATTTTCATGCTGGCATTGTTCTCTTCGATAGTGGGGGCGTGGCAGGGAAACAAGCAGGTGCGCAAAAATCTGCTCGAACAGGGGCGGCACATTACCGAGAGTTTTGCGCGGCAGAGCTCCCTTGCGCTGATATACGCTTCTGCCGACAACGCCGCCGAGGCAGCCAATGCCACGCTGGCGTTTCCCGACGTGATCGGCGTGGAAATACACGATGCCAATCAACATATATTGCTGCGGCGCGGAAACCCCGATCTTGCCGAATTTTCAATCCGGCTGGAACCGTCCGGAGCGGTTGATGACGCGGGAGCGAAGCCGGTTGCCGTTCTCGATGCGGAAAGCCCGAACGCGTGGCGCTTTGCCGCGCCGGTATATTCGCAACCGTCAAACTCGCCTTTCCATGAGGAGGCCACCCCAGAATTGCTCGGCCATGTGACGGTGGTGGTGAGCAAGGCGGCGCTGACGCAAGTGACCACCGGCATTATTGTCGCCAATCTGACCACGTCGTTTTCTTTCGCGCTGCTGATCCTGTTGCTGATCCGTTTTTTGTCCCGTCGTCTGACGCAACCGCTTAACCAGTTGTCTGCCAGCATGGGACGTGCAGAGGCGGGCGAGTCGCAGGTGCGGGCCGAGATGGCCGGGCCGAAGGACATCGCCGACATGGCACATGCGTTTAACAGCATGATGTCTGTACTGGAGGCGCGCGCGGCGGAAATCAGCCAGCTGAACGCCGGCCTGGAGCTGCGTGTGGCCGAGCGCACGGAGGAACTGGCGGCTGCCAACCGGGAGTTGGAGTCGTTTTCCTACTCGGTCTCGCATGATCTGCGCACGCCGTTGCGCGCCATCGACGGTTTCTCCGGCATTCTGCTGGATGACTATGCGGACAAGCTGGACGAGGAAGGTGTGCGGCTGCTGAAGGTGGTGCGCGACAATACTGTGCGCATGGGGCAGCTTATCGACGATATGTTGAATTTTTCCCGCACCGGACGGCTGGCGCTCACCTTTTCCAAAATTGATATGGAGACGCTGGCTCATACGGTTTACGATGAACTCCAGCCCTTCGTTTCCGGTGCCAATTTGCACGTGGAAATTGAATCGCTCCCGCCTGCCGAGGGTGACAGTGCCATGCTGCGTCAGGTATTCGTTAACCTGCTGTCCAACGCGATTAAATTTAGCCGCGCCAAGGAGACTGCCGAAATAAAAGTGGGCGCTTTCAGCGCGGGGAATGAAACCGTTTATTATGTGAAGGACAACGGCGCGGGTTTCGACATGCAGTATGCCAACAAGCTGTTCGGCGTGTTCCAGCGGCTGCATGGGGTGACAGAATTCGAGGGTACCGGCATCGGGCTCGCCATCGTCAAGCGTATCGTCAATCGCCACGGCGGTCGCGTGTGGGCGGAAGGCGAAATCGGCAAGGGAGCGACGTTTTATTTTTCAATTCCGCGGGCATCTCAAGCGCAATCTGAAGGAGATATTCAATGACCAATAATAACGGGATCGTGGAAATTCTTCTGGTGGAAGACAATCCCACCGACGCCGAACTCGCCATGCGCGCGCTCAAGAAAAGTAACTTGGCCAACAATCTGGTTTGGGTCAAGGATGGCGCGGATGCGCTGGATTTTTTGTTTGGCAGGGGGGCTTATGCGGGGCGCGATATCGGCTGTACTCCGCGCGTCATTCTGCTCGACTTGCGTCTGCCCAAGGTGGACGGGCTGGAAGTTTTACGCACGATAAAACATGATGAGCACACCAAAAACATTCCGGTAGTGGTGCTGACCTCATCCAAAGAAGACCGGGATATTACCGAGAGCTATCAACTGGGCGTAAACAGCTTTATCAGCAAACCGGTGGAATTTAACGCCTTCGCCAAGACGGTGGCCGAGCTCGGGATGTATTGGCTGTTGATTAATCGCCCGCCCATGCAAGGAAAGTAAACCATGAGCGAACTCAGGATACTGTTGCTGGAAGACAACGCCACCGATGCGGAGCTGTTGCAATACCGGCTGCGCAAGGAGGGGCTGGTGTTTACTGCATTGCGTGTCGAGACTGAGCCAGCCTTCAAGCAGGCGCTGGCTGAATTCAATCCCGATATCGTTTTGGCAGATTACAGCCTGCCGTCCTATAACGGTCATTCCGCGCTGGCCTACATGCAGCAGGCCTACCCCGATATTCCGGTCATCATGGTGACCGGCGTCATCGGCGAAGAAAAAGCGGTCGGGCTTTTGCGGGCGGGCGCCAGAGATTATGTGCTGAAAGATCGCCTGACGCGCTTGCCCACAGCGATCCAGCGGGTGCGCGCGGAGCAGGAGCAAATCTGGGCGCGCCGCGAATCCGAAAAACGCCAGAAAGAAGAGGAAATCAAATTCAGGACGCTGTTCGAGACGGCGAATGACGGCATCTTCCTCTTGGATGCGAGCGGCTTTGTGGACTGCAACCAGCGCGGGGCAAGCATGTACGGGCTGGCGAAGAATGATCTTATCGGCCACTCGCCCGCAGAGTTCTGTCCGGAAAAACAGCCCGACGGGCGTTCGTCTAGCGAAGTGGTGCATGAAAAAATCCAGGCCGCCATGCAGGGCAAATCGCAAAATTTCGAATGGCGTTTCCTGCGCGCCGATAAAGCGCCCTTTGATGCGGACATCAGCCTGAGCCGGATCGAATTCGGCGGCGCGGTGTACCTGCAAGCCATCGTGCGCGACATTACCGAGCGCAAAAGGGCAGAGCAGGCATTGCGCGACAGCGAAAACCGTTTCCGCAATCTCGTGGAAACGATCAATGACTGGATTTGGGAAGTTGACGAAAATGCGGTCTACACCTACGCGAGCCCGCGCATCAAAACCATCCTCGGTTACACCCCTGAAGAAGTTCTCGGCAAAACGCCTTTTGAGCTGATGCCTCCCGACGAAGCCAAGCGGGTGGCTAGCCTGTTTGCCCCGTTGGTTCACGCGCAGCAGCCCCTCGTTAACATCGAAAACACCAATCTGCACAAGGACGGGCATCCTGTCGTGCTTGAAACCAGCGGCGTTCCCGTGATTGACGCGGATGGAAGGCTGCGCGGCTATCGCGGCATCGACCGCGACATCACCGAGCGCAAGCGGGTCGAAAATGCTTTGCTCGAAAGCGAAAACCGTCTGCGCCAGCTGGCGGATTTCGACACTCTTACCCAGTTACCCAATCGCCGCTTGCTGCTCGACCGTATCGGGCAGGCTATGCTGGCCAGCAAGCGCAGCGGCCGTTACGGCGCGCTGATGTTTCTGGATTTGGATAACTTCAAACCGCTCAATGATACTTACGGCCACGATATCGGCGATCTGCTGTTGATCGAGGTGGCGCATCGCATCAACAGTTGCGTGCGTGAAGTGGACACGGTTGCCCGTTTCGGCGGTGACGAGTTTGTGGTGATGCTCAGCGAACTGGAAGTGGACAGGAATCTGTCCATGGCGTTGGCGGACATTATTGCCGAAAAAATCCGCACGATTCTGGCCGAGCCTTATACATTGCCGCTGCACTCGGGCGACGGGGCGTTAAAAACCGTAACGCACCGCTGCACCTCGAGTATCGGCGTGGTGATGTTTATCAATCACGAAGCCTGTTCCGGGGATATTCTCAAGTGGGCCGATTGGGCGATGTATCAGGCGAAAGAGAAAGGGCGCAATACCGTATATTTTTTTGAGCCCGAATGCTGGGCTGAGTGGAAACCGGAAAATGGCAAACGCTAGGCAAGGTTCGCGCAAGTTAAATGGCTTTACCGATAAAGGAGACGTGTCATGGACGATATGGTGAAAGAGGTGGAAATCCTGCTGGTGGAAGACAACCCGACCGATGCGGAGCTGGCGATTCGGGCGCTGAAAAAAAGCAATCTGGCCAACAAACTGGTGTGGGTGAAAGACGGCGCGGAAGCGCTGGATTTTCTTTTTTCCACCGGTGTCTACAGTGATCGCCCGATGGCGAGCGGCCCCAAGGTCATCCTGCTGGATTTGCGCTTGCCCAAAGTGGACGGCATGGAGGTGTTGCGCCGGGTCAAGGGCGACGAGCGCACGCGCACCATCCCCGTGGTGGTGCTGACCTCTTCCAAGGAGGATAGAGATGTAGCGGAAAGCTACCAGCTCGGCGTCAACAGTTTCATCAGCAAGCCGGTGGCGTTCGATGAGTTTGCCAAAACGGTATCCGAGTTGGGGCTCTACTGGTTATTGGTGAACCGTCCACCGCAGGCGGCGAAGTAGCAGTGGAGTTTGCGGCGATGAACGGTGAATTGCGTGTACTGATGCTGGAAGACACGGCCACCGATGCAGAATTGGCGCAGCGCGAATTGCGCAAAGCCGGTATTGCATTTACGGCGCTGCGCGTGGAAACCCGCGCCGCGTTCATGCGCGCGCTCGACGAATTTAAACCGGACATTATCCTGTCGGATTACAACCTGCCCGAGTTTAACGGCATGGCCGCACTGGAAATGATACGGCGCGACCATCCCGAAATTCCCGTCGTGATGGTGACCGGTGCGCTCAGCGATATGGAGGCTGTGGAGTTGATCCATGCCGGTGCCAAGGACTATGTGCTGAAAGACCGGTTGGCGCGGCTGGCACCGGCCGTGCAGCGTGCGCTGGCGACGGAACAGAGCGCGCGCGAACGCCAAGCCGCCGAAAAGGCCTTGCGCGAAAGCGAGGCGAAATTCCGTGCGCTGGTGGAATCTTCCAGCGACTGGATATGGGAAGTGGACGAGCAGTCCGCCTATACCTATTCAAGTCCGCAGGTGTACGACTTGCTGGGGTTTCGCGCCGAAGAGATTGTTGGCAAGACGCCGTTTGACTTGATGACTCCCGATGATGCGGTGCGGCTCAAGGAGCAGTTCGCTTCCATCGTGAGTCAGCGCAAGCACTTTCACCTCGTCGAGAATGCCAACCTGCACCAGGATGGCCGGCTGGTTTATCTGGAAACCAGCGGCACGCCCATGTTTGATGCGCAGGGGGTGTTCAAGGGGTATCGCGGTATCAACCGCGACATTACCGGGCGCAAAGAGGCCGAAAAAGAACGCCTCGCCAGCGCGGCAAAGCTGGAGCAGACGTTGCTGCAAAGCATCGAGGCCATTGCCGCCACCGTCGAGGCGCGCGACCTCTATACTGCCGGGCATCAGCGCCGGGTGGCTGTGCTGGCCAGCGCCATCGCGCACGAGATGGGCTTGCCCGACGATAAGATTCGCGGGCTGTATTTGGCCGCCACGATCCACGATCTCGGCAAAATTCGCATCCCCGCCGAAATTCTCAGCAAGCCCGGTGCGCTCAATCCGGTCGAATTCGAACTGATTAAAACGCACCCGCAAACCGGGTACGACATCATCAAGGACGTGAAATTTCCCTGGCCCATCGCGCAAATGGTGTTGCAACACCACGAGCGTTTGGACGGCGGCGGTTATCCGCAACGGCTACCGGGCGAGCAGATGTTGGTCGAGGCGAAAATACTGGCGGTGGCCGACGTAGTTGAGGCGATGTCCTCGCACCGGCCATACCGTCCCGGCTTGGGCTTGGATGTGGCGCTCGCGGAAATCACCAAACAGCGCGGCGTGCTTTACGACGCCGAGGTGGTGGATAGCTGCATCGCACTGTTCCGGGAAAAGAAGTTCGACATGAATTTCAACTAGGGGGCTGCCCCCGATTATTCTTTATCCGCGCGCCAGATCGACAGCACGATCCAGATGCTGTTGAAGAACGCGATCATGAAACCCAGCAATCCGAACAGCGGCAGGCCGAACAGCGTTGGCCCGCCCTGTACCGTCATGACGATGGACGAGCCGATGATGAGCGCTGCGGTGAGGATGCCGATGGTCAGACGGTTGGTGCTGTGGTCGATCTGGTGGCCGAAGTGATCGAGGCGTTTGATGTCGAGGTCGATCTTCAATCTTCCCCGGCGAGCCTCTTTTAACAATCGTGCCGCATCGCGCGGCAGGCCGCTTACCAGAGAAAGTACGTCATGCAGTCCGTGGCGCCCGCGTTTGAGCAGAGTGGCCGGATGGTAGCGCTGGCGGATGACGCGCTTGAGGAACGGCTCGATATGGTCGGTGATGTGAAAGTCGGGATCGAGCTTCATACCCAGACCTTCCAGTGTGATGAGCGCTTTGAACAGCAGGGTAAGGTCGGAGGGCAGCGTGATCGAATGCGCGCGCATGATGGCAGTGACTTCGCCCAGCAGCTCGCCCAGATGAATATCCTTGAGCGCGCGGAATTCGTAATCCGACGCCAGTTCGCTCACGTCGCGGTACAGCCGGGCTTCGTCCACATCGCTATCCTCGGTCCATTCCAGCAGCACCTCCAGCATGCCCTGCTCGTCATGCTGGGCGAGGGCGACCAGCAAGTTCACCAGCTGGTTGCGGCGCTGCTCGGAAAGCTTGCCCACCATGCCGAAATCGAGCAGAGCCAAACGGTTTCCGGCCAAGTAAAACACATTGCCCGGATGCGGGTCGGCGTGGAAATGGCCGTCGATCAGGATCATTTTCAACACGGCCTCCGCACCGCGTGTGGCCAGCAGCTTGCGATCCAGTCTGGCTGCCTCGAGGGCGGCCAGATCGTTGCCCGCGATGCCGCTGATGTATTGCTGCACGTTCAATTGCTGGCTGGTCCATTCCCAGTAAATACGCGGGATCACGATGCCGGGATCCCGCGCGAAATTTTCGCGGAAACGTTCCTGGGTGCGCGCCTCGAGCGCGAGATCAAGCTCGCGCAACAGGGAGCGGCCAAATTCTTTGACGATTTGCACCGGTTGGTAGCGCCGAGCTTCGGGTATTTCCGACTCGATCAGCGCGGCGATGTGGCCGAGGATGCGCAGGTCGGCTTCGATCTTGGGGCGGATACCCGGGCGGCAGATTTTCAAGACTACGGGCGTACCGTCGAACAGCGTGGCGCGATGCACCTGGGCTATGGAAGCCGAGCCGCAAGGTTCGGTTTGCAAATCGCGGAACAATTCAAACGGCGACTGTCCTAGCGCCGTTTCCAGTGTGGGCAGCATTTTTTCAAACGCTACCGGCGGGGCGCTATCCTGTAACTTCTCGAATTCCGCAATCCAGTCCGGCGGGAACATATCCACCCGCGTGGCCAGCAATTGGCTCAGCTTGATGAAGGTGGGGCCGAGTTCTTCGAAGGCGAGGCGGATGCGCTGCGGGGTTTCCAGTGCGGCATGTTTTTCTTCGGCTTGCGGCAAGTGCAGTATTTGCCCCGCGCGCTCCAGCAGCGAGATCACACCGATGCGGTGCATCACGTCGCCGAAGCCGTGCCGGATCATCACCGTGGTGATTTCGTGCAGGCGCGGCAAATCGCGCATGGCGCTTACTGTTTCGAGCAGCATGGCGCTATTTTTTGTCGCGCAGCGCCTGTGCGATGCCTTCCAAGATTCCGGCAGCGAGTAAGGTGAAGCGTGTGCTCAGCGTATGTGCCGCTCCGCTGCCTGCCGTCTTGGTATCGTGCGCCACGCCGTGTATTTGCTGCGAAAACGCCGCCAGTGTGGCGGAGACCTGGCGTCCGGTGTCGGTGCCGGTACGGCGGGCATGGGTGAGCAGTTCGTCGAGTTCCGCTTTGACATGTGCCGAACTTTTTCCCGCGACATCGCTCACCGTGGAGAGAAAATCCTGTTCGACTTTTTTCAGGTTGTCGAGCGCGGTCTTGAGATCTTGCTTGCTGAAGTCGTTGCTGTGTTCGGTGAGTTGTTGCAAGGCAAGATGGGTGGCTTCGGCGGATTTCATCAGCGCCGCATCCAGTCCTGAAAATGCTTGAGTCAGCGCCTGCTTGGAATCGTGCGCCCGTTTGTCCAGTCCCAGTGTGATGCCTTCGGTCAGCGCCTTGACGACATTTTTTACCTCGCCGGCTTCCATTTTGCGTTGCTTGATGGCGGAAAGCGTGAGGTCGCGCACGCGTTCGCGGATGTCCTTACCTTCAGATACGGCAGCGCTGGCTGCCTGCTTGATCCCTTCGTCAGAAAAATCGCTCATGTCGCGCTCCTTGCAGTTGGGTTATGTGGAGTGCAAATAGTAGCGCGAAGCAGGAATGAATGCCGGATTTTCATGCCGGTTCAAGCGGTGGCGTGAGGCGGACAATGCTGGTAGATTGCCCGCCTTTATTTTGAAGTCCTGTGTTGATCCAAATGGCTAAAGCAAAAACAATTTATAGCTGCACCGAATGCGGCGGACAGTCGCCCAAATGGCAAGGCCAGTGCCCGCATTGCGGCGAATGGAACACACTGGTGGAGGCGGTGGCTGAAGCCGCACCGGCGGCCGGCAAAAACCGTTACAGCGCCTTGGCCGCATCGGGCAAATTGCAGCAGCTGGCCGAGGTCGAGGCGAGCGAGGTGTCGCGCACGCCGACCGGCATCGCCGAGTTCGACCGCGTGCTGGGCGGCGGCTTGGTGGAGGGCGGCGTGGTGCTGATCGGCGGCGACCCCGGCATCGGTAAATCCACCCTGCTGTTGCAGGCGCTGGCGCATCTCTCCCTCACGAAAAAAGTGCTCTATGTCAGCGGCGAAGAATCGGCGCAGCAGATCGCGTTGCGCGCCAAGCGTCTCGCGCTCGATGCCAGCGAAGTGCATCTGCTGCCCGAAATTCAACTGGAAAAAATTCAGGCCGCCGTCTCCAACGAGAAGCCGGAGGTGGTGGTGATCGACTCCATCCAGACCGTGTATTCCGAGCAACTGACCTCCGCACCCGGCTCGGTGGCGCAGGTGCGCGAATGCGCGGCGCAACTCACGCGGCTGGCGAAGAGCAGCGGCGTGACCATCATCCTCGTCGGCCATGTCACCAAAGAAGGCGCACTGGCCGGGCCAAGAGTGCTGGAGCACATCGTCGATACCGTGCTGTATTTCGAGGGCGACACGCATTCCAGCTTCCGTTTGATCCGCGCGTTCAAGAACCGTTTCGGTGCGGTGAACGAACTCGGCGTATTCGCCATGACCGAGAAAGGCCTGCGCGAGGTCAGCAATCCTTCCGCACTGTTCCTGTCGCAACACGGCGCGCAAGTGCCCGGCTCCTGCGTGATGGTCACGCAGGAAGGCACGCGCCCTTTGCTGGTGGAGATACAGGCGCTGCTGGACGACTCCCATTCGCCCACACCGCGCCGTTTGTCCTTGGGTTTGGAACAGAACCGCCTCGCCATGCTGCTGGCCGTGCTGCACCGCCACGCGGGCATTGCCTGCTTCGATCAGGACGTGTTCATCAACGCCGTCGGCGGCGTGAAGATCACCGAGCCGGGCGCGGACCTGGCGGTGCTGCTCGCGATTGTTTCCAGCTTGCGCAACCGCCCGCTGCCGGAGAAGATGGTGGTGTTCGGCGAAGTGGGGCTGGCCGGAGAAGTGCGCCCGGTGCAGCGCGGACAAGAGCGCTTAAAAGAAGCCGCCAAACTCGGCTTCACCCACGCCATCATCCCCAAGGCCAACGCGCCCAAGCACAAGATCGAAGGCATGGAGATTGTCGCGGTGGAGCGGGTGGAGGATGCTGTGGCGAAGATGCGGTAGCGGTCTGTCAATTCGCCGCTATGTTTACGGTGCCTACAGTGGAAAAGTTGTTGACAAAATAGGTCGGGAATACTAGGATTTTCGTGCCGGGTGGCTCCCATCACCCGCGATTGTCGGTTTAGGGTTTTTCATGCTCGACATCTCTGTGGCGGTCGCCACACTAAAACATCCACGATGCCGTTAAGCATGTCGTAACGAACATGGCGGCGTGCCATTGATGCTCCCTTTGGTCCAGCTTAGGACTGTTCGAAGATATGGAGTCAATCGTGGAAACCAGAACAGAGCACGATTCCTTTGGTGATATTGAAGTGCCGTCCCAGCGCCTTTGGGGCGCGCAGACGCAGCGTTCGCTTGTGCATTTCCACATCTCGTCCGAACGCATGCCGGACGAGATTATCTATGCGCTGGCACAGATCAAATTGGTTTGCGCCTGTGTCAACCGCGATCTCGGCCTGCTCAAGCGCGAGAAAGCGCAAGCCATCATCATGGCTGCTGAGGAGGTGCTGGCCGGAACGTACAGCGACGAGTTCCCCTTGGCGGTCTGGCAAACCGGTTCGGGTACGCAGAGCAACATGAACATGAACGAGGTGTTGGCCAATCGCGCTTCCGAACTGTTGGGCGGCGAACGCGGCATCAGCAGGCTGGTTCATCCGAATGATGAGGTCAATCTGGGACAGTCGTCGAACGACATTTTCCCCACGGCGATGCATGTTGCGGCTGCGTCCGGCATTACCGGTAAGGTGCTCCCGGCATTGGTGGCGTTGCGCACGAGCTTCGCCGGTAAATCACAAGAGTACGCGGATATTCTCAAGATCGGGCGTACACATCTGCAGGATGCAACTCCGCTGACGCTCGGTCAGGAGTTCTCCGGCTACACCGCGCAATTGAATTATGCCGAAAGGACGATTACCTCCGCTCTGGGGGCGCTCTTCGAATTGGCCGTGGGGGGCACGGCGGTGGGCACCGGATTGAACACCCACCGCGAATTTGGGGCGCGGGTCGCAGCCGAATTGGCCGAACGCCTGCACTTGCCGTTCAAAAGCGCCGAGAACAAATTCGCCGCACTGGCCGCACACGACGCACTGGTCAATGCGCACGGCGCACTCAAGACGCTCGCCGTCGCCCTGATGAAGATCGCCAACGACATACGCTGGATGGCTTCCGGGCCGCGCTCCGGTTTGGGTGAGTTGCGGATTCCCGAGAACGAGCCTGGCAGTTCGATCATGCCGGGCAAAGTGAATCCCACGCAATGCGAAGCGCTGTGCATGCTGTGCTGTCAGGTCATCGCCAACGATGTGGCCATCAGCCTCGGCGGCGCGTCTGGCAATTTCGAATTGAATGTGTATAAGCCGCTCATCTCTTACAACTTCCTCCAAAGCTTGCGCCTGCTGGCGGACGGCATGGCGAGTTTCGAGCGCTATTGTGTGCGCGGCATCGAGCCGGAGCGGCAGCGGCTGGGCGAGTTGATAGAGCAGTCGTTGATGCTGGTGACGGCGCTGGTTCCGCATATCGGATACGACCGCGCAGCCGAGATCGCAAAGCGTGCGCAGAGCGACGCCTGCACGCTCAAACAGGCAGCGCTCGCACTGGGGTATGTCACAGCGGAAGAATATGAGCGTTGGGTTGTGGCGGCTGACATGGCTTGCCCATCCTGATAACTCTGATGCAGCGTGAAAACGCGGATGTGCTATCAATCAAACGAAAGGAGATGTGTCATGGCTACCTTTTTCGGAATAGATGAACACAATGCGCAAGGCTTTATCGACAAGGGTGTCGTCTGTATCCCGCGCGCGCCGGACGGGAAATTCGAGTTGCACGCTATCGTTTCCCGTATCAGGAACGATGATGTTGTTTTCATTAAACACTGCACCCCGCAGATGTCGCTGCACATTAAAGCGGTCGGCATCGTGCAGTCGGACTATCCCATGCAGAGCGAGGAGGGGGTGTGTTTGCCGGTCAACTGGGTGTGGCAGGGGGAAAAGGTGCCGGAGAATTTCGATGAGGTGCTGGCGTTATGCGGTGAGCCGTTATATGAAGAGCACAACATCTCGGTACAGCGCGAGATCATCGACCTGCTCCCGGAAAGTTACCGGCTCCACCGAAGTACGCCGGCTGCAAGCATGCACTGAGTTACGCTTCGAATCGTTGGCGGACGTGAACCAAACTAAGGAGATAATCATGAAAATCGGAATCTTGGGATCGGGGGATGTGGCCAAGGCATTGGCAGGGGGCTTTTTAAAACACGGTCACGACGTGATGCTCGGCACGCGTACCCCCGCCAAGCTTGGCGAATGGGCTGCCAAGAACCCACAAGCGCGCATCGCCAGCTTCTCCGATGCGGCAAAGTTCGGCGAGCTAGTGGTACTGGCGGTCAAAGGCCTAGCGGCGATGGATGTGCTGTATTTGGCGGGAGCCGAGAACTTTTCGGGCAAGCCAGTAATCGACGTGACCAATCCCATCGCCGACGCACCACCGGTGAACGGGGTATTGAAGTATTTCACCACGCTTGACGACTCACAAATGGAACGCTTGCAGCTCGAATTCGGCACGGCGCGTTTCGTCAAAGCCTTCAATTCCGTGGGCAATGCATTCATGGTCAATCCGCAGTTCAAGGGCGGCAGGCCCACCATGTTTATCTGCGGCAATGACGACGAGGCGAAGCAGATTGTGGTGGGAATCCTCGACCAGTTCGGCTGGGAAGTCGCGGACATGGGCAAAGCCGAAGCGGCGCGTGCCATCGAACCGCTGTGCATGTTGTGGTGTATTCCGGGCTTTTTGCGCAATGACTGGGCTCATGCCTTCAAATTACTGAGCTGACCAGTGCGCAAGATGACCCAACGCTTTTATCATATTGTTAGCGAGTGAGGACATCATGAACGACATACGAGATTTGGTGCACAATAAATGCAAACCTTGTGAAGGTGGAACGCAGCCGTTGTCACAGGACGAGATCGACAAGCTGCTCAAACAACTCGACGGCTGGGAGCAGTGTAAACTCAGTATTGGCAAGACTTTCGAGTTCAAAAATTATTATCAGACCATGGCTTTCGTCAATGCGGTGGCATGGCTATCCCACCGGGAAGATCATCATCCCGACATGAGTGTGGGTTACAACAAGTGTCACGTTGATTACTCGACGCATTCCGTCAATGGTTTGTCTGAGAACGATTTTATATGCGCCGCCAAGGTGGATACCCTGCTCAAGATGTGAATCGAGCATGCGGACGGCATCGAGTGTTATGCTGCGCCGAAATAAAGTTTAAGCCGCCCGCATATGGCGCGTTTTGCAGATAAGCAGCCCCTATTTCGAACTCTATGCCAACCGATAACGAATCTCGCTTTGCACATCATCATATCTTCCACTCGGGCAATCCCGCCGCCGAACGCGGCACGCGTGCCGTGATGTGGATCACCGCCGCGATGATGGTGGTGGAGATCGTCGCCGGGTGGTGGTTTAACTCGATGGCGCTGCTGGCGGACGGTTGGCACATGAGTTCGCATGCGTTCGCTATCGGCTTGAGCGCGTTTGCTTATGCGGCGGCGCGGCATTATGCAACTGATCCAAGGTTCGCTTTCGGTACCTGGAAAATCGAGATTCTGGCGGGCTTCGCCAGTGCCATTTTTCTGCTGGGAGTCGCGGCGATGATGGTATTCGGGTCGGTGGAGCGCTTGTTCTCGCCGCAGCCGATTCACTATCAGGAGGCGATCATCGTGGCGATCATTGGTCTGCTGGTGAATATCGTTTGCGCCATGATTCTCGGCAAGGCGCATGACCATCATCACGGCCACGGGCATGGGCATGATGCGCACGTTCACCGCGAGCCACCCCGGGCGGACTCGGCGCAAAAATATCGTCAGCTACATCAGCACCCTCAACACGACCACTCTCATCAGTACGTCCACGCGCATCGGGAGCATGCCGCGCACCCTCACCATCAGGATTTGAATCTGAAATCGGCCTATGTGCATGTCATCGCGGATGCGGCGACTTCGGTGCTGGCTATTCTGGCGCTGGTAGGGGGCTTGTTCTATGGGTGGTCGTGGCTCGATCCGGTTATGGGCATGGCCGGCGCGATTCTGGTGGCGGTTTGGGCGAAGGGGTTACTGATGGAGACGGGCAAGGTGTTGCTCGACCGGGAAATGGATCATCCCGTGGTGGAAGAAATTCGCGAGGTCATCGAGGTGCTTGATAACCCCGATGAAACCAAGGTTACCGACTTGCATGTGTGGCGTGTGGGTAAAGAGTCCTATGCGTGTGCGCTGAGTATTGTGACGCGCAATGCCATGCTGACGCCGGAGCAGGTGCGGCAAAAGCTAAGCCTGCATAAGGAAATCGTGCATACGACGATTGAGATTCATCGTTACGGGTGAGCGCGGTGCGTATCGGGTGGGCATAAAAAGTGTTGCGGGAGAGACGTTGGGATTGACCCGGCCACATATGTCCATTATAAAGTCCCCCGAAATCAACATGGCGAGGTGTTGTGGAAACAGTCGAGCTACTGAGACTCAATTTGGCAATCGAACCGGATTTGCAGAATTTTGTCGGCTTTCTGATGGAAAGCGTGAAGCGTCTCAAGGGGAACGCTTTTCGGGCTTCGCTCGCCAGTCTGGTATTGATTCAACGTTTGCGCGCCGCCGGAGCCTGTTGCGGCCAGCCTTTCCCGGTGATTGTCCAACTGCAAAACCATAGTCTGCGCATCCTTTGGGATGCGAACGAGTTTGTGCTGCTACAGTTGGGCGCGGTAGAAAAATATATTGTCGAACAGTTGCGCGATTATCTGCGCAAATCCACCGAAGCCATTGATCCCGAAATTTTGAACCAGCGTAATGAGGCGATGGTGCGCCACCTGCACGAAACGCGCGAGCGCACCGAGCGCGAACTGGCCGAATTGCAGGTGAAGTTGTTAAGCCGCCAGGCCGAGTTGCAGGTCTCGATTCGGCAGGCGGAGACGGATCCGCTCACCATGTTGCCCAACCGGCGCGCGTTCGACGAGAAATTGGATCAGGCCTTCCGCTATACCATGCGGCAAAAAACCTCGCCGCTGTCGCTGGTGATGCTGGATCTGGATTTCTTCAAGAGCATCAACGACCAGCACGGTCACCTGTTCGGCGATGCCTACCTGAACAAGATGGCGCATATTCTGCGCAGCGTGATCCGGGAAGATGTGGATTGCGCGTTCCGTTTTGGCGGGGACGAATTTGCCATGATGATTTATGCCGATTTCAGCACGGCGTGCGAAAAAGCGCGGCAGGTGATTCTGCAAATGGAGGGCAAGGTCAGTGTCGGGATCGCGACCATCGACCCGCGCACCCGCAACGACTTTACTCTGGAAGACTTTATCCATAAGGCAGATACAGCCCTGTACGAGGCCAAGCATCGCGGTCGCGGGCGGGCGGTGGTGATTCAATGCAGCAGGGGCGATACGCAGAATTGCGGGGCAGTGTGTCCAGTGAAAGAAACTTGTGCCTGATATATTCGACAGCGCCACCGATTGCAAGATGCTCTTCAATAGCGCCACGCAAAACGAAAGTTCGCTGATTTTGCTGCGTTCAAGATTGACCGCTATTACCCAGCGTCTCGGGGTCAGCGAATTAAAGCAGGAAAACATGCTGCTGGTGGCGTCGGAACTCGTCAGTAATAACGTCAAGCATGCTGCGGGGCGGGGTATGGTGCAGCTATGGAAGCAACCCGGGCGCGTGCTGGATTTGCTTTCGCTGGACTTCGGTCCCGGTATCGCGAATCTGAGCGCTGCCGAAGAAGACGGCTATTCGACGGCAAGCACTTTGGGCAAAGGCCTAGGGGCGATCCGTCGCTTGAGCGACGAGTCGTACATCTACACGCAGCAAGTGCATCCGGGGCAGCCGAAAAAATGGAGCGGCACGGTAATACTGGCCCGGTTTTATTTGGACAAGGAAAACAAAGAAGCAAAATCCGGTTTCAAGTTCGGCATGTTTTCGCGGTCTTTATCCGACGAGCGTTACAACGGTGACCGGATCTATTTGCATCAGGCGGGCAAGATTTTGCGCTGGCTGCATCTGGACGGGATAGGGCATGGCGAAGAGGCGGAGGCGGCCACCGCCGATCTGTCGGTCCATCTGCTGAGCTGCGAGTCGCCGGAGACGATCTTGGCGGCGGCGGATTTGCAACTCGTCGATACGCGCGGCGCCGTGGCGATTACCGGCGAGATTGATTTGGCGAAATGCAATTTGCGTTTATCCGGCGTGGGCGATATGCACGCGCATCTTTACGACCAGGAGCAGATTCAGCATTTCGCGTTTGCGCCCGGGATACTGGGGCGCGAGCACCGCTCGGCGACGGTGTCGCAGAACGAGTTCGGCAAGAAATGCGTCATCGTTACCGCGAGCGACGGTATCCGGCGCAATTGGGATTCGGCAAACTTTGTGAGCCTGTTTAACCAGCATCCGCAGTTGATCGCGTATACCTTGGGCAACATCATGGGGCGGATTTCGGATGACCAGTCGGTTTGTGTTTGTACAATAGGGTAGGAAATAAAACTAAGGGGGAGAAAATGGTGCAGAAAAAAGAAACCAGCGAAAAACTGGCCGCGTTGTTCGGTTTGAAAATCGGCAATATTTCCGGGGAGCTGGAAGAAACCGGGCGGGAGTTTTTCTGCGCGGATAACAAGCTGATGGACGAGGACGAGGTCGCGGATATGAGCAGTGAATTCGTTCACCTGATAGCCGGGCTGTTGGGGTCGAAAGATCCGCTCAAGCGCACATCGCCGCAATTTCATGCTTTGGAAACTTTCTTCGCGGAGCTCGCGCAACGCATGCTGATGCGCGGCGGCAATGTTGATGATGTGGTGCGTTATGCGCAGCGCCTGCAATACAGCCTGATCTCGGCGCTGGAGCGCGACAGCGGCATAGCTTTCACCCAATCGCGTTCCGTGCTGCTGTTTTTTGCGCAGCACTTCGACGAGCTCATCATGGCGGTGTTCCGTATTTACCTGAGCGAGCGCGAGAATACCCTGAAGGCGCAGGAGGCGGAGCTGCGCGAGACCTCCACGCCGATCACCGAAATATGGGACGGCGTGCTGACTCTGCCTATCATCGGTACGCTGGATTCCAGCCGCACCATGCTGGTGATGGAAGCCTTGCTTAACCGCATCGCCAAGGATCATGCGCGCGCGGTCGTGATGGATTTGACCGGCGTGAAGAACATCGACTCGCAGGTTTCCCACCACCTGATCCAGATGGTGCGCGCGGTGCAACTGATGGGAAGCGACGCGATCATCACGGGTATCCATCCCGAAATCGCGCGTGCGCTGGTAAGTTTGAATATCGACCTGAACGGCGTGACCACCCGGGCCAGCCTGTCCGACGGCTTGAAAGAGGCATTCATGCGCATGGGTATTCAGGTCAGCCAAAAAGCAAACTGATGGCTATTTCAGACGTGCATCTGACGCGCATCGGCAAGGGCAATTTTCTGCTCGAGCCGCTGCGCAGCATGAATATCCGCGAGCAGGATACGTTGGTGCGGGAGATCGTCGTGCATGTGCAGCAGGGGCAGGGCGTGCGCCTGTATTATGACCTGAACGACATTCCCGTGATCGACCCGGTGTATTACGGCTGGCTGGACAAGTTGGCGCGCACTTGTCAGGCGGTGAATATCAAAATGATCTGTATCAATATGCAGCCGACGGCCGCATTCACCTTGTCGAAATTTCTCACGCATACTCCGGTATTTGAAACCGCACTGGGTGTTCCTGACTGATTTTGGCCGCCCCTAAATCGGGCCGGAGGCCGTAGCAAGAATGCCTTATAAGAGTTAAAGTTCGGCACGTTCAAGCGAATCAATTCGGAGGGAGTTGTAATGGCAATTTTATTGTTTGTGGTCGTACTTGCCGTATTTCTGCTGCTTGCTTTTTTCCGCGCATCCATCACGAGTTGGCTGTTGGCTATGATGGTCTTTGTGCCGTTGATCGCGGTGCAGAGCCGTATCTCCGATGTCGCGCTGCAAATGCTCTACATCGCGCTGTTGCTGTTCATCGTGGTATTCGGAATTCCTTTTTTGCGCCGCTGGCTGGTCAGCCGCCCTATCCTCGGCGTGTTTCAAAAAATCCTTCCGCAAGTTTCGCAAACCGAACAGGAGGCGCTCGACGCCGGCACGGTGTGGTGGGACGGCGAATTGTTCAGCGGCAATCCGCACTGGAATAAATTGCTGGCCCTGCCCAAACCGGCACTGAGCGCGGAAGAGCAGGCTTTCCTCGACAACGAGGTGGAGCAGTTGTGCGCCATGATCGACGACTGGGATGTCACGCATGTGCGCCAGGATTTGTCGCCGCAGGCGTGGCAGTTCATCAAGGACAAAGGTTTCTTCGGCATGATTATCCCGAAGGAATACGGCGGGCTGCAATTCTCCGCGCAGGCGCATTCCGCCGTGGTGACCAAAGTGGCTTCGCGCAGCGGCACCGGAGCGGTGACCGTGATGGTGCCCAATTCTCTGGGCCCCGCCGAACTGTTGCTGCACTATGGCACGCAAGAGCAGAAGGATAAATATTTGCGCCGTCTCGCCAAAGGCGAAGAGGTGCCGTGCTTTGCGCTGACCGGCCCGTTCGCCGGTTCCGATGCGGGCGCGATCCCCGATGTCGGCATCGTCGGCTATGGCGATTTCAACGGACAAACGAATGTGCTCGGCGTGCGCGTCACCTGGGAAAAACGCTACATCACGCTGGCGCCGGTCGCCACGCTGCTGGGGCTGGCCTTCAAACTGTACGACCCGGAAAACCTGCTCGGCCCGGAAGTATCGCGCGGCATCACGCTGGCATTGATTCCGACCAACACCCCCGGTGTCAATGTCGGACGCCGCCACTTTCCGCTTAACTCGGCCTTCCTGAACGGGCCGACTTCCGGCAAGGAAGTATTCATTCCTCTGGATTACATCATCGGCGGCACGGCGCGCATCGGCCAAGGCTGGCGCATGCTGATGGAATGTCTGGCGGCGGGGCGTTCGATCTCGTTGCCGGCCAGCGCCACGGGCGGATCGAAATTGGCGGCACGCACCAGCGGCGCTTACGGCCGCGTGCGCAAGCAGTTCAAACTGCCGGTGGGCAAATTCGAGGGCGTGGAAGAGGCGCTCACGCGTATTGCGGGCAACCTTTACGTCATGGACGCGGCGCGCGTGCTTACCGCGCAGGCGGTCGATCTGGGCGAGAAGCCCTCGGTGATTTCCGCCATCGTCAAATATCACTGCACCGAGCGCGGCCGCGTGCTCATCAACGACGCGATGGATGTGCACGGCGGCAAGGGCATTTGCCTGGGGCCGGATAATTATCTGGGGCGCCTGTACCAGCAGACGCCGATCGGCATCACCGTGGAAGGTGCGAACATCCTCACGCGCAGTCTCATCATCTTCGGGCAGGGCGCGGTGCGCGCCCACCCCTACGTGCTGAAGGAAATCCAGGCGGCGCACGAGCCGGACAAATCGAAAGCCGTGCACGATTTCGACGCCGCGTTCTTCGGGCACATCAGCTTTGCCATGAGCAATGCGGTGCGTTCGCTGCTGTTCGCGCTCACCGGCGGACGCATTATCAACGTGCCGACGGAAGAGCCGACGCGGCGTTATTACCAGCTGCTCACGCGCTATTCCGCATCGTTTGCGTTTGCGGCGGACATCTCCATGCTGGTGCTGGGCGGCGGTTTGAAACGCCGCGAAAAATTATCCGCGCGTCTGGGCGATGTGCTGAGCCAGCTGTATTTGTGCTCCGCCGTGCTGAAACGCTTCGAGGACGACGGGCGCCCGGTGGAAGACCTGCCGCTGCTGGACTGGGCGATGCAGGACGGCCTGTACCGCATCCAGGTCGCGTTCGACGGCGTGCTGCAAAATTTCCCCAACCGTTATGCCGCGCTGCTGCTGCGCGCGCTCATTTTCCCCGTGGGGCAATGCCGCAAACCGGCGTCCGATGCGCTGGGGCACGAGGTCGCCGCTCTGCTGGGTGCGCAGGGTGATGCACGCGACCGGCTGACCGCCGGCATGTTCATCGCGGCGGACGAAAACGATGCAGTGGCCGCGTTGGAGGCTGCGCTGACCAGCACGTTGGCGTGCGAGCCGTTGCAGGCGGAATTGGCGCAAGCCCGCAAAGCGGGCAAGCTCAAAGCGCTGGATGAACTGGGGCAGATCGCCGAAGCGCGCGGACTCGGCCTCATCAATGCCGAGCAGGCGTTGCAGTTGGAGCGCGATTACGCGCTGCGCCGCAAGGTCATCATGGTGGATGACTTCGCGCCGGAACAGATGTTGGTGGGGCATTAAAATATAAAAAAATAATCAGCCACGGATGCACCCGGATAAATACAGATAACAGCCCGCATTCTTGAGGGGCGGAAAACCAAATCGGGGTGGCTTTTTTTCCGTTGGAGTCCGTGGCCAGATTGCCTTGCAGGGGAGGCAAAACATGCGTGATCTTCGCGACAAAACTATTTTTATTACCGGCGCCAGCCGCGGCATCGGGCGCGAGATTGCCTTGCGCTGCGCGCGCGACGGGGCCAACGTGGTCATCACCGGCAAGACTGCGGAAGCGCATCCGAAATTGCCCGGCACTATCCACTCGGTCGCGGACGAAGTGCGGCGGGCGGGCGGTCAAGCACTGGCGATTCAGCTCGATGTGCGCGACGAGCAAGCTATTGCGGCGGCAGTGGCGCAGGCGGCGGCGCATTTCGGCGGCATCAACGTGCTGGTCAACAACGCCAGCGCCATCAGTCTCACCCCCACCTTGCAGACTTCCGCCAAGCGCCTCGACCTGATGTGGGATGTGAACATGCGCGCGACGTTTCTCGTTGCGCAAGCGTGCATCCCGCATCTCAGACAAGCCGCCAACCCGCACATTCTCGCGCTGTCGCCGCCGCTCAACATCGACGCGAAATGGTTTGCGCCGCACGTGGCCTACACTCTGTCCAAATACGGCATGAGCCTGTGCATGCTGGGCATGGCGCGCGAATTCGCGGCTGACGGCATCGCCTGCAACTGTCTGTGGCCGCGCACCACCATCGCCACGGCGGCCATCGAAAACAATTTTCCCGAGGCCATCCTGCGCGCTTCGCGCCAGCCCGCCATCGTGGCCGATGCGGCGCACGTCATTTTGACGCGCGACAGCAAAGTATGCAGCGGGAATTTCTTTATCGACGAAGAGGTGTTGCGCGACGAGGGCGTAACGGACTTCGAGCGCTATGCGGTGACGCCGGGAACCGCCTTGTATAACGATCTATTTCTTGAGGGTTCAAAATGAGCGAGAACGCACACGTCGCAATCACTCCCGAGCAGGCTGTCACTTTGCACGGCCTGCTGCTCGAACGGGTGCAACGCACGCCGGATACCATCGCTTACCGCTATTTCGATACGCCGCGCAACGCATGGGCTACGCTCACCTGGGCCGAGGTGGCGCAACAGGTTGCATGTTGGCAAGCCGCTTTGCTGCGCGAACAACTTGCGGCCGGAGACAGCGTGGCGCTGATGCTGCGCAATTGCCCGCAGTGGATATTTTTCGATCAGGCGGCCATGTCGCTGGGGCTGGTGGTGGTGCCGCTGTACACCGTGGATCGGGCGGAAAACATCGCCTACATCGTCAACGACGCGAAAGTGAAAGTGCTGTTGTTCGAGACGCGGGAACAATGGCAGGAGTTGAGCGGCGTACGCGGGCAAATGCAGTCGGTGCAACGTTTCGTCAGCCTGGACGAGATTGCCCAAAATGCCGACGCAAGCTTGCAAAGCGCGCAAGCCTGGCTGCCGTCCGCCGCGCAGTTGCAGGCGCCCGTGCACAGCGACGCGCAGCGGCTCGCCACTATCATCTACACCTCGGGCACGACGGGCAAACCCAAAGGGGTGATGCTGAGCCACCACAACATTTTGTCCAACGCGCACGCCTGTCTGGACACGTTCGCGGTGAGCCACGACGATTTGTTCCTGTCCTTCCTGCCGCTGTCGCACGCTTTCGAACGCACCTTGGGCTATTACCTGACGGTGATGACCGGGGCGACCGTGGCATTCGCGCGTTCCATCCCGCTGTTGAGCGAAGACATGCAAACGATCCGGCCGACCCTGCTGATTTCCGTGCCGCGCATTTACGAACGCATCTATGCCGCGATCCGCGCGAAACTGGACGAGGGCTCGCCGCTGCGCAAAAAACTGTTCTATCTGGCGGTTGAAGTGGGCTGGGCACGCTTCCTGCACCAGCAAGGGCGCGGCGCATGGAAATTCAGCTTTCTGCTGTGGCCGTTGCTGGACAAACTGGTGGCGCGCAAGCTGCTGGAGCGTCTGGGCGGCAGATTGCGCACCGCCGTGAGTGGCGGTGCCGCGCTGTCGCCGGATGTCTCGCGCGTGTTCGTCGGGCTGGGCTTGCCGGTGGTGCAGGGCTACGGCCTGACGGAGACCAGCCCCGTCATCAGCGGCAACCATCCCGAAAATAATTATCCCGAGACCGTGGGGCAGCCGATCCGCGGCGTGGAAGTGCGTCTGGGCGAGGATAGCGCCCTGCTGGTGAAAGGCCCGAACGTGATGATGGGCTACTGGAATAACCCCGAAGCGACGCGCGCCATGATAGACGCGGACGGCTGGCTGAACACCGGCGACATCGCGCACATCAGCCCGTCCGGCCACATCGCCATCACCGGGCGCGTGAAAGAAATCATCGTGATGTCGAACGGCGAGAAGCTGCCCCCGGCGGACATCGAGTTCGCGATCACGCGCGACGCGCTGTTCGAGCAGGTCATCGTGCTCGGCGAGGCGCGCTCCTATATGGTGGCGGTGGCGGTGGTGAACCAGCCGGTGTGGCAGCAGTTCGCGCAGGAACTCGGGGTGCGTGCCGACATGCCGGAGTCGCTGAAAGACACGCGCGTCGAGCAGCAAGCCTTGCAGCGCATCGCCGTGCAATTGCGCGAATTCCCCGGCTATGCGCGCATCCACCGCGTCCTGTTATTGAACGAACCGTGGACGGTGGAAAACGGCATCATGACGCCGACGCTGAAGATGAAACGCAATCGCGTGGTCGAGCAGTTCGGGGCAGACATCCAACAACTTTATGAAGGGCATTGAAGCATGAGCGAACAAGAGACCACTTTACCCAGCCGCCATGCCACCTTGCGCGTGGTGGCGATGCCGTCCGACTGCAATATCACCGGCGATGTGTTCGGCGGCTGGGTGATGTCGCAAGTGGACATTGCCGGCAGCATTCCCGCCATCAGCCGCGCGCGCGGCAGAGTGGCCACGGTAGCGGTGAATTCCTTCGTATTCAAGCAGCCGCTGTTTATGGGAGATGTGGTGAGCCTCTATGCGAGCCTCGTCAAGGTTGGTCGCACTTCGATGACGGTCACGGTCGAGGTGTATGCGCAACGCGACCCGGTCAAGCCGACTTGCGTCAAAGTGACCGAAGCCACGCTGACTTATGTGGCAGTGGGTGAAGACCGCAAGCCGCGCGAAGTTCCGCCGGAGTGAGTGATAAGGGAAGTGCTGTGTGAGTTCGTTGTGAAATAACTACTGGGAGAAAAAATCATGAGGCTTAAGAAAACCGTATTGAAATGTTCCATGGGTATTGCATTGGCCGCCATATCGGGCAGTGCCGCAGCATCAGGTTTTGCTTTGATTGAGCAGGGCGTGGGCGGTTTGGGCAATGCCTATGCCGGAGGCGCGGCTATCGCCGAAGACGCAACCACGGTCTTTTACAATCC
The DNA here is from genome assembly GCA_037446005.1 of Gallionellaceae bacterium. GTDB lineage: Bacteria > Pseudomonadota > Gammaproteobacteria > Burkholderiales > Gallionellaceae > PALSA-1006. The sequence continues at coordinate 81 of JBBIJL010000008.1, read as the reverse complement.
CGCCGGGATGAGTCGTTTGTCCGGTACGCAATTTACCGCAGCCGTGCAAGGCATACGACCGTCGGCGCAATTTTCGGACGG
>JBBIJL010000007.1:0-27983 GCA_037446005.1 Gallionellaceae bacterium | reverse complement strand
ACATCGGTAACGGCGTGGTGCTGTCTCCCGCCGCGTTGCTGAAAGAAATGGATATGCTGGCGGAAGCCGGCATCAAGGTGTACGAGCGCCTGCGTATCTCCGAGGCGTGCCCGTTGATTTTGCCTTACCACGAAGCCGTGGACAAAGCGCGCGAAGCCGCCAAAGGGGCTGGGAAGATCGGTACGACCGGACGCGGCATCGGTCCCGCCTACGAAGACAAAGTGGCGCGCCGCGCGATCCGTTTGCAAGACCTGCTCCATCGCGAGCGTTTTGCTGCCAAGCTGGGCGAGGTGCTGGATTTCCACAATTTCGTACTGAAAAATTATTTCAATGCGCCCGTAGTTGATTTTCAAAAGACGCTGGATGATGCGCTGGCGCTGGCCGAGCGTATCAAGCCGCTGGTGATGGATGTGCCGCGCGCGTTGTACGAAGCCAACAAGGCGGGGCAGAACCTGTTGTTTGAAGGCGCGCAAGGTACGCTGCTGGACATCGACCACGGCACCTATCCTTTCGTGACATCAAGCAACTGTATCGCCGGTGCGGCCTGTGCCGGGGCGGGGGTCGGTCCGCAAACACTGCATTACGTGCTGGGCATCACCAAGGCTTACACTACGCGCGTCGGTTCCGGCCCGTTCCCGACCGAGCTGTACGATGCGGAAGACAAGCAAGACCCTATCGGCAAACATCTCGCCGACAAGGGGCACGAGTTCGGTGCCACCACCGGACGCGCGCGCCGCTGCGGCTGGTTTGATGCGGCCGCGTTGAAGCGCTCTATCCAGATCAACGGCGTGTCCGGCCTGTGCGTGACCAAGCTGGATGTGATGGATGGCATGGAGACCGTGCGTATCGGCGTGGGGTACAAGATCAACGGCCAGTACAGCGACATTCTTCCGGTCGGCGCCGAGTCGCTGGCGGGTTGCGAGCCGGTGTATGAAGATATGCCGGGCTGGAGCGGCAGCACGGTGGGCGTGAAGAAATTTGACGACCTTCCCGTGCAGGCCAGAAATTATCTGAAGCGCATCGCGGAAATTTGCGAAGTGCCGGTCGATATGGTTTCGACGGGGCCGGATCGCGATGAAACTATCGTGCTGCGTCATCCGTTTGAGGCATAGGACTGTTTTGTTGATTGAAGATAATACCGACGCGCATCGCCATTCCGGGGTGCGTGTTTTTGTTTATGGATGGGTGCAAGGCGGGCTGTGTTCGATGTCTGCCGGGTTCGTGTCGGGGCACGCAAGTGTTTTGAATTTTTTGGGCAGACAACAAAAAAGCTCGCTTGCGCGAGCTTACTTGTTTGGTGGTGCCCAGAAGAGGACTCGAACCTCCACACCTTGCGGCACACGGACCTGAACCGTGCGCGTCTACCAATTCCGCCATCTGGGCACTGCTGAGGACGCGCACTTTAATAGCTATAGGATTTACTGTCAATGACAACGAAGAAAAAAAATATACGCGAGCTCGATCCATTTCTTGAACGCGAGCGTGAACAATACGATAACCCCTTGCCCAGCCGAGAATATATCTTGCAGCTATTGGCCGAGCGCGGCGTGCCCATCGATCAGGACGAATTATGCAGCCTGCTGCATATCGAGCTGGGTGAGGAAGATCTGTTTAACCGCCGCCTGCGAGCGATGGAACGTGACGGGCAGATTATGCGCAACCGCAAACGCGCGATTTGCGTGGTCGATAAGCTGGATCTGGTCAAAGGCAAAGTGCAGGGACATCCCGACGGTTTCGGTTTTCTGATTCCCGAGGATGGTAGCGATGATCTGGTGTTGAGCGCCAAGGAGATGCACAAAGTGCTGCACGGGGATACCGTGATGGCGCGCGTGGGCGGCACCGACCGTCGCGGACGCCGCGAAGCCAGCATCGTCGAGGTGCTGGAACACGGCACCTCGCGTTTGGTGGGGCGCTTGTATGCGGAGCATGGCATCCAGTTCGTGGTGGCCGAGAACCGCCGCATCAGTCAGGACATTCTGGTTGCCCCCGGCGGAGACATCGGGGCGCAAGTAGGGCAGGTGGTGATGCTGGAAATTCTGTCGCAGCCCTCCAAACACGCGCAACCGGTAGGCCGCATCATCGAGGTATTGGGCAACTATGCCGATCCCGGTATGGAAATCGAAATCGCCTTGCGCAAGCATGACTTGCCTAATGAGTTTCCGCATGACGCCAAACATCAGGCCGAGAAATTTTCGCCGACCGTTGCACCGGCAGACTATGCCGGACGCGAAGATGTGCGCCAGTTGCCGCTGGTGACTATAGACGGCGAAACCGCGCGTGACTTTGACGATGCGGTGTACTGCGAACCTGCGGGCAGCGGTTTCCGTCTGGTGGTGGCGATTGCCGACGTGAGTTCCTATGTGCAGTCCGGCGATGCGCTCGACCGCGAAGCGATCAATCGCGGCAACTCGGTATACTTTCCGCGCCGCGTGATTCCGATGTTGCCGGAAGAGTTGTCCAACGGGCTGTGCTCGTTGAACCCCAATGTCGAGCGCCTGTGTATGGTGTGCGACATGCAGATCGACGCTGCCGGAAACATTGTGAAGTACCGTTTCTATCCGTCGGTGATGTTCTCCCACGCGCGTCTCACCTACACTCAAGTGGCCGACATGCTGGCGAACCCGCAGAGCGACAACGCCAAGCAATATGCGGCGGTATTGCCGCACATCAAGCATCTTTACACGCTGTTCCAGACCTTGTTGCAGGCGCGCGAGAAGCGCGGGGCGATCGACTTCGAGACGGTTGAGACGCAGATGATTTTCAACGCGCAAGGCAAGATCGAAAAAATCATTCCCGTGGTGCGCAACGATGCGCACAAGCTCATCGAAGAGTGCATGCTGGCAGCCAACGTGTGCGCGGCAGCTTTCTTGAATGCGAACCAGCATCCCGTGCTGTACCGCGTGCATGAAGGCCCCACGCCGGAGAAGCTGGAAGCGGTGCGCGAGTTCTTCAAGGAGTTCGGCCTGCAACTGGGCGGCGGCGACGAACCGCAAGCTGGCGACTATTCCAAGTTGCTGAAACAAATCAAAGGCCGTCCCGATGCCGGGCTGCTGCAAACGGTGATGTTGCGCTCCTTGCGTCAGGCGCAATACAACCCGGAGAACGTCGGCCACTTCGGTCTCGGCTACGAAGCCTATGCGCATTTCACCTCGCCGATCCGCCGCTACCCGGACCTGCTGGTACACCGCGCGATCAAAGCCGTGCTGCAAGGCAAGCAATACAAACCCGCGATGAAATGGGCGGAACTGGGCATTCATTGTTCGCAAACCGAACGCCGCGCCGATGACGCGACCCGCGATGTGGAAGCCTGGCTGAAATGCTTCTACATGCGCGACCATCTCGGCAGCGAATTCGAAGGCACGATCTCTTCGGTCACCGGCTTCGGGCTGTTCGTGGCACTGGACGATCTGTATGTGGAAGGGCTGGTTCACGTCTCCGAACTGGGCGCGGATTACTTCCACTTCGATGCGGCCAAGCACCAGATGCTGGGCGAACGCACCGGCAAACGTTACCGCTTGGGCGACCGTGTCAAAGTCAAAGTGGTGCGCGTGGACATGGAAAGCACCAAGGTCGATTTTTCACTGATCGGGGAAAAAACAGAGGCGCTTCCGGCGTTGAATGTTGGCGCGTGGGGCGATACCGCGCCGAAGAAACCCAAGAAGACCGGCGCCAAGAAAGCGGGCAAAAAACATGGCTGAGACTCGTATCATTCACGGCTTTCATGCCGTTATCGGACGCATCCGCCAGAACGCCGACGGCGTGCTGGAGATTTATGTCGATTCACAGCGCCGCGACCCGCGTGCACGCGATCTGTTGAAGCTGGCCGAGACTCACGGCGTGCGTATTGTGCCGGTTGACGGCAAGCGACTCGACGGCATGGCGGGCAATACCCGACATCAGGGGGTGGCGGCGCGCGTCGATGCGGCGCAGCGCGTGCAACACTTGGATGATGTGCTGGATACCCTGACCGAACCGGCCCTGTTGCTGGTCTTGGACGGCGTGCAGGATCCGCATAACCTGGGTGCTTGCTTGCGCAGTGCCGATGCCTTCGGTGTGCATGCGGTGATCGCCCCCAAAGACCGTGCTGTAGGTATCAATGCCACGGTGGAGAAGGTGGCGTGCGGCGCGGCGGAGACTGTGCCCTATATCACCGTGACCAACATCTCGCGTACCTTGCGCGAGTTGCAGGAACGCGACATCTGGGTGGTCGGCGCGGACGGCGAGGCGGAAACCGAGCTGAATACCTTCAAGCATGCCGGCGCGATCGCCTGGGTGCTGGGAGCAGAAGGCGAAGGCCTGCGCCGTCTCACGCGCGAAACCTGCGACCAGCTGGTGCGTATCCCCATGATGGGCAGTGTGGAAAGTTTGAACGTATCGGTGAGTACCGGTATTTGTTTGTATGAGGTGAGACGGCAACGCGCGGGCTAAATGAGTTTGCGCGCGGAAGAAATTAAAAACGACAACGCAGTGCCGAGGGGGCGTGATGTTGAAATTTGATTTTACGGTCTTGACCAAGGACGGGCAGCGCGTCGAGAGCGTCGTGATCGCAGCGCAGGATCAGGAGAATGCCGAGCGCAAGTTAAGGCAGATGTACCGTTATTGCGAAATCGTGCGCTGCGGACTTAAAGAAGAAGAGGGCGGAAACAAACAGTCGCAGGCGATGTCGGTGGAAGACATCCTTACCCTGATTTCCAAGTGATCACTCGATAAAGCCGTCAGCCAGCAATTCTTCCAGCAATTCATCGTAATCATGCGCGCCGCGGCTGGTCGGGGCATGTTCAAACACAGTCAGATTCAATGCCGGACTCTCTGCCAAGCTCACGTTCTCAGAGATGCGGGTGCGGCAGACATTGGCTCCGAAACGTTCCTCGACCAGACGCAGCACGTCCCATGCCATGCGGCGGCGCCCGTCGAAACGCGTGAGTAGGTAACGGCGCGGGATATGCCGTTTTAGCACCGGCTCCAGCGCATTCAGCGCCTTTTCCAGCTGAATGGCTCCTTTGGTAGAGAGATGATCGGCCGAGATCGGCACTATCAATCCGTTGCAGGCGAAAATAGCATTCAGCGACAACACACCGATCATCGGGCAGCAGTCGATGATAATCGGCGTGTCTTTTTTGCCGAAGCTCTCGGCTTGCAAACTGGTGTTAAGCCGGTTGACCACGTTGTAACCCTTGCCGTATAGCGCATCGACTTTGGATAACTCGGTATGTGCCGGGATGATCTTGATGTGATTGGCGGACTCTTGCACGAGCTCGCGCAGGGGGCGATTGTGTTGGAACAGGCTTAATACCGTGTCTTCGCCGGAAAGTGCCGTGATGCCGGAAATCGAGCCGAGATGCGCCTGCGGATCGAGGTCGATGCCGTAAGTGCTGCGTCCGTGGCGTACCAATGCTGCCGCAAGGTTTAGGGCTGTCGTTGTTTTGCCAACCCCGCCTTTTTGATTGAATACGGCAATGATAGTCATGCGCTCGGCAGGCTTCGGGAAATCAGAGGGGAGTGCCGCCGTTGCTGATTTGCTGGAAGGTTTGCGCGATACCGTGGCGTTTAAGTCTGGAAAGCCATTCGGTCTCGTTCAGCGTAATGACTTTATCCAGATACACGATGTTGCGTTCAATGGACTCGAGATAAAAATTCCTGTCGATGCCCAGCCATGCTTTGAAATGCTGGCTCAAACAATGATAGACACCGCCCAGCTCACCATCTAGTGTTTCCATAATGAGCTCGTAAAAAATACGCGTTTTCTTGAGGAGGTCGTGCATGTTCTGGTAATTGCCAAATTCGGCCTCCTTGAACTCGAGGTACAAAAACAACAACTTTTCGAGATAGGCGCGGTCGGCCATTTGCCCGACCATATCGGCGCTCCCGACAATTTGTCCGAGCAGACGTATGCGCTGATCGGGGAAGTCGATGCTGGACAATTTGTGTCCCAAATCGGTACAGCGCAGGATCAGCGTCAGCGGTACATCCCAGGCTGCCGGAAGATGCCATTTGCCCAGATTCTGTTCCATGAAGGCGATGCCGCGCGGAATATGGATTCGGGTGTGTTGCGCTCCGCTCCCTTCCGCTTCGCTCGTTTGTTGCGCATAGCCCATGTCATGGAGCAATGCCGCCACCATAATCAGCGCGATCTCCTCGTCGCTGAGCGGGTCGCCGGAAAGATGCACCCCGTGCAGCAATCGCACCGCGCACATGAACACGTCCAGCGTATGGCGGAGATCATGGTAGGGCGTCTGGATACGTGTGTAACCGGGATAGGAGCCGTTAAACAAACGCAGGACATCGTCGAATACGCCGCGCACTTCCGAAAAATCGAAATTGGGATTGATGCTTTGGACGATCAGAGTGGCTTTGTTCCATGCGTCGGCGGGATCGCCGTTGGCAAACAGGTCTCTGATTTCGGCAGAAGGGAGGTCGTGTTCCATTGAATCCATGGGCGCATTCTGCATCGGGTGCGCCTATTCCGCAATAGACATGGTGAGGGCATGACATCCAGATGCTCTGCCCGCCATCAACCCAGCTGGTTTCTTAATGCCTCGCACAGGGTCGCAACGTTGTGCGGGTTATCCAGTTTCTCCGCGCTGATCCAGAACGTGTCTTCCGCACGCGCCCCCAAAGTATTGACCTTGGCGCGGTGCAGTTCGATGTGGTTTTGCGCGAAGAAATAGGCGATGCGCGCGAGCAGGCCGGGGCGGTCGCCGGCGATGAGGGAGAGCACGTGATTGCCTTTTTCGTCTTTGCTGACGACGACTTCGGGGACGATGGGGAAGTGTTTGAGCTGGCGGCTGATCCTGCCGATCTGAGGGGCGGGGGGGGCGTCGGTCTGGGCGAGCAACTGCGCCAGTTCGTACTCGATGTAGCTCATCACGTCGCGGTATTCGGTTTTGTCGTTGCCCGCATCCATCACGAGGAAGCTGTCCAGCGCATAGCCGTGCTGGGTGGTGTGGATTTTCGCTTCCATGATGTTGTAGTTCATGCGCTCGAAGAAGCTGCAAATGCGCGCGAATAAATAGGGGCGATCCGGGCAGTACACCATGACTTGCGTGCCTTCGCCGATGCGGCTGAGCCGGGCTTTGACGACGGGAGTGTCGGCATTGACGCGGTGCGCCAGCTGGCGCGTGTGCCAGGCGATTTCGTGCGGGTCGTGGCGCAGGAAATACTCCGCGTCGAGTTGCGCCCAGAGCAGTTCGTAGCGCTCCGGGGCGACGGCATACAGGTTGAGCGTCTCTCTGGTGCGCTGGCGTATCTCGCCGATCTGGTCGGCAATTTTTCCGTCCACCATATAGCGGCGGGTGGCGTGAAATAAATCTTCCAGCAACTTGCCTTTCCATGCGTTCCAGACTTTGGCACTGGTGCCGCGTATGTCCGCCACGGTGAGCAGGTAGAGGGCGGTGAGATAGCGTTCGTTCTTCACTTGTGCAACGAAAGCGGCGATCACGTCCTGGTCGGAAAGGTCTTGTTTCTGCGCGGTGCTGGACATGGTGAGGTGATGCTCCACCAGCCAAACGACCAGATGCGTATCTTCGCGCGTCAGGCCGTGCTGTTTGCAAAAACGCGCGGCATCGGCGCGTCCCAGTTTGGAGTGGTCGCCGCCGCGCCCTTTGGCGATGTCGTGGAACAGCCCCGCGATGTACAGCACTTCGGGTTTGGCGAAGTCCTTGATGAGTTTGCTGCACAGCGGGTTTTCGTGCGCGTGTTTTTCCAGCGTGAAGCGGCGCAGGTTGCGCACCACCATCAGGATGTGTTCGTCCACCGTGTAAACATGGAACAGGTCGTGCTGCATCTGCCCGACGACTTTGCCGAAGGCGGGGATGTAGCGCTCCAGTATGCCGTGCTGGTTCATGCGCCGCAGCGCGTGGGTCAGGCCCTGCGGCTGGCGGAATAGCTGCATGAACAGGGCGCGGTTGTGCGGGTCTTTGCGAAACGCGGCGTCGATGTTCTTTTTGCTGCGCCACAGGGCGCGCAAAGTGCTGGCGGAAAAACCGACGAGGTCGGGGTGTTGCTCCAGCAGCAGGAAATTTTCCAGAATTGCGGCGGGCTGGCGGTTGAATAATTCCTCGTCGCGGGCTTCCAGAAAATGGTCGCGCGCGACAAACCGTTCGTTGACCGGTGTGACTGCATCGGCTTCGGGGAAAATCTTTGCGCGCATGTTTTGCAGCAGCACGCTGTTGAGTTGCAGCACCGCCTGTTTGGTGCGGTAGTAATGCTGCATCAGGTGCTCGCTGGCGCGGCGCGTGGCACTGGCCTGAATGTGCAATTGCTCGGCGACTGCGGTCTGGTAGTCGAACAGCAGGCGATCCTCGCGGCGTTTGGCCAGATAGTGCAAACGGATGCGCAAGGTTTGCAGCAAGGCTTCATGGCGGGCGATGGCGCGCGCTTCCGCATCGGTGATGAGCCCGGCACGGGCGAGTTCGCGCCAGGTCGTGCCGAAGCCGCAGGCGCGGCTGATCCACAGTACGGTTTGCAGGTCGCGCAACCCGCCGGGGCTTTCCTTGAGATTGGGTTCGAGATTGAAATCGGTATCGACGAAGCGCGTGTGGCGCTGCTGTTGTTCCTGCGTCTTGGCAAGGAAGAAAGCGCGCTTGCTCAAATGTTCGGCGAGCGCTTCGCGCATCTCCGCAAACAGCGCGCGGTTGCCGGTGAGATAGCGGGCTTCCAGCAGGTTGGTCTGCACCGTGATGTCGGACGATTCGGCCATGCAATCGCCTACCGTGCGGATACTGTGCCCGATCTCCAAGCCGATGTCCCACAACACGCCGACCAGCGTCTGCAAACGCTGCTGCAACTCGGCATCCGGCTGCTGCGGCAGCAGGATGAGCAGGTCAATGTCGGATTTGGGAAATAACTCCATGCGCCCGTAACCGCCGACCGCGATGAAAGCGGCGGCGTCCGGCATGCCGGATTGCTGCCAGACCTGTTGCAGGTAGCCGTCGATCAGTTTGGCATGGTTGCGCAATAGCCGGTGCGGCTGCGGTTGGGCTTCGTAATCGTGCTGTAGTGCTAGGCGCGCAGCACGCAAAGCGTCGCGGATTTGCGCCGTTGTCTGCACAGCCGGCATTAGAGTTGCGGAGGAGGGGGAGCGTCTGCCGACAGGGTCAGCACTTCAAAACCCGTTTCGGTGACCAGCACCGTGTGTTCCCATTGTGCCGACAGGCTGTGGTCTTTGGTCACCACGGTCCAGCCGTCGCCCAGTTGTTTGATGCCGGCCTTGCCCGCATTCACCATCGGCTCGATGGTGAAGATCATGCCCGCTTCCAGACGCACGCCGGATTTGGGCTTGCCGTAGTGCAGCACTTGCGGCTCTTCGTGGAATTTTTTGCCGATGCCGTGGCCGCAGAATTCGCGCACGATGCTGTAGCCCAAGCCTTCGGCGAAACTCTGGATGGCATAGCCGATGTCGCCCAGAGTCGCCCCGGCCTTAACCACATTGATGCCGCGCCACATGGCTTCGTGCGTGCTTTCGCACAGGCGGCGCGCCTGTATCGAGGGTTCGCCGACGTAGAACATGCGGCTGGTGTCGCCGTGGTAGCCGTCCTTGATGGTGGTGATGTCCAGGTTGACGATGTCGCCGTTCTTCAATTTTTTGTCGCCGGGTACGCCGTGGCAGACCTGATGGTTGATCGAGGTGCAAATGGATTTGGGGTAGGGCGCATGGCCGTGCGGCGCGTAGTTCAGCGGCGCGGGGATGCAGCCTTGCACGTTGACCATGTAGTCGTGGCACAGTTTGTCCAGCTCATCGGTGGTAACCCCGGCTTTTACAAACGGGGTGATGTAGTCCAGCACTTCGCCGGCGAGTCGTCCGGCGATGCGCATCTTGGCGATTTCTTCGGGAGTTTTGATGCAAATAGTCATGATGTCTTGGTCTTGGTAAACGGCGGCAAGGATAGTGGATAGGCGCGCTCAGTACAACACGGGGCGGCAAAAAATCAGAACGGCGTACCCAGCAGCAAATACATCTGGTCAATGCCGCCCTGATCGAAACCGCGCGCGAAGCCCAGTGTTACTCCGATATGCAGCATGTCGTAGCCGAGCAGGGTTTCCGCATTCCAGGCGATACCCGCCCCGGTTTTGCGCTGAATGTTTTCGCCTTGCTTCCATGCGTCGCCGCTATCGGCGAACAGGGACACGGAGTGGCGGCCCAGCCCCAGCGGCGGGACGAATGCGCCGTCGTAAACCAGCCCCAGCGGGATGCGCCATTCGGCGGTGACCAGTCCCATCTGCGTGCCGGTAAGCGCCGCGAGCCCGTAGGGATAGCCGCGCAGCGTGAAACGCCGCCGCCCGAGATCGGTGCTGCCGTCGGACACGTTGGGGGTTTCGATGGCGCCGCCCATGGCATAAGGACGGATGCCGCTGCCGCCGCCGGCCAGCAGCATTCTGAGGTACAGCACCTGATTGTTGCCGAGCCCGATATATTCTTTCCAGTCGAGCTGATGTGTTTTGCCGTAATGGAAATTGTTGCTGAAGGCATCGTAGCTTTCGCCGGTGTACTGGACGCGCCGGCCGTCGGTCAGGCTGATCGAGCGCTGGTAATACTCGGTGCTGTCGTAACGCGCAACGACGCCGGTCAGAGTGTCCTGATAAACGAAATCAAAGCCGTTGGTCCGGGTGAGCGCTTCTTTGATGCGGTCGCTGGAGATGCCGCCGCCGAGATAAATGCTGCTCTCCGTGCCGTTGAACGAATGATGCAGCAAAACCTGATAGCGCAGCTCGTCCGAGTTGTACTGCAAGGGATCGCTGTTGCTGCCCACGATTAGCGACTGGCGGTTGGCGGAGAGGATCAGGGTGTTGCGAAACACGTAGGACGCATATCCGCCCAGCGTGTGCTGGTCGGTGTAGAAATAGGGAGTCGCGCTCCATTGGTGGAAACCCAGCACATCGGCACCGTATAGCGAGACGCCGATATATGAGTTCTGATCCGCAGCGGTCGCGATAAACGGAACCCATGAATGCGGCCGCAAGGTGCTCAGCGCGGAATAGTCCTGCGTGCTTTCATAGGCAACGGGCTGGTAATCCGCCGCATTCGCGATGGCCTCGATTGCGGGGGGTGTGGCCGAGTATGCCGCGTAGCTTGGGTTGGCATGCGCAGCGGGTACCAGCGTTCTGAGCGCTTGGCCTGTCGCGGTGTATTCGACCAGACGATAGCTGGCATCCGGCATCGCGATGGCTTCGTGGATGCCCGATCGCGAGTCGCTCAAGGTTTCGACGGTTTTGTCCGCCAGATTGATGCGGCGCAAGTTCCACACCTTGTCATGGTCGGAAATGAAATAGACGGCGCTGCCGTCTTTGGAAAAATGCGGACGGATTTCGCGGTCATTGTTCAGGGTGAGTTGCTGCCAGCGCTGTCCCTTCATTTCGAACAGCTCAAGGTTCCATCCCGTGTGCTGGCGTTTTACCGAGGCGACGAGCTGCCCACCATCCGGCGACCAAGCGAGGTGGCCCAGCGTATCGCCCAGCGGGAGACTGCTCAGTTGCTGCGGATGCTCTCCATGCGCATCCAGCAAGACCAGCCGGCTCAAGCCTTGCTCCAGTTGTACGGCTGCGATCTGTTGGCCGTCCGGGTGCCATGCCGCGCGCACATAGCGGCCGCAGCGGGTTAGCCGTTCGGGGGCGGACCGACCCGGCTGCCAGCGGTACAGGTCGGCATAGAGCTTGATGTTGTCGCAGACCGCCATTTTGTTCAGCAACAGCCCAGAAGTGTCGTGCCAATCCAGACCGCTCACGTTCTCGGCTTCGAATAAATATTCGTTCGTGCCGTCCGCACGAATGCGCCGCACTTGCGGATGGGATGAAGAATCGTCGTGGAGGAAATACAAATCACCGTTGCCGGATGCGCTCAGGTAACGGTTGATATACGGCTCGTCATACAGGGGGCCGAGGGGGGGGGCTTGTTTGGCTCGGGCAAGCTGCGGCTCGAAACGCTGCCGCAAATAGGCCTGAAATTCGCTCCACACCAGATTGGCCGGTTTGCCGAAAATCAGCATGGAGCGTTCGTCCATGCGCCAGGGGATGAGGTTGCTGCCGTAGATGCGGATATAGTTGACGGCTACATCGCGGCCATAACGTTCACTGACGAACTTGAAAAAATAAGCACCATAAAGATAGTTCTGCCCGTACGGCCAGCGGCTGCCGCTGTAGCCCTCATAACTCAGTTCGGTCAGCGAACGCAGGCCGCGCTGCACTTCCAGACGCATCTCCGCTTCATACCAGGCGTTATTCAACCGCCCGTAAGCGGCGGCATTGTCGGACTCGCCATACACTGCAAGCCCTTCGGTCACCCAGCTCGGCGCGAATATTTGCGGGAAGGTGACGGCGGTGACCAGTTCGACCGGGCGCCCATAAATATCGCGGATGGCCTTGGGGAGCCCGTAGGCCATGTCGAGATGCAGGATGTGGACGTATTCGTGCGTGAACACGTATTCCATCCAGGGGTTCTGATCCATGATTTCGCCTTCGGAGGGCGTCGGCATGTAAATGAAAAACTGGTTGTAAGGCAGCGGTGTGGCCGCGCCGTTGGAAAAATCCACGCTGTCCAGAATGACGATTTCAGTCGCCTCTTCCGGCGTCCACCCGATCCACCGGGTGAGCTTGTTGTGCACGCGCTCGGCAATTGCGCCCATCTGTTGCGCATATTCTTTGTGCGCGGCTTCATGGTGAATGCGGAAATGCGGTGTGGACAACGTCTTCCATTGTTTTGAATAGTCCGGGCGCAGGAAATTCGGGTCGCTGGGGGTGTGGGCCGATGAGATAGGGGAGAAGCCTGATAAGAAGAGGAAAGCGAGAGCAATAATTTTACGGTTCACAAAAGCACCTGTTGAGAATGATCCTCCTCGGTTTCGTCTGCGCAAGGGAGTGCTTCATGCTACCAGCTTTTGCTGTTATTGCGCGAACGGGGCGAGTGCCGCCGCCCGGAGGGTGCTTTTAGAAGTGCCCTTTAGAGATAAGCCGCAATCGTTCTGCCTGCGGCATCGACCACGCGCCATGATTCATTGCCTTGCGCTGCCGGAATTTCAGATTTGTCTCCGAGCTTGATGGCGGGAATTCCTTCTACATAGAGCGTCAGCATGATCGCCTCCTTGAAAGTTTGTGAGGTGAGTCTATCTGCGGAACGGTGTGTGCCACGGTGCGATAAGACGGCAAAAAATGCTGCTGTTTGATTTTTATGGCGGGATGAATATATCTAGGCACATCGGGGAGTATCTAGATACCAATATTCACACTGTTGTCATAGTTACCCCTCACCATTTGAAACCCGAGACGAGCCTTGCGATTTTCTTTCCTCTGAAATGCAGAGGGGGAAATTTACGTTAAGGAAAGTGAGCGGGTAGCCGGCGCTGATAGGGGAATCGTATGGACATCAAGGACAGTAATAGCTTGCGCATCAACGTGATCTCAATAAGCGACACTGCCACGCTGCATTTAAGCGGCCATTTTTCATTCGACGCGCACCGCGAGTTCAAGGCTGCTTACAAAAATCAGTTAAAAAATACGACGATTGCCGCCATCGTCGTAAATTTTGCAGAAGTGAAATATTTGGATAGTGCGGCTCTGGGAATGTTGCTGGTGTTACGCGACCATGTCCGCGCCGCGAATAAATCGCTGACCTTGTCGAAACCCAGTGCCTTTGCCGGGCGCGCATTCGACATTGCGAGATTCAATCAGATGTTCAGTATCTGCTGATTTGCCGGTCTTTATCATGCGTCCGGCTTTCCCCGTTTTTGGCAAAGAAAAATATGGTACAGAAAGTGGTAGAGGTGATTGATGAAGATTCTGCTTGCCCAAACAGATGCCGCCAGCCTTGAAATGATCGGCGCTTTGCTGCTGTCCGAGGGGCACGAGGTCAGCACGGCGAGCGACGGCAACGGGGTCATGGCCGCCATGTCGGACAATCCCGATCTCGTGATGATGGATGCGAATCTGCCCGCCATCAGCGGCTACGAATGCTGCCGGCAAATCAAACACGACGAAAACAATCGGCACAAACCCGTAGTCCTGCTGATGCCTTCGCAAGATATGACAGCGTGGGCGCGCTTTTCGGAATGCGGGGCGGATGATTTTATCGAGCAGCCGCTTTCCCCCCATGTGGTCAAGGCCAAGATAAGACTGTTGCTGCGGCTCAATGAGCTATACCAGCGTTTGGATACCAGTCACCGCCATGCGGAGCAGGAGATCCGGCTGGCCAAGCACATGTTTGACTCGATCACCAAGCGGCAGCCGCAGGTGGTCGATTTTCTGGATTTCTGGGGATTGTCTGCCGGGCATTTTTGCGGCGACTTGTTCATTTACGAACGCACGCCCGAGAATCATTTGCACTTGTTTCTGGGCGATTTTACCGGGCACGGTCTCGCCGCCGCGATGGGCGCGTTGCCGGTGTCGGACATTTTCTTTGCGATGACGCGCAACGGTTTCGGGATCGAGCAGATCATCGCGGAGGTGAATCACAAGCTGTATGAAATTATGCCTACCGGAAAATTCTGCGCGGCCGCGTTTCTGCGTTTGGATGCCGATTGCACCAAGCTGGAAATATGGAACGGCGGTTTGCCGCCGATTTTGCTGGCGGACAGGCAGAGCAAGATTGCGGGCAAATGCGAGTCGTTTCATTTGCCGCTGGGCATCAGCGATCCGGCGGACTTCAATTCCAAGACGGTGCAATTCGATCTGGCCGGAATCGAGTCCGTCGTTCTGTGCAGCGACGGTTTGATCGAGGCGCAAAATTCGCTGGGCGAAGGCTTTGGCGAAGAACGGTTGGCGCAAGTGATTGCCAGAAAGGCGAAGGAGCGCGCTATTTTTAACCGGATCAAATCCAATGTGCTTTCCTTTCTGGAAGGGCTGGAGCCGCATGATGATGTCTCGCTTGCCGTCATTAATATCAACTAGGCCGCACTATGAGTAAACGAAACGGCGAAATTCTCTCCTTGCTGGAAGCGCTCAAGCATCAGACCAACGAGCTGCTGGCCAACCAATTGCTCTACAACGAGATGGTGGATAACAACGCCGACGGGCTGGTCGTTGTGGACGGCGACGGCATCATTCGCTTTGCCAACAAAATGGCCGCCAAGATGTTTAATTGCAAAAAAGCGAAAAAGCTGGAAGGCGAAGTGTTCGGTTTTAATCCGGTCGAGACTGAAACAGTCGAGATTGAGATTGCGACCGAGAACAAAGTGACCACCGTGGAAATGCGCGCCAGCAAAATCGAGTGGGAGGGGCGCTCTGCGATGCTGGTTATTCTGCGTGCCGGCACTGATCGGGGCAAGATCAGGTCGTCGCTGCAAAAGGCCAGCGAGAGTTTAAAGGCGATGATTAATGCGGCGCCGCTGGCGATTGTCGCGGTTGATATGGGCGGGGCGGTGACGCTATGGAGCCGGGCGGCCGAGCGCATATTCGGCTGGAGCGAGAGCGAAATGCGCGGGCAATCCTTCCCGCTGGAGGACTCTCCGCTGGAAGATATTATCGAGCGCGTATTGTCCGGCGAAAGCTTTTTCGAAAAGGAAATAACGGGGCAGTTCGGGCTTTACGGTCTGAGCAAGATATTCAATATCTGGGCAACCCCGTTAAACAACACGGCCGGTGCGATCAACGGTGTCATGCTGATGATTGCCGATGTTACCGAAAGCAAGCTGCAAAAACAGAAAATGGAACATGCGCTGCTGATAAGCGAGGAGCGCTTTCGTATGGCGCTGGACAATTCGCCCATCTCGGTTTCCTGCCAGGATGCGGAGCTGCGCTATACTTGGGTCTACAACCCGATGGCTTGCCTGCAAGAGGCGCAAATGCTCGGCAAGACGGATGCAGAGTTGTTTTTGCCGGAAGATGCTGGGTATCTGACCGAGCTGAAGAGCGGGGTATTGAGGTCGGGGCAGGAAAACCGTAGCGAGATAAAAATCCAGTGCGGTGGGCGGCTGTGTTTTTACGACATTTCAGTCGAACCGATCAAGGACGAATCCGGGAGCGTCGTCGGGGTCACCTGTGCGGCGACGGATGTTTCCGCTCTGCGCCATACCGAGTCGCTGGCAACATTTGCGCTGCATCACGATACTCTGACTGGGCTGCCCAATAGAACGCTGTTCCGGGATCGCCTGCAACAGGCGCTGGTTCTCGCCCAGCGCGAAGGGGTGCAGTGCTTCGCGGTGATGCATTTCGGCGTCGATCAGTTCAAGACGATCAACCAATGTTTCGGGCACTCCATCGGCGACGAGCTGCTGCTGGATGTCGGCAAACGCTTGGCGATGGTGATGTACGAGATCGACACCGTGTCGCGGGTGGGCGGGGACGAGTTCCTGATTCTGGTGCATAACATTCAGGATAGTCAGGGCGCGGCCTCGGTTGTGAGAAAGATCATCGAGTCTTTGCAGCAGCCCTTTGTCCTGAATGGGCAGGATACCTATCTCAGCGCCAGCATCGGCGTCGCGGTTTATCCCAACGACGGCACCACGGCGGATGATCTGCTGAAAAATGCGGATGCAGCCATGCACCGAGCCAAAGAAGATTTGGGACGCGGCAACTATCAATTCTTCTGTGCCGACATGAATTCGCGCGCAATGCACAAATTCATGCTGGAGGGCGATTTGCACCGGGCGCTTGAGCAGGGGGAGTTCCATCTGCACTATCAGCCTCAGATAGACATCAAGAGCAATCTCATCATCGGTGCCGAAGCGTTGATCCGCTGGAATCATCCGGAAAAAGGCAACATACCGCCCGGAGAGTTCATCCCGGCATCGGAAAGCTGCGGTTTGATCGAACCCATCGGGGATTGGGTGTTGCGGGCGGCCTGCCATCAGCACCGGGCATGGATAGACGCCGGTCTGCCCGCCATTCGTATTGCGGTTAACTTGTCGGCACGCCAGTTTCTACGCGGCGATTTGGTCGAAAAAGTTGCCGCGACGCTCGCGGCCAGCGGTATGCAGCCCTGCTACCTTGAGCTGGAACTGACCGAAAGCATGTTGATGCACGATGTGGAGAACACGGTAAAAACCTTGCGCGCACTCAAGCAGATGGGGGTGCGCTTATCCATCGACGATTTCGGTACGGGCTATTCGTCGCTGAGCTATTTGAAACGTTTTCCGCTCGACATCCTTAAAATCGACCGTTCTTTCGTGAGTGACTTGGGTACGGAGTCGGATGACGGGGAGATCGCGCGGGCGATTATCGCGATGGCGCATGCCCTTGATCTGGAAGTGGTGGCCGAGGGCGTGGAGAATCAGCGCCAGCTCGATTTCATGCGTGATTTTGAGTGCGATTTTGTGCAGGGATACTTTTTCAGCAAACCGTTGCCGGCTGAGGAATATGCGCGCCTATTGAAAGGCAGGACGGTGGGGTTGTTCGTGGTGCAAGGCTTGGCGCAGGCCGCCTGATTGTGCGCAAGTAACAAATCTGTCATGGCGGTGCGGTATCTTAAGAAGTTACTTCGACAGAGTTCAGATAAATTATCCAGATGAAATATCCCGAGCATACCTCCACACGATTTGATGCCGAGTTGAGCGCTGTTTGTACGAGCGTGCTGCAAATGGGAGTTGCAGTCGAAAATCAATTTCGTCTCGCGCTGGACACCCTCACGACGGGGGATTTGACGGCGATGGATCGGGTGCTTGATGAAGGCCATATGGTCAATGCCATGGAAGTCGAGATCGACGAACGCTGCACCGATATTCTGGTGCGTCGCCAACCCACAGCCAACGATCTGCGCTTGGTTTCGGCCATCATCAAGACCATCAACGATCTGGAGCGCATCGGCGACGAGGCGGAAAGCATTGCGCGCGTGTCCCGGCTGATTGCGCAGAAGCATTCCGCGCAGTTGCCGCGCCTTCAGCAAATAAAATATGTCGCGGAGATCGCGCTCGGAATGTTAATGGCGGCGATGAACTCGTTCGATGATCTGGATTCGGAAGCGGCCAGAAAAATCGGGCGCAAAGATACGCTGATTGACGAAGAGTTTCGCGCTATTCTGCGCCACCTCGTGGCCTATATGATGGAAGATACCGGCGAACTCACCACGACATTGCAGGTCGTCTTCGTGGTGAAAGCCATCGAGCGCATCGGCAATCACGCGAAGAATATATCGGAGTATGTGATCTATATGATGGAAGGCCGCGAGGTTCGCAACTACTGCACGATTTAAATTCGGCGTCTGCTTTATTCGGAAGGCGGCGTGAACACGGTGAAGCGGTCTTTGCCGCTCTTTTTGGCGACATACATCGCATTGTCTGCCGCCGTCAGCAAGGTATCCAGTTCGTCCGCATGGTTCGGGTATTCCGCGATGCCGATGCTGGCCGAAATGCTGGAGATGTTCTTTTTGCCGAACTCATAAGGTACCCGCAGCGTTCCCAGAATCCGGTGTGCCACTGTGATGGCCCGATCAATGTCGGATTCGAGCAGGATCACAACGAACTCGTCGCCGCCGATGCGTGCCGCCGTATCGCCTTCTCTCAGGCAGGACAGTAAACGTTCGGCCACTTCTTTGAGCAAGCGGTCGCCGATGCCGTGACCGTAGGTGTCGTTAACGGGCTTGAATCCGTCCAGGTCGATAAACAGCAGCGAGATCGCGCGCGATGCGCGGTTGGATACGGAGATCGCCTGATTCAGCCGATCCAGCAACAGGGTGCGATTGGGCAGTCCGGTCAGTTGATCGAAATGCGCCAGACCAAACAGATGTTTTTGTTTGCGCTGCGTCATTTCGTTGAGCAGGTCATAACCGTTGGCCATGCCCAAATAGCGTTTTTCCTTGGTGATGATGAAGCCGCTTACCATGTGCTCCATGCCGGCATCCAGAATAATGCGCGAGACATCCTCAATGCCGGTATTTCTGTCCACGATGATAGGGTTGTCATCCATCATCGTGGAGATCGGCTTCTTGCCTTTGAGCTCTTTAACGTATTGCTTGCTGAAAAATTCAGTCAGATCCTGCCTGACGATAATTCCGACCGGACGATCTTTATCGTTGACGATAGGCAGCGCGTACAGGCGCTTATCCTCATGAAACAGTTCCAGCACTTTGATGCAACTGGCGGATTCATGCACAGAAGAGATGGGTCTGAGCAAGTGCTCAACGGTTGCGTTGACGTTATCGTAAGGATCGTCTGCCATGAATGAGTTCCTGCCCGGGCTTTATTTAACGTATTGGGTAACGCGTATAGCTAAGCTGCACGCGTTGCCGTTGAATTTATACATTGGCAAACATCAGAAATTCGGCACCGAAGGAAACGAAAAACCCCATTCCCCACACCAGACTGTCATTTAGCGAGCTTTGAAAACTTTGTCCCGGTTCCCTGTTCATCAAAATGCCGACCATCAGAACAATCACTCCGACCACCAGCACTGCCAGCATAGAAAGCAAATAACTCATCCGATTCACCTGTCCGATTAGTTCAGTGTCGCAATATGGCTCCGACAGTTTCCGGGCCAACATCACGCAGCGCCCGGAGACTTCATTACCCCTTATGACGAATTCTAATGAGTCGGCGTTGCACTTTTATGATGCAAATATGAACGTCTTAAGACGGGATGAGGGTCAGTTCGGGGAGGGGCGCCGGAGAATTTTGTACAGTTCAAACCAGATTACGCTGCCCATGCCCGCCAAGATGCACAGTGCGAATTGCGGCAATGTGATCGGGGCAAAGTGAAAAATTTCGCGTAGCAACGGCACGGTGAGGGTGAGCGCGAGGAAGGCGAACGCGCCGCCCGCCACCCACCACAGAGCCGGGTTGCGCTGCTCGAAGGCGTGCAGGATGGTGTGCCGCCAGGAGCGGTTGACCAGTATCAGACCGAGGTTGCCGATGACCAGCGTGGTGAAGGTGAGGGCGCGAGCGGCCTCTTCGCTTGCGCCTTGCTGCAAGGCATAGCCCAGCACCAGCAGGGTTGCCAGCAATACGATCACACCTTGCAGCAGGCTGATGAGCAGGATGCGTCTGCCGAACAGCGGTTCTTTGGGCGGGCGGGGAGGGCGCCGCATGACGTTGGATTCCGCGGGCTCGGCTTCAAACGCGATAGAGCAAGCGGGGTTGATTATCATTTCGAGAAACACGATATGCACCGGCGCGAATACCGGCGGCCAGCCCAGCAGGAGCGGGATGAGCGAGAGCCCGACGATCGGGAGATGCACGGCAAAGATGTAGGCCATGCCTTTGCGCAGGTTGTCGAAAATGCTGCGTCCCAGCTTCACCGCATGCACGATGGAAGCGAAGTCGTCGTCCAGCAATACCAGTGCGGCGGCTTCGCGCGCCACATCGGTGCCGTGTCCGCCCATGGCGATACCGATGTGGGCGGCCTTGAGCGCGGGGGCATCGTTCACGCCGTCGCCCGTCATGGCGACCACTTCGCCGTTGGCCTTGAGCGCATTGACCAGCCGCAGTTTTTGTTCAGGCACCATGCGCGCAAAAATATTGCTGTGGCGGATGCGTTCGCGCAACGTCGCCTCGTCCATCAGGGCGAGTTCCGCGCCGCTGATGATGCCGCCGCTGCCTGCGGTCAAGCCGATCTGCGCGGCGATGGCGGCGGCGGTGGCGGGGTAGTCGCCAGTAATCATTACCACGCGGATGCCCGCCGCATCGCATTCTTGTAAGGCCGGAGCGACGGTGGGGCGCACCGGATCGGCCAGACCGATCAG
Organism: Gallionellaceae bacterium; assembly: GCA_037446005.1. Classification (GTDB taxonomy): domain Bacteria; phylum Pseudomonadota; class Gammaproteobacteria; order Burkholderiales; family Gallionellaceae; genus PALSA-1006. Next base: position 7,387 of record JBBIJL010000007.1, on the reverse strand, counting down.
CCCCAGAAACTCGAAATCGAAATCATGCTGGATGTCCGGCCAGATGCTGCCGCGAGTGTCAATTCCGCATTCGCCTTGGCGAATAGCGGATTGCCCACCTTTGGTGTAGGCGGCTTTGGCCACGCCCAGCACGCGCATGCCTTGGGCGGCGAGGCAGTTGACCTGTGCGGACAATGCCGCCAGTTGCTGCGGGTTGAAGTGGCACAAATCGGCGATTGCCTCGGGGGCGCCTTTGGCAGCCACCACATATTCGTCGCGGTCGTTCGCTTTCCACACATGCGACAACGCGAGCAATTCCGGCGACAGGGAATACTCGTGCGCCAAAGCCCAGTCGCCATGCAGATGTTCGGTGTCGCTCAGATGCTTGCCGCCGAGTTCGTGTATGGCTTTTTCCATCGGGTCGAAGGGGGCGGTTTCACTGGCGAGAATGCCGAATTCGACTAACTCGTGGAAAGGCTCGGGCAACGGTGCGGCGAATTCATCCTGCACAAACGAGAGTCCTTCCGCTTGAATGAGTTGTTGCACCGCCATGCGGTTGATCGTGAGCGTGCCGGTTTTATCCACGCACAGCACCGTGGCGGAGCCGAGCGCTTCTACGGTGGGGACGCGGCGCGTGAGTACGCGGTGTTTGGAAATGCGCCATGCGCCCATCGCCATGAACACGGTGAGCACCACCGGATATTCTTCCGGCAGGATGGACATCGCCAGCGTGATGCCCGACAGCAAACCGTGCAGCCAGTCGCCCCGCGTCAGGCCGTAAACGACCAGCAGCAACAGGCTGAGCAATACGCCGATGATGGCGAGGACGCGCACCAACCGGCCAATTTCCACCTGCAACGGTGTAGCTTCGTTGCCCAGTTCCTGCAAGGCTTTGCCGATTTTTCCGATCTCGCTGCGCGCGCCAGTGGCGAGCAACCGTGCCGTGCCGCGCCCTTGCACGACGAGGGTGCCGGAATAAACGAAGGGCAGATCATCGCCGCCCGGCGGAGCAAGTTCGGTGGCATCGGCGCAGGCGATTTTGCGCACCGCAACCGATTCGCCGGTAAGCAGCGATTCGTCGGCGGCGAAGTCGTTGGCCGAGACCAGCACCGCATCGGCCGGAACGCGGTCGCCTTCCGCCAAAATCAGCAGGTCGCCGCGCACCACTTCGCGCCCGGCAATACGCTGCTCGACACCGTCGCGGATGACCAGCGCGCGCGGGCTGGTGAGGTCGCGCAAGGCTTCCAGCACGCGCTCGGTTTTGTATTCCTGATAGATGGTGATCGCCATCACCACGCACACGAAGCCCAATAGCATCAAGGCATCGCTGACATCGCCCAGCAGCAGGTAAATTGCGCCGGCGACCACCAGCAGCAGAAACATCGGTTCGCGCACCACTTCCAGCGCGATGCCGGGCAGATCGCGCTTTCCGGTTGAGGGCAGCTCATTCATACCTTCGAGTTTGAGCTGTGCCATCGCCTGCGCTTGCGACAGACCGCTGCAATCCTGCGGCGCGGAAGAGGGGGAAGTCATACGTGGCGTCTTTCGAGATTCATGTGCAATTTCTATAGGTGGTATATTCGTCGCAATCCTTGTTTTTTGCGATGGAATTTCCGCGTCAACTATACAGTGCCAAAAAAATATTTCAAAAATCACATGCCCGGACGGCAGTCCATAGAGCAGAACAGATGGTTACGCCCGGTTGCCTATTGGTTGCGGCAACCCAACCTGTGGCATCTGCATCGCCGTTCGGTTGCGGGAGGCGTGGCGATCGGGTTGTTTTGCGGCTTGATTCCGGGGCCGCTGCAAATGCTGGGCGCCGTTGCGTTTGCGGTACTGTTTCGCGTCAACTTGCCGGTCGCGTTACTCACTACACTCTACACCAACCCTTTTACTATCCTGCCGCTGTACCTGCTGGCATATCAACTGGGGGGCTGGGTGTTGGGGACGGAGGGCATCGCCACGGCACCCATTACCATGCCGGACTTGCATTGGCATGATTGGTTCCAGCCCTTGCTGCACTGGATGCTCTCTCTCGGTAAAGCATTTGCCATCGGCCTGCCATTGTTGGCGCTGTCGCTTGCCGTGCTGGGATATTTTGTGGTGCGGCTGGGCTGGCGGGGCTGGGTGTTATGGGAGTTGCGCAAGCGCCGGGCTCGCCGCAATCCGTCGGGGAAATATCATGAGTAATACGCAAGTCGCCACCTTGGCCGGAGGCTGTTTCTGGTGTCTGGAAGCGGTGTTTGAACAAATGACCGGAGTTGAAAGCGTAGTCTCGGGTTATATCGGCGGACATCTGGTCAACCCGAGCTACGAAGCGGTTTGCTCGGGACAGACCGGACATGCCGAGGCGGTGCAAATCAGTTTTGATACCGAGCTAGTGTCGTTTGCAGAGCTGCTAGCCGTGTTTTTCGCGATTCACGACCCCACCACGCCCAATCGTCAGGGTAACGATATCGGTACGCAATACCGCTCGGCAATTTTTTATCACAACGAAACACAGCGCACAGAGGCTCAAGCCATGATCGACAGATTGAACGGCGCGCATGTTTGGCCTGATCCGCTGGTCACGGAAGTGACCAGCGCGCCGATCTTTTACCCCGCCGAAAAGTACCATCAGCACTACTTTGCAAACCACCCGGAGCAGGGCTATTGCCAGTTGGTGATTGCGCCTAAGGTCGATCAACTCTGCAAATTAATGGCAGCTAAAGCTCGTCGCTAGTATTTGTCCGCTGCTGAAAAGTTTGACCAGTTAGTTCCTATCCCGGTTTAGGGAAATCCCTAGACACCTTCTCGTGTTTTCCGAATAAAAATCAGCTTCCACCGATGGTGCAACTATGTTCAATCTGGTCAGAATCCGGCCTGAGGAATCGCTAGTTGTCTAAGAGCGGAAAACCACTCTGAATTATGCGTATATTTTTTTATCATTCATTGCTCATAAGGGGAACACCATGAGTCACACACTCTCCCAACCTGAAGAGGTTGATAAAGTTTTGATGGAAATGGCGTGGAGTGAATTGAAGGTGGATACGCCGGATCCATGTCAGAAACAACCGAATGGTTATATGCAAAAAGATTGGTACGGTGGCTACGTTCCCCCGTACCGGGCAGTGCATATGCCTGAGCCTGTGCACTGCTTGTCCAAACCGTAGCAGCAATTTTCAGGGGAACGATTATGAAACTCGAACAAGTGCGTACCGTTGCAAAGTCGTTGGGAATACATCCGGGGAAACTTCCAAAAACCGAATTGATTAAATCCATTCAGATCACGGAAGGGAATTTCGATTGCTTTGCCTCCGCGAGCAACGGTGTATGCGATCAAAGAGACTGCGTCTGGCGCGAGGATTGTTTTGATGCCTCTCAACAAGGACTGCAATCGTGAGTCGGTATTTCGGCATGTGATTACAAGCGGCAGGCAGTAAGTAAGGTTGGACGGGTGTTTATTATTTTTTACAAGGAGTAAACGACATGGCTAAAGGTACTGTTAAGTGGTTCAACGATACAAAAGGTTTCGGTTTTATCACCCCGGATGATGGCGGTGAAGAGTTGTTTGCACACTTCTCTGCGATCAATATGAGCGGATTTAAAACGCTCAAAGAGGGGCAGAAAATTAACTTCGAAATAATGCAGGGCCCCAAGGGGAAGCAGGCCGCCAATATTCAGCCGGCCTAACTGCGGGTCATTGAAATTCACCTTTTGGGGAGAAATGCCATGAGCAATATCACACGTTTTAATCCATTCGGCGAAGTCAAGCGCTCCTCGTTGCTGAATCGTTTTGATCCGTTTATGGAGATGGACGATACGCTTAACAGGTTAATGATGCGCCCGTTTTCCCGTGAAGTAATGGAGTTCGAGCCGCAGATCAAAATGGATGTGAAAGAATCGGATGGACAGTATCTGGTTAAAGCAGAGATTCCCGGTGTCAGCAAGGACGACATCCACGTGACCGTGGATGGAAACCGGGTTTCCATCAGTGCTGAAGTTAAAAAGGAAAAGGAAGAAAAAGAAGGCGAACGGGTAATCCGCAGCGAGCGAAGTTACGGCATGGCTTCGCGCAGTTTCATTCTGGATGACGAAGTTGACCAGAATAAGGTGCAGGCTAAATATCAAGATGGTGTGCTGGAGCTGACTTTGCCCAAGAAGCCGGGATCAACCCGCAAGGAAATCTCAATTTCATAGCGGCCTGCTCAGGGGCATGAATTTGCCGGTTTCATGCCCGACTTGTCTTTACGTGTGCGTCATCGGTTGTTTCATGCCGATGTGGCGCTCATTGCCGGAATGTTGCTATGCGGCCAGTTCAATGTTTACCTCGGAAGGAGAATTTATTATGGGGCACATCACGACTTCAGACGGCTTCCGTCAAATTCATCGGCACGATGGCATTTTTCAAGAGCATGTGCATGACGCATACAAGGCCAAGGGCAAGTTACAGGAGCCGACTGTTTGTTCGCAATGCGGGGCAGTTATTCATGCTGGGCACTGGCAGTGGCGCAAAGCGCCGGCAAATGCCCATAAGGCCATTTGTCCTGCCTGCCATCGCATTCACGATCATTATCCGGCCGGTTTTCTCAGCCTGAAGGGGGAGTTTTTCCAATCCCATCGCGATGAGATTATGCATCTCGTGCTCAATCATGAAAATCATGAGCGCGCCGAGCATCCGCTTAAACGCATTATGACGGTAGAAGAAGCTGACGGCGCCACAGTGGTGACAACCACCGATATTCATCTTGCGCGCGGTATGGGCGAGGCTTTGCACCGGGCTTATCAGGGCGAACTGAAATATCACTACAACCTTGAGCAAAATCTGTTGCGCGTGAGTTGGGTGCACTGAAATTCAATCCACCTGTCCCGGACCGTTCCTGACGATAGTGCATCTTGGTCACGGATTACGGAGTACAGGAGACTTTCGTGGCCGGCTCAAAGCAGATATTTTTTGCGTTGCGTCTGTTCTGCGGCATGGTTGGCTTTGCCCGCGCCCAATTGAGCAATGGTGAGCAGCGGGGCGAGTTGCTCTATGCGCCCCATTGCAGAGCCCGTCATCACTACGAAGTTCATTGGCGCAGGCAGAAGCTTGCGACGGATTGGGGCAGTTTGCTCACGCAAGTGCGGCGCTGGCAGGCAAGCGTCGGATTAGGCTGGAGCGAAGAGGAAATAGCGGAGTCGTATTTTATTTGAACGCGCTTCATTACGGTTTTCAGGCACCCGTATACAAAGGCTATTCGCAGGGGGAAAAGACAGATCATCTCCTGCATCCGTGATGAGAACTTCCCATTTACCTGAATTAAATGGTCTGGAGAGGTTCTCAATGATCTGCTGAATTGGCTGGCGGAAGATTTGTTGATTTTCGCCAGACCGGTGAAATGCGAACAGAAAAATGAAACGAAAAACTGGCGTTAATTAGCCGAACATGGGAAAACCTGCCGGAATTATAAAAGGGAGATGCCATGTACCAACGTATCCTCGTTCCACTTGACGGTAGCAAAACTGCTGACCGCGCATTGCAGGAGGCTATCGACCTGACGGGAGGCGATGCCCAATTTCGTCTGGTAAGTGTGCTTGAGGAGCCTTACCTCGATACCGATGCTTACGCGTTTGTTGATTTCGCTGCGCTGCAAAAAGCGCTACGGCATACCGGCGAACAGGTGCTAGCGCATGCCGCCAAAAAAGTCCGGCAGTCTGGTGCGCAGGTTGAAATCGCGCTGCTTGAGGCGGGGGGCGAGCGGATTGCCAATGTGATTGGTGACGATGCCAAGGCTTGGAAAGCCGACGTGATTGTTATCGGTACTCATGGGCGTTCCGGCATCAATCGTTTGTTGATGGGCAGCGTCGCTGAAGGTGTAGTGCGGGTGGCATCGGTGCCGGTACTGCTGGTGCGTTCCGAGTGAAGTGGGGGCGATTCAGCTTTTATTTGTAATCGGGCTGAAATGAGGATGCGTCAAAATACTTCACTTTCAAGTAAAGCATTACCGTTCCGTATTAAATCATCGTGTGATTTGAAGCGGATTCGGTGTCAGTCAAACCGTTTGGTTTTGGGCTATTAAGGGGGTAAAAATGACCATTGAGATACAACTTCTGGGGCAAACAGGCCAGATTAAAATCTCCGATAGTTTCGATTCGTCTTCATACATCGCGTTCAAACAGGCCTACTCGCCGCTAATCACCAATGCTGCGGTGCAAATGATCGAAGTTGACGTGAGCAGATTGGGCTATATGGACAGCGCTGCGCTGGGTATGTTGGTGCAACTGGATGCGAAGGCCAAAAATGCCAGAAAGTCCGTCACGCTGATAGGCATTCCGGGGCGGGTCACCGAGATTTTGAAGGTGGCGCATGCCGACAAACTGTTCGCGATTAATTTACCATCCGGGATGAAGCTGGATTTGCGCAACTGAGCTTGGCTAAACGATTTTGCAAGGGATCAACGCATCCTCGTTAAATTCGTAGATGGCACACAGGCGGTGATAGCCATCCGCGATGACTACTTTCCCATTCTGCGGGTCACGCAATAGCAGGAGCGGTGAAAGGCATTTCCCCTTCAGGATTTTCTCCCGGTTTTTCCCTACATGTAAGTTGCTCACGCCCAGCAACGAGAGTTGGGACGCCCTAAAAATGTCCTTGGCTTTGAACTGCACAATGGGGGCACTCCTGAAAGCGTCTATTATTTTGGCAACAAAATCTTCAGGGTGCAGGATGCCGAGATAGGACGCGGCGGCAGGGTAGTTATGCTCCTCCACATCGGCAAGCCAAGCGATCTCTTCCACATTTACTTTGGTCATTTTGCTCTCCGTCGTGCCGGGTTGCGCCATTTGTGCATTGAGGGCTGTGCGTGTATTTATTCGATCCGTTTAGGTTTGAATTTTGCCTGCACGACTTTCCCTCCGCGCGCACGTTTTCCAAAATAACTTTGCAGGTTCTCGCCGGAAAGTTTGACCGTATGTTCACGCGCGCCCGTCATGCCGATGACTTCGATCTTGGCTTGATTGATGACGTTGGCGACGACCAGTTCTTCACCTTCGGCCAGCCCCATGATGATGACGCCTTTACCGCCACCTTGCAGATGCTTCATTTCGCTCAGCAGGAACAGCAACAGTCGGCCATCGCTCGAAGCAGCGGCCACCAGCGATTGTTCACTCGGTGTGAACGGAGCTGGGGGCAGGATGGCTTCTTTTTCCACGCTGATGAATTGTTTACCGGCTTTGTTGCGCCCGACCATATCGCCGAGCGATGCGGTGAAGCCGTAGCCTGCGGCGGTGGCGATCAGGAAGTGCTGGTCGGCCTTGCCGCACACTACGTGGGCGATTTTTGCGCCGCTGGCGAGTTCGATCAGCGTGGCGAGCGGCACGCCGTCGCCGCGTCCCGATGGCAACTGGTTGACGGGGATGCTGCATACGCGGCCATTGTCGCAAATGA
>JBBIJL010000006.1:0-28655 GCA_037446005.1 Gallionellaceae bacterium | reverse complement strand
ACACCACCATGATCAACGGTATCGGCGTGGTCGGCTGGGGCGTGGGCGGCATCGAAGCGGAAGCGGGCATGCTGGGTCAGCCCGTGTACTTCCTGACCCCTGATGTCGTGGGTGTGAACCTCAAAGGCAAACTGCGCGAAGGCGTGACCGCCACCGACCTGGTGCTGACCGTCACCGAACTGATGCGCAAGCACAAAGTGGTAGGCAAGTTCGTCGAGTTCTTCGGCGAAGGCACTGCCGCCCTCACCCTGCCCGACCGCGCCACGATTGCGAACATGGCACCGGAATACGGCGCGACCATGGGCTTTTTCCCCGTGGATGACGTCACCGTGCAATTCATGAAGAACACCGGACGCACCGCCGACGAAGTGGATGCCTTCGAGTCCTACTTCAAAGCGCAAGGTCTGTTCGGCATCCCCCAAGCGGGCAGCATCGACTACAGCAGCGTGGTGGAACTTGATCTTTCCAGCATCGTTCCTTCGCTGGCCGGACCGAAGCGCCCGCAAGACCGTATCGCGCTGCCCGCGATGAAGGACACCTTCAACACCCTGTTCAGCAAGCCCATCGCCGAGAATGGTTTCAACCAGCCCGCCGACAAGCTGAACACGCGCTACGCCACTGGCAAGGACGGTTTGGAGATCGGCAACGGTGACGTGCTGATCGCCGCGATCACCTCTTGCACCAACACCTCCAACCCCGGCGTGCTGCTGGCCGCCGGTCTGCTGGCGAAGAAAGCAGTCGCCAAAGGCCTGACAGTTGCGCCGCACATCAAGACCTCGCTGGCACCGGGATCGCGCGTGGTCACTGAATATCTGACCAACGCTGGGCTGCTGCAATCCTTGGAACAACTGGGCTTCAGCGTGGCCGCCTACGGCTGCACTACCTGCATCGGCAACGCCGGACCGCTGCGCGAAGACATCGACAAGACCATCACCGACAACAATCTGGTGTGCGCCGCAGTACTCTCCGGCAACCGCAACTTCGAAGCGCGCATCCACCCGAACCTCAAAGCCAACTTCCTCGCCTCGCCTCCGCTGGTGGTCGCCTACGCGATCGCGGGCAAGATGAACATCAACCTCGACACCGAACCGCTGGGCACAGGCAAAGACGGTCAGCCGGTATTCCTGAAAGACATCTGGCCGAACAGCCACGAAGTGCAGACGGTGATGAAGTTCGCTGCCGACCCGGCGGTGTACCAGAAGCTGTACAGCGATTTGACCAAAGACCTGCCGCTGTGGAACGCCATCCCCGCCCCCACTGGCAACCTGTACCAGTGGGACGATTCCACCTACATCGCCAAGCCGCCATTCTTCGACGCCGCCACTCCAAAGATCGGCGACATCAAGAATGCCAAGGCACTCGCGCTGTTCGGCGACTCCGTCACCACCGACCACATCAGCCCCGCAGGCAGCTTCAAAGCCACTACGCCCGCAGGCAAATACCTGCAAACGCACAAGGTCGAGATCAAGGATTTCAACAGCTACGGCTCGCGCCGCGGCAACCACGAAGTGATGATGCGCGGCACCTTCGCCAACGTGCGCGTCAAGAACCTCATGCTGCCCGCAAACGCCGACGGCAGCCGCATCGAAGGCGGCTACACCCTGTACAAGGGCGAACAAATGGCCATCTACGACGCCGCCATGAAACACATCGCCGACGGCACCCCCACCGTGATCTTCGCGGGTGAAGAATACGGCACGGGTTCGTCTCGCGACTGGGCTGCCAAGGGCACACAACTGCTGGGCGTGAAGGCTGTCATCGCCAAGAGCTACGAACGCATCCACCGCAGCAATCTGGTGGGCATGGGCGTACTGCCGCTGCAATTCAAAGGCAGCGACTCGCTGGCTTCGCTAAATCTGACCGGCGACGAGACCTTCGAACTCACCGGCCTCAATGGCGAGATCAAGCCGCAACAGGATGTCACGCTGACCATCACACGCAAGGATGGCAACAAACAAAACGTCACCCTGCTGCTGCGCATTGATACGCCGATTGAAGTGGACTACTACAAGAACGGCGGGATTCTGCCGTTTGTGTTGAAGGAACTGGTGGGCAAGGCGTAAGCGTTTAGCTCACGATGCTGAAAAAGGAGAAGCCCGCGAAAGCGGGCTTCTCCTTTTGTTACAAATACAACGGCCATGAATCAGCCGCCGCTTTGCGCCTACATTTCGACCACAACCTTGCCACGCGGTTTGCCATTGGCAAAATTCTTTAAAGCCACATTCGCATCATGTAGTGTATAGGTGTGATCAATCCTAGGTACGTATCCTTGGTTTGCTGCCATTTGCATCAACAAAGCCAGACGCTTCCCGTTTTGATAGGTGGCGACGCCCACGACATTAACTCCGGCTTTCTTGGACGCCCGAGTGAATTTTCCGACAATCAGCGGCAGCAAGAACTTGAAGAACCAGGGCGGTTGCATTCCGTTTTTAAGCAAATCATCCAGCCCTGTTACGACCTTCAACGAAACGATGGTGCCGCCCTTTTTGATCAGAGGCACCGAATCCAAGAACATTTTTTCACCCATGCCATCAAGTACCATATCGTAATGACTTCTTGGCAGTTGACTCAAAGGAACTTCGAGGTAGTCGTACATGGATTGAGCCCCTAACTGCCGCACAAAATCCGAGTCGCTTCGGCTGCCAGTGACTTCAATTTCAGCGCCGCGTTGTGCCGCCAAAAAGATGGCGGCGGAGCCGACGCTGCCACCTCCACCATGAATCAAAATGCGCCGTCCTTTTTCAACACTGCCACGTTCCAAGGCCAAGTCCGCACACAGCAAGGCAAGCGAAGCCGCCGCTGCTTGTGCAAAAGACCATTGTGCAGGCTTGAACGCGCACGAGGAAGCGTCCACCACCGCGTACTCCGCAAATGAGCCGCCCCAGACCAAACCCGTATAAAAGCTCACCTCATCACCTACTTTGAAGTCGCGCACTCCAGGCCCAACGGATTCAATGATTCCTGCGCCATCCATGCCCATGGTCATAGGTGGCTTGATTGGGGACAGCAAGGCCATCTCACCAGAAGCAATAAGCAAGTCCGCCGGGTTGAATGCCGCTGCCTTCATGCACACAAGAACTTGGCCAGGCTTGGGTTGCGGTATGGACACATCCATGAGTTGGATGTTATCGAGCCCTTTTTTCTGGAAACGAGTTATGGTGAGTGCTTTCATTGTGATTCCTCTGATTGGTAGGTTTATTCGTTTAACTGTTGGGCCAAGGTGTGGTTCGGTTTGTTAAGTCAAGAAGCCACAGGCCAGGTAGGATTGTTGATTAGGCGTTGGACACCGACCATCCTCTCTCGGGTCGGAACTCCCCCCAGAAATTCTCCTAGGTGCGCCAAAAAATAGTCACGATTCTTTGCTGGGATACCCTTAACAGCTGCAGCGAGAGCTACACGAAGTTGGGCAGCATCGAAGTCGCAGGAATAGCATGGAGAACCAGGCTGTAGTCGCCAGGAATCATCCAAAGAGCCAGCATCAACTGGATCGAAACCCACTTCATTCACCATATGCATGGCTATCTTCTTTTGCTCGGGGTCGTCTCCCGCAACCGGAATAGCAAGACGGTCGGCAGCGCCTTCAGGTTTGGCTTCTTGTTCAAGCGTTTCTGAGAAAAGAATGTTGAATGTTTTGATGACGGGGCGGCCAATCTGTTCTGAAACCCAAACGCTTTCGGGCTTGCCAGCATCAACTTCCTGAACGCTTGGATCCCGGAGATTCGGGTAATAGTTGCCTGTATCAATAATCGTCGTGCTGCCGGGCAGGTTGTCAAAAAGCCCCTCGGGTAACTTTTGAACAGCAGAATATGGAATAGAAAGTACCACCACATCCGCGTTGTCAACGGCACCTTTCGCATCCGTCGCAATTGCACCAATTTTGTTTGCAAAATCCCTGACGGCTTCCACACCACGAGAGTTTGCCACGCGCACTTCATGACCATTTTCGGCCAGTCGCCGAGCAATAACGCCACCAACTGCACCAATACCAATTACGCCAATTTTCATAATGAGACCTTTCTGAATAGTGAATATCTGATGATATGTCCATGTTCTTTTCCTTGGGGGTGGTTGAAAAAATCCGGCAAAAAACTGATTACATGCATACCGACCGGACGGTATGTATGGCTGCAAATAAAAACAATCAGGGGGGAGAGGCCAGCAAGTCCTGCACATAACTGTGCAACTGCTTCATGCACAGGCTGAAGTTTTTCTGCGATTGCTGGTTCTTGGCGATACCTATGCATCCTTCCCAGGCAGATACGATGAACAGCGCTGCCGCATGGCAATCCACATTGGCACGTAGTCCACCAGCCTTTTGTTCGCGGCGCAACGCGTCCTCAACCGTGGACTGCCAAGTGGACAGAATGTCGCTCAGGCAGGCTTGGAAATCCTGATCGAGCGGACTCATTTCCTGCATGAGGTTGTTCAGGGGGCAGCCCCTACTGATGGCTTCCGGTGCGGCCTGATGCCTCGATTCCTCAATGATTTTGAGCAGCGTCTGGACGGGCCGCTCGCTTTCCCGGATGCGCCGGAAAATCATCAGCGCAAACTGGTCGTGCACCACTTCCTTGATGACCGCCAGCCCCAGTTCCTGCTTAGTAGGGAAATGATGGTACAGCGCACCCTTGGTCAGGCCTGTATCGCGAAGGATGTTGGCGATGCTGGCTGCCTGAAATCCGTGAAGATGGATTTCATTAAAAGCCGCTTGGAGCAGCTTGTCGCGGGTCAAATCTGTCTGTTTGGTTGTCATGGAGTGCATTACATACCAAACGGTATGTATGTGTCAAGTGCTGGACAATGGCAGCCTACCCGATGGACAGCCCGCGTAGGGCGCGATAACCAACGGGCATTGCACCGTATGTGAACAACCAGATAGCCGGAATAGTCCGCATTTTCACGCAGCCTTAATCTCTTCACGAATAATCCAATCAAACGGGTCAGCATCGCAATAAATCTCACGCCGCCTTGATTTCCTCACGAATAATCTGCCGCAATCTTTCTTCCGTCATCTGCTTACCGCTCTGCGAAATGACAAGGCGTAGCGCATCGTTGATAAGCGTCTGAAGCCCTTCCCCTCCGCTTCGGCCTGCTCACGAAAAGCTTGCACTACGGCATTATCCAGATACATGGTGATGCGCGTTTTGCCTGTGGCGTTTTCGGCTTGCAGTTTGGCCAGATGCGACACATTCTTGGCGCGCTTGGCTTTGGAAAAATCGTATTCAGCTTTCATGTTGCCTCCGTTCATTGGAGGTCGCTCTGCGTGCCGAAATCAGGCGTATGGTTTCTTCGTTGCGCAAGGTATAACAGACCGAGAACAATCTGGGACAGACCACGGTTTCAGCCAAGCCCCTCACCCCGCAATCTCCTCAATCAACTCAGGATGCTTGTCTAGCAGGCGGAACAAATTGATGACCGCAGGCACGGGTTTGGCCTTTCCGTTCTCGTAGCGTGAAAAGGCATTGACGCCACCGCCGGTCAATTCGGCGGCCTTGCGTTGGGAGAGGCCGAGTTTCTTGCGGATGCGCGCGAGTTCTTCCGCTTCTGCCGTATCCACTTTGCTGCGCAGTTTTTCCAGCGCTGCGGCATAACGCTCGCCTTCCTTGCCCGCGAATTCGATCTCGCCACACTCGGGGCAGTGCCAGCCATCCACAGCACGAACTTTGACTTGCTGACCGCGATATTCGATGACCGCGTCTTTCTTCGCGCGCACCATTTCGGCGGCTTCACAATTTAGGCAAAGGTGTTTCATTTCATTTCTCCTTGAACTGGATCACCACGATCCCATTCTCACGCAAAGTCACTTTGACATACGCCACCCGTCTGGATTTGAGAGCAACGTGATAAACGTCTTGCCAGATCGTGTGATCGGCATACGTGGTCATGCTCTTGTAAAACGCACCGGATTTCATCTCCAATACAGTCGCCACCGCCTCGTCCGGCGACAAGCCGAGCTGCGCAGCGCCTACCAAGGCGGTCGCTGTAAAAGCATTGACCCGGCGTTCAACAACAATCTGCCGGATCGCATCCAGAGAGTAATGGGGACGTTTTTTCTCCATGGCACAATATAACCCAATAGGTTAGTCGCAACAAGCCAGCCTCACACTCGGATTGCCTGCCATTTCAGTCCGCTCCGCTTATCGAACCATGAATGGAGGCACTCTGCAAATCATCGGATTGCAATGCGCGCCCTTCGACAAGCTCAGGGCGAACGGGTTTATTCAGACCTCCCCAAAACAAACAGCCCGTCTCATGGACGGGCTGTTTATGTATTTCAGCTTCTGCTTTTTGCTGAAGCATTCATTGTGCGCGCTCCTGCTAATCGCCCGTGTAATTTGGATGCCGCACCTTGAACCACGCGGCATAAAGTGCGGGAACAAAACCCAGCGTAAGCACAGTGGCAACAATCAGGCCGCCCATGATCGCGATTGCCATCGGCCCCCAGAACACGCTGTGCGACAAGGGAATCATCGACAGGATCGCGGCGGCAGCCGTTAGCACCACTGGGCGGGTGCGTCGCACCGTTGCTTCCACAATGGCGTGCCATGGATGGGCATCCGCTTTTATGTCCTGATCGATCTGGTCAACGAGGATCAGCGAATTGCGCATGATCATGCCGCCCAGCGCGATGACCCCGAGCAAAGCCACGAAACCGAAGGGCACATGGAATATCAGCAGCGCAGGTACCACGCCGATCAATCCCAGCGGCGCGGTCATGAACACCATGAGCACGCGGGAGAAGCTTTGCAATTGCATCATCAGGAATGTCAGCGTGACTAGGAACATCGCCGGAAAAACGGCGAGCAGCGCAATGTTCGACTTGTTGCTCTCCTCGATGGCACCGCCTTGCTCGATCCGGTATCCGGGCGGGAGGCTATCCAGCACGGGTTTAAGCGACGGCCAGATATGCTCGGTGGCATAGGGGCCTTGTACACCATCGGCAAGATCGCTGCGCACGGTGAGCGCCATGTTGCGGTTCCAGCGCCACAGCACCGGCTCCTCGAACGTGGGCTCGATGCGGACAACCTGGGAAAGCGGCACCACTGCACCGGTGCGCGAGAACAGGTTGATGTCTGCCAGATTTTCCATCTTCTTGCGCTCGCTGCCGTCGGCGCGCACCACCACGTCGATCAATTCCTCGCCCCGGCGAATTTGCGTTACCGGCGCGCCGGACAACACCGTTTGCAGCGTGGCGGATACATCGGCTGACGACAGGCCAAGCAGGCGCGCCTTGTCCTGATCGACACGCACCTTCAATGTGCGCACGCGCTCGTTCCAGTTCAACTGCGTATCTTTCACCAGCGGACTTTCCCGCACGATATCTCTCACCTGATAGGCGATACCCCTGACGACATCGGCATCCGGGCCGATCACGCGAAACTGCACGGGGAAGCCGACAGGTGGGCCGAACTCAAGCCGCATCACCCGTCCGCGCACCAGCGGCTGTGCCTCGTCTTTGGCGAAGTAGTCGAGCAAGCGGGCGCGCAAAGCCTCCCGCGCTTCAGTGCCAGAAGTCATGATAACGAACTGCGCATAACCGGGATTGGGCAACTCCGGCTCCAGCGACAAGTAGAAGCGCGGCGCACCGCCCCCCGTGTAGACGGTGAAGTGCTGGGCATCCTTGTCTTGCGCCAACACCTTCTCGAATATCTTGACCTGTTCCTGCGTCGCGTCAAATGACGCGCCTTCCTTGAGGCGCAGTTCGACCATCAATTCGGGACGGGAAGCCGTCGGGAAGAACTGTTGCTGAACCAGCGACATTCCGGCACCGGCGACAAGGAACAACGCGCCTGTGGCCGCCAACACCTTCCAGCGATGGTGGACGCACCAGTCGACCCAGCGGCGCAGGCGCACATAGAACGGTTTATCGTATGGATCGGCATGCGCGGCGTGTTCCATGTGCGCTGGCAGCAGCTTCACGCCCAAGTAAGGAGTGAAGATGATCGCGACAAACCAGGAGGCAATCAGCGCGACACCGACAACCCAGAAAATTCCCCCCGAATATTCCCCGGCGATGGACTTGGCAAAGCCCACCGGCATGAAGCCTGCCACGGTAATCATAGTGCCCGTCAGCATGGGGAAAGCCGTCGATGTGTAGGCAAAGGTCGCCGCCCTGACGCGATCCCAGCCCTGCTCCATTTTCACCACCATCATCTCCACGGCGATGATGGCATCATCAACCAGCAGGCCGAGTGCGATGATGAGCGAACCGAGCGAGATGCGATCCAGATTCCAGCCCGCCAAATACATGATGAATAGCACGATGCCCAGCACCAGCGGTATCGACGCGGCCACCACGATGCCCGACCACCGTCCCAGCGCCAGAAAGGAGACCGCCAGCACGATGGCCAGTGCCTCCAGGAACGAGCGCTCAAATTCCCAGATCGACTCTTCAACGACCTTAGGCTGATCCGTGTATTTTTCCAGTGTGACACCCTCGGGCAAATTGGCCTGAATCTCCGCCATCCGCTCATCGACCGCCTTACCGACTTTCAGAATGTTCGCGTTTGAAGTCATGGTCGTGCCGAGCACCAGCACCGGATGCCCGTTGTGCCGGATGGTGTAACTCTGCGGATCTTCGTAACCGGCTCTGACCGTCGCGATGTCAGACAGACGCACGAGCCGTCCGCCTGCCTCGATGCTCACCTTCGCCACGTCCGCAGCACTGTGCAGAGCGCCGTCGACACGGGCAAACACCCGGTCGGAACGCGTGTCGAGCGAGCCGGAGGGACTCAGCATGTTCTGCCGGGCCAAGGCATCCATGACATCCTGCGGTGTCATGCCCAGCGCCGCGAGACGTTTGGTCGACAGCTCGACAAAAACCTTCTCCTGTTGCTTGCCCAAAATATCGACCTTGTTCAAAGTCGGCACGGCTTGCAAATCGACCTTGATCTTTTCCGCATACTCCTGCAATTCGGCCATCGACAACCCGTCCCCCTGCAATGCGTAGAGTGACATGTAAACGTCGTTGAACTCGTCGTTGAAGTAGGGGCCGCGCACTCCCTCGGGGAATTCGCGCTGCGTGTCGCCAATCTTTTTGCGCGCCTGATACCAGGCCTCCTTGAGCGCCGCCCCGGATACCCCGCCCTTCATGTGCAGGGTGACCGCGCCATAGCCCTGTCGGGAAAACGATCTCACATAGTCGAAATTATCCAGCTCGCGCAATCGGCGTTCCATGCGATTCAGAACCTGATCCTGAACTTCCTGTGCCGTAGCCCCCGGCCAGATCACCACCGCCGTCATGAGCGGAGCGTTGAAATTCGGATCCTCGGAGCGCCCCAGCTTTGTGTACGAAAACACGCCCGCCAAGAGGACGGCAATAATCATGAACAGCACCATGGACTGATGGTTAACAGCCCAGGCGGAAAGGTTAAAGCGATTTTTCACGTCCGATCCTCCGCGGCAATCGACGCAGATTTCTGCACAGTCGGCAAATCCAGATTCATACCGCTGGTGCTACGTTCGACGGGCAACACCGCCATTCCCGCGTCGAGCTTCTGAATGCCGACCGAGACCACGCGCGCGCCATCCGCCAGTCCGCGCACCAGCACAGCCTCGTCGGTATAGCGCACGACATCGACCGGCTGTTCGATGAGTTTTTGTCCTGAACCATCCACCTGCCACACCGCTGTTTTTCCGTTGGTCTTGATGATCGCGGTGGCAGGCAACACGGCGACAGATTCCCCGCCGTTGCCCGCCAAGTGCAAGGTGGCGGTGATGCCCAGATGCAATGTTTGGCGGACAGCAGGCGAGTTATCGAGAATGCTGAAGCGCGCCCGGAAGGTGCGTGTTTGTGCCGCCGCTGCGGGAGCCAACTCCCTCAACTTGAGCGCAACGGCTTGGTCGGGCGCATCCCACAGGGTGGCGGTGGCCGCAAGCACATGCGCGCTTCCCGCCATTTCCTCCGGCAGGTCGGCCACCACTTCCAGTTCGGACGGATTGGCAACGGTAATGACGGGCTGCCCCTCGGCGACCACCTGCCCGATTTCAAAGCGGATAGCGGTCACCACACCATTGAACTCCGCCACAAGCGTCGAATACTTCGTCCGGTTGCGTGCCAGTTCGAGTTGACGCGAGGCCTGTGCTTGGCGCGCCGCTGCGGCATCCGAGCGGGCTTTTTGCCGTTCATGGTCGGCGACGGAAACCGAGTGATCGGCGAGCAGGCGACGGAAACGCGCCTCGTCCGACGCGGCCTGTTCGGCATCCACCCGCGCCGCCTGTAACTGATCCTCGGCGGCATGCACGGCCAGTTCGTAATCGCCCGCATCAAGCCGGGCGAGCGCTTGCCCGGCGGTGACGGTCTGGCCGACTTCGACCATGCGGGCGACCACTTTGCCGCCGGTTCTGAATCCCAGCTCGGATTCATGCCGTGCCCGCACGACGCCCGTGAACGTGCGCTCGTTTCCCGAATAAGCATTGTGAGCCGTGACCACTAGGATCGGATGGGGCTTCGCTTGCGGCGGCGCTTCCTTCCCGCAACCGGCGAGCCCCGTTGTGAGAGCGAGGATGATTGTTGTACCCAGCGCCAAACGACGCGGTGCGTGTGTGTGTTCAAAGGTTGAGATCATTGCTTGCCTCCTGAAGTTGAATTTGCCGCGATTTGCGCATTGGCCGGAGCAGGCAATGCCTGCCAGCCTCCGCCCAATGCTTTGTAGAGTTGTACGTAATCGGCTGCGCGCTGCGCGTTGCTCTCCGCCAGCACCAGTTGAGTTGCGAGTTGCAGTCTTTGCACATCGAGCAATTGCAGAAGATCGATTTGCCCCTCCCGGAACAACGATTTTGCATGTGCAACAGCCTGCTCGCGCTCGCCCGCCGCTGCCGTCAGGGAATCGACCCGCTGGCGCTCGCCGGACAAGGCAGAAAGACTGTTTTCGACATCCTCGATGGCGGCAAGAATTGACTGCTCATAGGCCAGCAAGAACTCGCGCTCACGGGCGGACTGGGCATCTATTCCGGCACGGATGCGCCCGGCGTTGAATATCGGAAGCACGAAAGCCCCCGCCACATTGGAGTAGCGCGATGCCGACAGATTCAGCGTGTCGTTGAGTGTCAGAGCCTGCGTGCCGAACAGCGCGCTCAGAAATATCTTGGGGAAACGGTTTGCTTTGGCCTCGACCAGCCGCGATGATTCCGCTGCGAGACGTTGTTCGGCGGCGAGCACATCCGGCCTGCGCCTCAATAAGTCCGCAGGCTGGCCGCTAAACGGCTCTGTTGGCACGCCCCAGTGAAATTCATCCGCACCATGCAGCTCCGGCACCGGAAGCGAGGCATTCGAGCCGGTCAGCACGGCAATGCGGTTCTCGGTAACGACCATCAGCGTGCGTAACTGCGGCAGTGATGCCTCCATATTCAGCGTTTCGCCGGCGGCTCTGGCGACATCGAATTCGCTCGCCATGCCCTCCCGATAACGGCTGCGTATCAGACGCTCCGTGTCGCGCTGCGTTTGCAGCAGCGACTCAATAATTTCCAGCCGCTGCTTCGCCCCTTGCCAAATGAAATATTGGCGCGCGACCTCGCTGGCGGCGATCAACTGCGCTCCCGAAATGCCGAATGCCGCTGCGGCCGCCTCTTTTTTTGCGGCATCTGCCGCAGCGCGAGAGCCGCCGAACAGGTCAATCTCCCAACTGACATCCACGCCAACGCGCGATGCCCGTGTATCAGGCATAGCCTGTTTGATGGCCGCAGGTGAACTCGTGCGGGTATCGGACTCGGACGCCACCACATTCACACTCGGCAGCAGGCGCGAACCTGTCGCATCCGTCCCGGCTCGCGCCTGCTTTGCCCGCTCTACCGCAATCCGAATATCGTGGTTCGCCACGACCGCGCGCTCCACCAGATGCGCCAATTGCTCGTCACCGAATTGCCGCCACCATTTGAGATCTCCCGGAGTATCGCCGGATGGCGAGACTGTGCCGTGGAGATAGGCCGGGCTGGGCGATATGTCCGGCTTGGGCACATCGGGATTGCTGGCACAGCCCCCCAGCAAAGAAACGAGAAGCAACAGGGATGCACCCGACGGATATGCCGCAACAGAGGTTTTGTTGGTGTTTTCCATAAGCATTAATATTGATATACTGAACGATGTAGTAAACATAATTTAATATACATTTACTAAACGGTCAAGTAAACAATGAAAGAAAATATTTCCAAGCGCGGCAGGCCGCGCGATCCCGAACGCATGAAGCGGGTTTTAGATGCGGCATCGGCGCAATTTATTGAACGCGGCTTTGCACGGGCCAGTGTGGATGCAATCGCCAAGGAGTCTGGTATTTCCAAGGTGACGATCTACAGCTACTTTCCCACCAAAGAAGCTTTGTTCGAGGCAACTGTTGGCGTTTCTACCGATCAGGTCTTCGCCTCGTTGCCGCCTAAAGCACTTGATCCCGCCAATCCAGAGGCCGCACTCACATTGATTGGGAAGTCATTCCTGAAGGTAAGTCGCTCGGATCGCGCGGTGGGTGCGTTTCGCCTGATGTACGCCGCCGCAGGGGAATATGTTGATGCGGGCGAAGCGTTCTACAGACAGGGACCGGAAAAACTCAATCACCAAGTCGCGGAATATCTTCAGGCCGCCAACGCAGCCGGCAGCCTGAAGATTACCGCCCCCGACGAGGCCGCCGACCAGTTCTTGTCGTTGTTTCTAGGAAGCGCGCATATCCGGCTGCTGCTGGGCTTGGGCAAGCCGAAGTCCGGCGAGGATGCCCGCCTTGTACAAGCCAACGTGGCGCTATTTCTACGGGCTTTTCGCGCCCCGGCGTGAAGAGGTAGCTTCGCAGCAAACGGCAATCTGTTAAGGAAGCTTTGGCGCATCTCGTGATTCACGGATCTCGGACATTCCCCCGCTCCACCGCGCGGGGATGTCTCCCCTGCTAATCCCTGTCAACTTGCCGGATTGCGTGCCATGACGATCCACGCCGCGCCGCCGACCATCACCGACCGCTCACCGGGAAGGCTCGCGAAGACGGTGCGAACCGCAGCCGAGGCGCGGGCGCGGATGTCGTCGGGCTGATCAGCGAGCGTGCGCGACAGCGGGCCGACCTCGAGCGCCATCTTCACCGCGTCGTCGTTCGCCGCGTCCCGTGTACCGCCCTCGCCGAACGGGACGGAAGCATCAAAGGGCGCGATAGCGATATCGGTGAAGCCGGCTGCCGTCAGGATGCGCGCTACCCGCCCCCGGTCGCCGAACGAAAACGGGCCGGGCGCTTCGGGATCGGACGGCGCGGTCGGCGGGACGATGCCCTTGATCGCGCCCATCGGCAGGCGCACCCAATCGTTCTCGGCCGCGCCGCGCCAGCAAACGAAAGCGACCCGCCCACCCGGCCGGAGCGCGCGTCGCATATGGGCGAACGCCCCTGTCGGATCGTCGAAGAACATCACCCCGAAACGCGAGAACAGAATGTCGAACGCGCCTTCGGGCAGCTCGGCGCTGCTGGCGTCAGCCACCTGGAACAGGGCCGGCGTATCCTGTGGCGCAAGCGCGCGCGCTCGGCCGATCAGCGGTTCGGATATGTCCACGCCCAGCACTTGCCCCCCCGCGCCGACGCGGGCAGCCAGAGCCAGACTCGACGCGCCCGCGCCGCAGCCGACATCCAGCACGCGCTCGCCCGGGGCGGGCGCGGCGGCTTCAATCGCGGCTTGACCGAACACCGCCACCATGGCGTCGAGCCGGGCCTGGTTGGCAACCCAGCGCTCCCCGCTTTGATCATTCCAGTCAGCGATCTGATCGGTATTTTTCTCTGTCATGTCATCTCCCTGTTCTGATTCGTTCTTAAGTAACAATCCCCCGGCAGAGCCGGAGGCATTCAAATGTGAGCCACTCAAAGCGGCGGGCGAGCACACAATGGTCTGGCTGCTCTGGACAATCATAGCGTTCTAGCGGCAGGCTAGATGGGGTCGATTCAGGCGAGTCCAAATGTTTTCCTCAGGCCTTTTTCAACCGGGCCGGCAGGCATGAAGCGGCGCAACTTGGCCAGAAGAGATGCCTCGCCTTTGGGCGTATGGCGCATCTTCCATCCTCCCAGCGCGGCTTCGACAATCGTGGTTGCGACACCATCAGGTGCCGGTGCTTTTTGGACATTGTTTTGGATGGCTTGGGAAACGACTCCGAGCTCCTTGCTGTAGTCGTGAATTTGGGCGACCGTCTGAGGCGCATTGAGATCAAGGTTGGTCTTGGTAAAGGATGGTTCGACCAGCGTCACGCGAATTCCGAATTGGCGCACCTCGTGATCCAGCGACTCGGACAAACCCTCGACCGCATGCTTGGATGCTGAATAGAGCGCCATGTACGGCGAAGGCAGAAAGCCCACCACCGAGCTGACGTTGACGATACGTCCTGAACGCTGCTTGCGCATGTGCGGCAGCACCGCCTTGACCGTGCGCAAGATGCCGAAGAGATTGGTATCGAACAGCGTCTGGGCTTCGGCTATCGACGTTTCCTCCGTCGCCCCCAGCAAGGTTACGCCCGCACTGTTAACCAGTACGTCGATACGCTTGGCTTGAGCGATGATGGTCTGGATTCCGCGCTCAATCGACGCTTCGTCGCGAACATCCATCTCAATGAGTGTGACGCCTGATATTGCTTGAGCTTTCGCCGTATTGCGCACGGTGCCGAACACTTGGCAACCCTGCTTGACGAACCTCTCTGCGGTGGTGCGTCCGATTCCCGATGACACTCCGGTGATGACTACAACTTTGGGGTTAGACATGATGTTTCCTTTCGTTATTTGCGGTCCTAGCTGCGGGTTCAATGTTTATGTGTTGACTGCTTTTAGGTTCGTTCTCGCTTTTTTATGCCGCCTTTTTAGAAACTTGCAAAAGACAAGTGACATGCTATAGATTAAACTTGCAAAAAGCAAGCGACTTAATTAAAGTTCTTTCCCATGAACAAAACCAACCCCAAAAATTGTTTACCGGAGAACTATCGCTCAGCCTGTCCAATCGCAAATGTGCTGGACATCGTGGGTGACAAATGGACGTTGCTCGTGGTGCGCGACCTGATGATGGGCAAGCACCGTTATGGTGAATTTCAAACTTCGCCCGAAGCGATACCGACCAATATTCTGGCGGAACGGTTGAAGCGGCTAGAGGCGGCAGGACTCGTGAAGAAGGATTTTTATCAGGACAATCCGCCGCGCGCCGAATATTTCCTCACGAGCAAGGGGGCGGATCTCGGCCCGATACTGCAAGCCATGGGGCAGTGGGGAGCGCAATACATACCGGGCATAGTCATTCCCGAGCAATTCGGGCCGGCAGAAATCAGGGATTAGCTTGAGCAGCCCGCAGAGGGTGCAATAACCAACGGGCATTGCGCCCTCTGCAAACAACAAAATGCAACGGGCGAAAGCTGTCATCACTCAAATAATGCTGGCAGTTCTGCGAATAGACTCAGTCGGACTAATCGAGGTGGCATCCGCACTACCCAGCGCTGAGCAGACAACGCTGATGATGGCAGCCGCACCAGATTTTCTTTTTCCCCATGCGACATCTATGTCGGCAACCACACCCGCATATTCGTTTAAAATGGCGGCCTTTCCGAAATGTTTCCCGTAACCGCAAGAGCCCGAATTGAGCACAATCCCCATCCTGATGTACCACAACCTCGGCGTACCTCCGCAAGGGGCACAGTTGCGCAATCTGTATGTGCGCACCGGTGCTTTTGCACGGCAGATGTTCATGCTGAAGATGTTGGGTTATCAGGGGCTTTCCATGTCCGTCGCGATGCCGTATCTGCGCGGCGAAAAACAAGGGCGCGTGGCCGTTATCACCTTTGACGACGGTTATGTGGATACGCTGGAGCAGGCGCTGCCGATACTGCAAAAGTACGGCTTCAACGCGACGTGTTATTTCATCAGCCAGCGCAGCGGGCAATACAACGATTGGGATGCGGCAGCGCTGAACGTGCGTAAATCCTTGATGAACGACGAGCAGGTGCGCGCCTGGCATGCGGCGGGTATGGAGGTCGGCGCGCATTCGCGCACGCATCCGCATCTGCCGTCCTGTAGCGATGCCGAGTTGCAGGATGAACTCGCGGGCAGCAAAGCCGATCTGGAAACGTTGATCGGCGAGCCGGTCACGCAGTTCTGCTACCCCTACGGCGATCTGGATGCGCGCGTGGTGGCGGCAGTGCGGCAGACAGGCTTCGCGGCAGCCACCACGACGCAGCGCGGACGCGCGCGCGTTGGCGATGATTCACTGCGCTTGCGCCGCATTTTGGTGAGCGGCAGCACCATGCCGTATTTATTCCTGCTCAAACTCTTGGGCAATTACGAGGACAAGCGCGGATGAAGTTACTTTTCGTTGGCACCAATCGCGGTGGCGGCGGCACGGAAAGCCACTTTGTCACGCTGGCCAAAGCCATGCGCGCAGAGGGGCACGAGGTGGCGGCAGTCGTGCTCGCGGGGGCGCCCATCCATCAAGGCTTGCAGGGCAGCGGGGTACATATCCGCACCGGCACGTTCCGCAACGCGTTCGATCCGCGCGGCATCCGTGCCGTGTGGCAGGCGTGCAACGAATTCCGGCCCGACTGGATCATCGGCAGTTTCAGCAAGGAATATTGGCCGCTCGCGGTGATTGGCCGGTTGCGCGGTGCGAAGGTGGCGCTGTTCAAGCACATGGATTTTCCGCTGCGTCCGGTCACGCATTTTTTCATCCCGCGCTTGGTGCAGCGCTTCATCGTCATCTCCCAATTCATGCGCGACAACTTCATCGCGCGCGGCATAAATCCGGCGCGCATCCAGATACTCTACAACCCGCTCGATCTGGAATATTTCCGCGCCGACGCGGCGTTGCGCCAAACCAGCCGCGCGCAATTCGGTTTTGCGGAAGACCACATCGTGGTGGGTTTTGTCGGCGCGCTGCACCGGGACAAGGGGATATTCGTTCTGGCCGAGGCCTTGCATCTGGCAATGGCGGAAGTTCCAACGCTCAAAGCGCTGTGGGTCGGCGAAGGGCCGGATGGACAAGCGTTGCAGACGCAAATACAAAACGACGGCTTCAAAGACCGCCATGTCTGCCACGGCTGGGCTGCGGATGTGCGCCCGTATTACGCCGCGATGGACATACTGGCCGCGCCCACGCTGGTCACCGAAACTTTCGGGCGCGTCTCCATTGAAGCGCAAGCCTGCGGCGTGGCGGTGTTATGCAGCAATCTCGGCGGGCTACCCGAAACACTGGAACCGGATGTCACGGGAAAATTGCTGCCCGTGGGCGACGTGGCGGCCTGGCGCGATGCCATCCTCGCGTTCGCACGCGATGCGCAGTTGCGCCGCGAGTTCCAGAACCGGGGACATGACCGGGTAAACCGGAAATTCAGTGCGGCGGCCATCGCCGCAGAGTTCAGCCGTATTCTTGCGCAGGCGCGTTAAGCGGCGCCCTGCATCAACTGCTCCAGCCGGTGCCTGCCCTCGGGGCTGGTCATCACCATCAGCACATCGCCGCCCTGCACAACATGGTTGGCTGGCGGATTGAAGAGCCAATCTTTAGTGCTGTTGCGCACCGCCAGCACCAGACAATCCTTGTTGCCGTGGTACAGCACGCTCAACGGCTTGTCCGACAACTCCGCCGGAATGTTGATCTCTTCCATGCGCACGCTGGCCTCGGATTTGAGCATGTCGTCCAGGAACGACACCACATGCGGGCGAACCATGGCCGAGACGATGCGCAAGCCGCCGGTGAAGTCCGGCGACACGATCTCGTCGGCGCCGGCACGGCGCGTCTTTTCGGCGTTTTTCACATCATGGCAGCGCGCGACCACGCGCAACTTGGCATTCAATTGTTTGGCGCTGAGACTGATGACCAGATTCTGGCTGTCGTCATGCGCCACCGCGAACACGCCGCGCGCGCGCATCACCCCGGCGGCCAACAACAAATCGTTGTCCGTGGCATCGCCCAGCAAATACATTTGCCCCGGATGCGTTTCCAGATAACGCTGGATGGTCTCCATATTCGAATCCACGATGACGCAGGCACGCCCGGTTGCCGTCAGTTCATGCGCCACGTTGCTGCCGACCAGCCCCACTCCGCAAACGATGTAGTGATCTTTCAACTGCGCGATTTTTTGCTGCATTTTCTTTCTCCGCCAAGATTCGTTAAGGTCGTTTTCCAAAGTGAATGCCGTGAGCGTGGACAGCACATAACCCAGCACGCCGATCCCGGTGACCGCGATGAAGATCGTAAATAGCCGGCCGTACTCGTAGCCGGAGACATCGACGATCTCGCCGTAACCGATGGTCGAGATCGTGATGAACGTCATGTAAAAACAATCCAGCCAGGAATGCTTGTCGCCGCCGAGGATGTGGTAACCGACCGTACCGGTGAGCAGCACCAGCAGCAGCACCACAAACGCGATCAACAAATTGCGGATCACATGGGATTCGTTTGCTTCAATGATTCGCATTATTCGTCCCGCACGTCGGCATCGGGAAACAACTCGCTGCTGAACCCGAAATTGCGCATATCCGCAATGCGCATCGGATAGAGGATGCCGTCCAGATGGTCGCACTCGTGTTGCACCACGCGCGCATGGAACCCGCTCACGGTGCGGTCTATCAGCGCGCCGAACTCATCGTTCCCCTGATAGCGCAGATGCGTAAACCGCGGCACCAGACCGCGCATTCCCGGCACGCTCAGGCAGCCTTCCCAACCCTCCTCTTGCGCTGCGGACAGCGGCGTGATGACGGGGTTGATAAGCACCGTTTCGGGGACGACCTCGGCATCGGGATAACGCGGATTGCTCTCCACGCCGAAAATCACGATGCGCCGGTTGATGCCGATCTGCGGCGCGGCCAGCCCCACGCCGTCCAGCGCCCGCATGGTGTCGCGCATATCGGCCAGCAAATCCTGCAACTCCGCATTGTCGAAAGAAGTCACTTCCTCGGCGCGGCGCAGCAAACGCGCATCGCCCATGCGCAATATCTTCCTAACCGGCATCGGATTCCACCACCAGTCCCAGTATGCTTCTTACCCTAGCCATGGCCGGCTCGGCGATCATGCTGATCGTTTCCAGATGGATGCCGTCGCGGCTATTGCCGCGCCCGGCCGCGTAGTTCACCACCACGGCAATCGCGGCGTAGCTCAGCCCCAGTTCGCGCGCCAGCGAGGCCTCGGGCATGCCGGTCATGCCCACCATATCCGCGCCGTCCCGCTCCAGGCGGTTGATCTCCGCCGCCGTCTCCAGACGCGGCCCCTGCGTGGCCGCGTACACGCCGCCGTCCAGACATTTTTCTTTGGCCAGTTCCGCTGCCGCCAGAATCTGTTTGCGCAATTCGGGCGTATACGGGTGGGTAAAGTCGATATGCGTGACAGGCCGTTCACGGCCGTCGAAGTAGGTGAATGGCCGCCCGTGGGTGTAGTCGATGATCTGGTCGGGCACGACCACGACGCCGGGAGTGAGATCGGCGCGGATGCCGCCCACCGAAGCGACCGAAATCACGCGCTTGGCGCCCTGCTCGTACAGCGCCCACAGGTTCGCGCGGTAGTTCACCTCATGCGGCGGAATGGTGTGACCGTAGCCGTGGCGCGCGAGGAACATCACTTCGTGTTCGTTGATGGTGCCGAACGTGAGCGCGCCGGAAGGTTCGCCGTAGGGCGTGCGTATCACCTGCCGGTGCGTGATTTTCAGGTCGTCGAGTTGGTCGAGACCGGTACCGCCGATAATTGCCAGCATATTAGTTTTCCTTTACCGCATAAATCGCAGGCAGATTGCGCCATGCGCCGTGTATGTCCATGCCGTAGCCGAATATGAAACGGTCCGGCACGGTCATGCCGATGAAATCGGCGCGGACGGGTTTGTCCTTGCCGTGATCCTTATCCGCGAACACCGCGCTGTAGAAACGCGTCGCGCCCAGTTCCAACACGCGCTGTTTGATCGCGGCGATGGTTTCCCCCTCGTCGAGAATATCGTCCACCACCAGCACCGTTTTGCCGCGCACATTCTCGCGCGGCGCCACCTTCCAGTGCATCTCGCCGCCCTGCCGTGCATTGCCGTAGCGCGAGACATGCACATAATCGAACTCGAGCGGGAAGTCGAGCAGCGGCAACAATTGCCCGGTGAACACCACCGCCCCGCCCATTACCGACAGCACCAGAGGGTGCTCGTCGGCCAGCACCGCATTGATCTCCCGCGCAACGCGATGCACCGCGGCATTCACCTGCTCCGCCGAAAACAGCAATTCGGCGCTGCTCAAAATTTCGCGTGCTTGCCGGTTGGAAATCATCACAGCGATTTCAGGTAGGCGGCAAAATCCGCGCGCAGTTCGTCGTGCTTTAAACCATAGGCCACTTGCGCCTGCAAGTAACCCAGCTTGGAGCCGCAGTCATAGCGCGTGCCGTTAAAACGGTAGGCCAGCAACTGCTCGTCCTGCATCAATGCGGCGATGCCGTCGGTGAGTTGAATCTCGCCGCCCGCGCCGGGCTTGATGTTTTCCAGATGATGGAAAATGCGCGGCGTGAGAATGTAACGCCCAACCACGGCCAGCGTGGACGGCGCCACTTCGGGCTTGGGCTTTTCCACGATGCCGTGTACGCGCTCGACATCCTTTTCCAGATTAGTGCTGCTGACGATGCCGTATTGTTTGGTGTGTTCGCGCGGCACATCCTGCACGCCGAGTATGGAACACTGATGCTGCGCGAACACATCCACCATCTGTTTGACAATGGAAGGCTCGCCGTCGATCAGGTCGTCGGCCAGAATCACCGCAAACGGCTCGTCCTGCACCACGGGCTTGGCGCACAGCACGGCATGCCCCAGACCCAGCGGTTCGGATTGACGAATGTAAATGCAGTTCACGTGCTTGGGCACAACCGACTGCACCATTTTCAGCAAGGCCGTCTTGCCTTGCGCTTCCAGCGTGGCTTCCAGCTCGTAGGCTTTGTCGAAGTGGTCTTCGATCGCGCGCTTGTTGCGCCCGGTAATGAACACCATGTCGGTGATGCCCGCCGCCACGGCCTCTTCCACCGCGTACTGGATCAGCGGCTTATCCACCACCGGCAGCATCTCCTTGGCGGTTGCCTTGGTGGCGGGAAGAAAGCGGCTGCCCATACCGGCAACCGGGAACACTGCTTTGGTGATTTTCTGTTTCATAGTTTTTCACACTCTTTCAATTGGTCGATCAATGCGGCCTCATCCCACACCGGCACATTCAATTCGCGTGCCTTATCCAGCTTGCTGCCCGCCTCGGTTCCGGCCACCACATAGTCGGTCTTTTTCGACACCGATCCGGCCACTTTTGCGCCCAGCGCTTCCAGCCGCGATTTTGCCTCATCGCGGCTCAAACTGGCGAGCGTTCCGGTGAGCACGAAGATCTTGCCGGACAGCGGCAAAGGCTCCGTGCTCACGCCGTCATGCTCTTCCCAGCACACGCCCTGCGCGCGCAACTGCTGCACCACTTCGCGGTTATGCGCTTCGCCGAAAAAATCGACGATGCTTTGCGCCACCACCGGCCCCACGTCCGGCACGGCCAGCAGGCGCTCATTATCGGCCTGCATGATGACGTCCAGTTTACCGAAATGCCGCGCCAAATCTTTGGCGGTGGTTTCGCCGACGTGACGGATGCCCAGCGCAAACAGGAAACGGTTGAGCGTGGTGCATTTGCTCTTCTCCAGCGCCGCCACGATGTTCTGCGCGCTCTTTTCCGCCATGCGTTCCAGCGCCGCCAGCGTCGCCACATTCAGGCGATACAAGTCCGGCAGCGAACGGATGATGTGCTCATCCACCAGCTGTTCCACCAGTTTGTCTCCCAGCCCCTCGACATCCATGGCACGGCGTCCGGCGAAATGCAGGATGGCCTGTTTGCGCTGCGCCGCGCAGAACAAGCCGCCCGTGCAACGCGCATCGGCTTCGCCCTCTTCGCGCACCACCTTGCTGCCGCACACCGGGCAACTCGTCGGCATCACGAAAGGCCGCACATCCGCAGGCCGCCGCTCCCGAATCACACCCACCACTTCCGGGATCACATCGCCCGCACGGCGCACGATCACCGTGTCGCCGATATGTACATCCTTGCGGCGGATCTCGTCTTCGTTGTGCAGCGTGGCATTGCTCACCGTGGTACCGCCGACGAATACCGGCTCCAGCTTGGCGACCGGGGTGAGCTTGCCGGTGCGCCCCACTTGTATCTCGATGTCGCGCAACACGGTGAGCTGCTCTTCCGCCGGAAATTTGTGCGCCACCGCCCAGCGCGGCTCGCGCGAGACGAAGCCGAGTTCGGCTTGCAGCTTGAGGTCGTTGACCTTGTACACCACGCCGTCGATGTCGAACGGCAGGCTATCGCGCTTGGCGGCGATATTGCGATGGAATGCCACTAGCTCTTGCGCACCGCTTGCAAGGCAATAATTTTTATCGACAGGGAATCCCCAGACCGCCAACTGCCCCAATACTTCCTGATGCGACGTGCGCCAAGCCCAACCTTGTACCTCGCCCAAGCCATAGGCGAAGAACGACAGCGGACGCTTCGCGGCCAATGCCGGATCGAGCTGGCGAATACTGCCCGCCGCACCGTTGCGCGGATTGACCAAGGTAGGCAATCCAAGCTCGCGCTGGCGTTCGTTGTATCTCTCGAAATCATCGCGGCGCATATACACCTCGCCGCGCACCTCCAGAACAGATGGATATTCGCCCTGCAACGACAACGGGATCTGATGGATGGCATGCTTGACGTTCTGCGTCACATCCTCGCCCGTCTCGCCATCACCGCGCGTGGCGGCCTGTACCAATACGCCGCGCTCGTAGCGCAGGTTGATCGCAAGACCGTCGAATTTCAATTCGCAGAGATATTCAAGTTGCGGGTCGGACTCGCTCAATCCCAACTCGCGCCGGACGCGCGCATCGAATGCCAGCGCGCCTTCGTCGCTGATATCGGTCTCGGTGCGGATGGATAGCATAGGCACCGCGTGGCGCACGGGCGAGAAGCCGTCCAGCACCTTGCCGCCGACGCGTTGCGTGGGCGAATCGGGCGTCAGCAGTTCGGGATGTTGCGTTTCGAGAGCTTGCAGTTCGCGGAACAGTTTGTCGTATTCCGCATCGGGAATGACCGGGGCATCCAATACGTAATAGCGATGTTCGTGAAATTTTATTTCGTCACGCAAATATTTTGCGCGGCGTGATATTTCTTGAGTCACCATCAGGCAAACAATCTAAGCGCTTGAGCACTGCCCGGCACCACCTTGCCGGCCAGCATGCGTCCCTCGACCGCAGCGACCTGCTCGCGGATCTGCGCGATGGCGGCGTCGCCCAGAGAGACGCGGTGGTCATCGACCAGGCCGGCCTTCAAATCCATGGCCAGTTCGCGCGCCAGCACGGCCATTTCGTCGAAACGGTACGCGGGGCGTTCCACGCGCGGCACATCCAGCAACAGGGTCAGGCCGTGCACGCGCATCTGGGTGAGGGTGTGGTGCTGGAATAGCGCGCCGTCCATGCTGCCCAGACTGAACAAGGTCAGGCCGTGCTCGTTCAAAAAATGGAATGTGCCGTCGGCCTGCAATTGCAGGCCGCGGCGTTCCGCCACCTGCGCGATTTCGCTACCGAACAGCAGGCGGTCGCCGCCGGGCAAAATATTGAGGCCGATCATTTGATCCACCCCGGCACAGAACTCGTCCAACTCTTTGGCTTGTTTGATCGCGCCGGCAACGGCGGGCAGCACGATCTCCGCTTGCGCCTGCGCGGCGACCTCGCGCAACACATCGTGAAATTCGGTCAGGCGCGTCTCGCTCACCGGGCCGGAACGGTCGGCCAGTTGCAGGCCGATCTTGAACGCGCTGTATGAAGGATGACTGTCAGGAATGAGGCGCTCCCAGCGCCCCGTTGCCGCATTCAAACCGCACGCATTGATGCGTTTGCCGAAATCGAAACGCTGCGCCCACAGCGGCGCAAGCACATCGCTATTGAGCGGCGTCTTGAGCGTGATAGCGACCACAAAATCCGTCGCCGCCCCCAGTAAAGCGCAAATCTCATCGTCCGCATCCGCCTGTTGTGATTCGTGCCGCTCCAGCGTATTCACCTCCTCCTCGATCAGCACGTCCGCCGCCGCCCCCATCGAGGGAGCGGAATGGTACAAGGCGTCTTCGCGCTGCTCGCCGAAGGTGCCGCCGAACTTGCGCCGGTACTGCCTCTGCTGCCAGAAACCGTAACCGTACACCCCGAGCACCACCACGATACCGATGGTCAATAAACCGATTTGCAATTCACTCATGTCGCGACACCGATTGAAGCTATGGGTTGATTATACTAAAGCCAGCTCGCCGCTAACGCTGCCGATACCGGCAATTTCATGCAATGCCTTCACGTACTCCCCGTTCTCATGCAATTGCACCAGCGTATCGGGGTGATGGTGGCCGCGCATGTGCGCCAGCCTGGCCTTGCTCGTGGCGGACATCTCCCACACCAGGCCGCCCAGCAGCTCGTCCGCCGACTCCGGCTTGTTGCATACCAGCACCATGTCGGCACCGGCGTGCAGCGCCGCTTCCGCGCGCTGCACGATACCGCCCGCCACCGTCGCGCCTTCCATGGAGAGATCGTCGCTGAAAATGCAGCCCTCGAAACCGAGTTGGCCGCGCAGAATGTCTTTCAGCCACACTTTGGAAAAACCTGCCGGATGCGGATCGACCTTGGGATAGATCACATGCGCGGGCATCACTGCCGTGAGGCCGAAATCCACCATCTGGCGGAACGGGATCAGGTCGCACATTTCGATGTCGGCAAAGTCGCGCTCGTCCACGGGAATCTCCAGATGCGAATCCGCCTTGACGAAGCCGTGCCCCGGAAAATGTTTGCCCACCGTGGCCATGCCCGCCTTCTTCATGCCGAGCATCAGGCTGTGCGCCAACTCGGCGATAGCCTGCGGCTCGGCGTGAAAAGCGCGGTCGCCGATCACAGAGCTGGCGCCGTAGTCCACATCCAGCACCGGCGCAAAACTGAAATCCACCCCGTGCGCGCGCAACTCCGCCGCCAATACCCAGCCCGCCTGCTCCGCCAGATGTTTGGCGCGTTTCGGGTGCGCATCCCATACCTTGCCAAGTTCGCGCATCGGCGGGATTCTGGTAAAACCTTCGCGAAAACGCTGCACGCGTCCGCCTTCGTGATCGACCGAAATAAGCAAGGGCGGCGTACGCACGGCACGGATCGAGGCAGTCAGCTCGGCAAGCTGGCTCGGCGATTCGTAGTTGCGCGCAAATAAAATAACGCCCCCCACCAGCGGATGGCGCAAACGTTTTTCATCCTCTGCGGTGAGCGTTTTGCCCGCCACATCCAGCATCACTGGCCCGATTCCCATAAACACTCCGATTGGTTAAATCCGAAAATTCAGATGGACAACAATAGGAAGGATTATAAGGCTTTTGGCGGGGATACCATGCTTGTTGGCGCGATATTCGGCGGGAATTTAATTTTTCTCCAGCACCACAAATGCGACGACCATTTCGCGCTCGTCGCTGATGCTCAGATGATGATGTGCCACGCCCATCTGTTGCAGATGGGCGGACAACTCCGCGTCGAAATGCAAAGCGGGCTTGCCGAGTTCGTCATGGGTGATGCTGATGCGCTGTAGGCTCACCGGATGGCGCAAGCCTTGGCCGGTGGCTTTGGCAAAGGCTTCTTTGGCGGCAAAGCGTTTACTCAGAAAACGGGCGGGATGGGCGTGGACGGTGTATTCGGGCAACTCCTGCGCGCTCAAAATGCGTTCGGCAAAGGCGGCACCATGGCGCGCTATCGCGGCTTCGATGCGCGCCACGGCGACGATGTCGGTGCCGATGCCGAAGATCACTTTGCCGCTCCGTTCGGCCTGAGCTGGTCGCAGGCCATTTTCGATTTGCCCCGCATCATGCGACCAGCAACGCCTTCATTTTTTTAACCGCCTGCTCCAAGCCGATGAACAGTGCTTCGGAGATGATGGAGTGGCCGATATTGAGTTCTTCGATATGCGGAATAGCGACGATGGGACGTATGTTGTGATAGTGTAGTCCGTGTCCGGCGTTCACTTGCAAGCCGAGGGCATGCGCATGCAGCGCCGCGCGGCGGATGCGCTCCAGTTCCGCTTCGCGCTCGGGGATACTATCGGCGTCGGCGTATTTGCCGGTGTGTATCTCAACCACAGGCGCACCCGCTTTCCAGGCAGCCTCCAGTTGGCGCTCGTCGGCATCGACGAACAGGGAGACGCGAATGCCCGCCTCGTTGCAGCGTTGCGTGGCACGCTGCACGGCGTCGAAATACCTCACCACATCCAGACCGCCTTCAGTGGTCAGCTCTTCGCGCTTTTCCGGCACGAGACAAATATCGTGCGGCTTGGTGCGCAGGGCGAGGTTAATCATCTCCTCGGTCACCGCGCATTCCAGATTCATGCGCGTTTGCAACATGCCGCGCAGGGTCGCCACATCGGCATCCTGGATATGGCGGCGGTCTTCGCGCAGGTGCAAAGTGATGGCATCCGCCCCCGCCTCTTCGCAGATCAGCGCGGCGCGCACCACATTGGGATAGCGCGCACCGCGCGCTTGGCGCAGCGTGGCGACGTGGTCGATATTCAGTCCGAGTTTAATCATATTTCTTCAAGTCCTTAATCAATTCCCGCGTGTGCAACACCACACCGCCGAGATGATGGTTCAACAACATGCGCATCAACTGTTTTCCCTGACGCGCGCTATTCACGTCAGTGTAGTCGTCCGCCGCGATATCCAGCAAGGTCTTGCCCGCGAGCAGCAAGCCCTGCGTCGCCTGCGAGCTATCCTCCACCGCACCGCGTTCGAGGATGTAGCGGTACTGCTTGCCCGCCTCGATGGGCGCATTGCTGCCTGCCTCATGCTCCAGCAGCAACGCGTACCCCAACTCCTGCAACAGGTGTTTTTCAAAACAGCGCAAGGTCGCGGCATGGTCTTCTTCATGCACCAGACGCTGCAAGGTTTGCCGGTAGTAATCGAACAAGTGTTCGTGCGGATCGTCGCGGGCAGTGAGATTGAGCAGCAATTCGTTCAGATAAAAACCGCACATCAGCGCCGTGCCCTGCAACTGCGGCTGCCCGCCCTGCCACTCCGCGCTGTGCAAAGTGCGCAACTCGTGTTTGCCGAACCAGCACAGCGACAGCGGCTGAAAGCTCATCAGCAAACCGCGCAACGCCGACTTCGGCCGCCGCGCACCGCGCGCCACCAAAGGTACACGCCCGTGCTGCCGGCTGAACACCTCCAGCACCAGACTGGTTTCGCGGAACGGGTAGCTGTGCAGCACGAAGGACAGCTCGTCTTGAATGCGATTTTTACTGCCAGAATTCATTGTGCACCGCTCATACGAACACCTGTCCGCTGAATCTGCATCGCAAGAGAAAAAACAAACAATTCTTCAAGCAACGCCCCCTGCCTATTTGGATATGACTTCCCATGTTTCAACGCCACCTTGCACAACTTCAAACAAGGGGTGAGGCTCCGGCTCGTGCACTCCCTCGCCACGCCGCAACGCCGCCGCATCACGCACTGCCAGCTTGGCACGCAGGTGCGCCATCTCATACTGCATCTGGCCAAGCGTAACGGCAATTTTCACATGACGCGCGCAAGGTCCGATCTTGCTTGCATCAAATTTGTAGCCGCGCCGTTCCGCCTCTTGCTGCACTTCACGCAGATAGACTGCAATCGCACCTGATGCATCAGTTTGCTCACGAAAGCGTTGTAGCTGTGGATGGTGGCGATATCCTTTGGTTTCGCCGGCCAATACCTTCTGAGCCAACAAGGCTTCGCGCCACAACGCTACCAATCCCTTCGCATCCAGATAACGGGGATGCAGCGACCATAACCGCATGGCGCGTTATTCGTAACCCAGCGATTTCAGCATCTGCGGACTATCAGCCCAGCCGCTGCGCACCTTGACCCACACTTCCAGATAGACTTTGCCGTCGAAGAGTTTTTCCATATCGAGGCGTGCCTGAGTGGCGATTTCTTTGAGCTTCTCGCCTTTGCTGCCGATGAGCATGGCTTTGTGCGCGTCTTTATCGACGAGGATGGCGGCATGGATACGGCGCATCTTGCCTTCGAGTTTGAATTGCTCGATCACCACGCTGACGGAATAAGGCAGCTCTTCGCCGGTAAAGCGGAACACTTTTTCGCGCACGATTTCGGCGGCGAGGAAGCGTTCGTTGCGGTCGGTTACTTCGTCTTCCGGGTAGATTTTTTCGCCCTCGGGCAGATAGGGACGAATGGCATCCAGCAGCGTGTCGAGCTGATTGTCATGCTTGGCACTCACCGGCACGATGGCGGCGAAATGGCGCTCTTGGGCGATATCTTGCATGAAGGGCAGCAGTTCATTCTTGTGCTCCATGTTGTCCACTTTGTTGATGACCAGCAGCACGGGGATGTTGGCAGGCAACAGGTTCATCACCTGGCGGTCGCGCTCATCAAAGTGGCGCGCCTCAATGACGAACAGCACGACGTTCACGTCGCGCAGGCTGCCGGTGACTACGCGGTTCAGGCCTTTGTTCAGCGTGTTCAGGTATTGGGTCTGAAAGCCCGGCGTATCGACAAAAACGAATTGCGTCTGCTCCTCGGTGAGGATGCCGGTGATACGATGGCGCGTAGTCTGCGCCTTGCGCGAGGTGATGCTGATCTTCTGCCCGATGAGGTGGTTGAGCAGCGTCGATTTGCCCACGTTGGGGCGTCCGACGATGGAGATAAAGCCGCTATGAAAAGTATGT
>JBBIJL010000005.1:0-33576 GCA_037446005.1 Gallionellaceae bacterium | reverse complement strand
GCGCTGGATCGCGCCACGCAACTGATTCTCGACATCTGCGGCGGACAGGCGGGCGCGGTGACGGAAGTGCAGTCGGCATTGCCCGTGCGTCATGCGGTCAAGCTGCGCGCCTCGCGCGTGCTGCGCGTGCTGGGCATCGCTTTGGCGGCGGATGAAATCGCGCAGATATTGTCGCGCCTGGGCATGGCCTTCCAGCGGCAGGGCGACGAGTTCATGGTGACACCGCCCAGCTACCGTTTCGACATCGCCATCGAAGAAGACTTGATCGAAGAAGTCGCGCGCGTACACGGCTACGAAAAAATTCAGCCCGCACCGATCCAGGCGCGCATGAGCATCCTGCCGCTGGACGAAGCGCAACACCCCTTGGCCAAACTGCGCCAATCCATGGTGTTGCGCGATTATCAGGAAACCATCAACTACGCTTTCGTCGAAGCGGCGTGGGAGCGCGACCTGTGCGGCAATGCCGCGCCCATCGCGTTGAAGAACCCCATCGCCAGCCAGATGAGTGTGATGCGCAGCAGCTTGCTGGGCGGCTTGCTCGGCGCCTTGCGCACCAACTTTGCGCGCAAACAGCCGCGCGTGCGTCTGTTCGAGATCGGCGGTTGCTTCGCCAACGAAGCGGGCAGCTATGTGCAGCACGAACGTCTGGGCGGATTGGCCTACGGCGCGGCGCTGTCCGAACAGTGGGGCGCTGCCGCGCGCAATGTCGATTTCTACGATGTGAAGGGCGATGTCGAAGCCTTGTTTGCACCGCGTAGCTTGAGCTTCGAGGCGGCGGTTCATTCCGCTTCGCATCCCGGCCGTTCCGCGCGCATCCTGCTGGATGGCAAAGCCATCGGCTGGATTGGCGAACTGCATCCACAATGGCAGCAGCAGTACGACTTGCCGCAAGCCGTGGTTTGGTTCGAGGTGGAATTGACTGCTTTGCAGGCAGCACGCGTGACTGTGGCTGGCGAAGTTTCCAAGCTGCCGCCGGTGCGTCGCGATCTGGCCGTAGTGGTTGACGAGAGCGTTGCGGTACAAAGTTTGCTGACTGCATTGCAGGCCGACCAAGCGCCGTTCGTGGTGGAGCTGGGATTGTTCGATGTGTATCGCGGAAAGGGCGTGGAAGATGGCAAAAAAAGCCTTGCATTCCGTGTGTTATTGCAAGATACTCAAAAGACTTTGACTGACGTAGAAATTGATAAAAGCATCGCGCGGCTGGTGGCGGTATTGCAGCAGCAAGGCGCGCAAATGCGAGTTTAGGGGGACGTAATGACGACTACATTAACCAAGGCCGAATTGGCCGACCTGCTGTTTGAAAAAGTGGGGCTGAACAAGCGCGAAGCCAAAGACATGGTGGAAGCATTTTTCGAAGAGATACGCATGCAGCTCGAAGCGGGCGAAAGCGTGAAGCTGTCCGGTTTCGGCAACTTCCAGTTGCGCGACAAGCCGCAACGCCCTGGGCGCAACCCGAAAACCGGCGAAGAAATTCCCATCACCGCGCGCCGCGTGGTGACTTTTCATCCCAGCCAGAAGCTCAAGAGCATGGTAGAAAAGACCTATCATGGAACAGCACGTTCCTAATTCGGCTCTGCCGCCAATCCCGGCCAAACGTTACTTCACCATCGGTGAAGTAAGCGAGTTGTGCGGGGTCAAGGCGCATGTGTTGCGCTACTGGGAGCAGGAGTTCACCCAGCTCAAACCGGTGAAGCGCGGCGGCAACCGCCGCTATTACCAGCACCACGAAGTGTTGCTCATCCGCCGTATCCGCCAGTTGCTCTATGAAGACGGCTTCACCATCAGTGGTGCGCGTAGCCGTTTGGATCAGCACGTGGCCAAACATGAAGAAGTTGCTGTTGCACCGGCAGTTGTTGCCAAGTCAGCTTTCAATGTCAACGAACTGCGTCGCGAACTCCATGAGGTGCTCGCTTTGCTACAAGCGTGATGTTGTATCTCGAAATTTGCTCTAAAATCTCGTCAAGGAATATTCCGCTCTGCTATAATTCAAACCTTCGGGGCGTAGCGCAGCCTGGTAGCGTACATGCATGGGGTGCATGTGGTCGGAGGTTCGAATCCTCTCGCCCCGACCAGATCGATTCACATTTTTCTTCCTCTCCTAGACACTCCTAAATACTCCAGTCCAGATGCGTATTCTGCTCAGTAACGATGACGGTTATTTCGCTCCCGGTCTGGCTTGTTTGGCGACGCATCTTTCCGCGCTTGCCGATGTCGTGGTGGTGGCGCCGGAGCGCGACCGCAGCGGCGCGAGCAATTCCCTGACGCTGGACCGCCCGCTCAATCTGCGCCGTGCCGCCAGCGGTTTTTACTATGTGAACGGCACACCCACAGATTGCGTCCACTTGGCTGTCACCGGCATGCTGGATTACCAGCCCGACATGGTGATTTCCGGCATCAACTCCAGCTCCAACATGGGCGACGATACGATTTATTCCGGCACAGTGGCGGCGGCGACCGAAGGCTTTTTGCTGGGCATTCCCGCGATTGCGGTTTCGCTCTCCGGGCACGATCAGGCGCACTATGAAACGGCGGCGCGCGTGGTGGTTGATCTGGTGCGCCGCTTTGAAAAGAACACCCATTCCGCACCTTGGTTGCTCAACGTGAATGTGCCGGATGTTCCATACGACGACTTGCAGGGCATTGAAGTGACCCGTCTGGGCAAGCGCCACAAGGCCGAGCCGGTAGTGAAGGCCAGCAACCCGCACGGGCAGACGGTGTATTGGGTCGGGGCGGCGGGCAAGGCGCAGGACGCGGGCGAGGGTACGGACTTTTGCGCGATTGCCAACCGCCGCGTGTCCGTCACGCCGTTGCAGATCGACCTCACGCAATATGCGCAAATGGACGCGGTGCGTTCATGGATGGGAGGAGCGCTATGAACGTCCTCCGGCACGCCGGTATCGGCATGACTTCGCAGCGTACGCGCAACCGCATGATCGAGCGTTTGCGCACGCAGGGCATCCGCGACGAGGTGGTGCTGGCGGCAATGAACTCGGTTCCGCGCCATATTTTTATCGACGAGGCGTTGGGCTCGCGCGCTTATGACGATGTGTCGCTGCCCATCGGCCATGCGCAAACCATTTCGCAGCCTTACATTGTGGCGCGCATGATTGAAATTTTGCGCAACGGTGCGCCGTTGAACCGCGTGCTCGAAATCGGCACCGGCTGCGGCTATCAGGCGGCGGTGCTGGGGCAGGTGGCGCGCGAGGTGTATTCGGTCGAGCGCATCCAGCCTTTGCACAAACGCGCGGCGGCTACGCTGAAAGAATTGCAGGCGCGCAACGTGGTGTTGAGCTATGCCGACGGTACGATGGGGCGCCCCGAAATCGCGCCGTTCGACGGCATCATCATGGCCGCCGCCGCGACGCATGTGCCGCAGGCATTGTTGGAGCAGCTCGCGGTGGGCGGTAGAATGGTGCTGCCGCTGGGCGCGCAGGAACAGATACTCACGCTGATCGAGCACGACGAAAACGGCTACCACGAGAGCCGCCTAGAAGCGGTGAAATTCGTGCCTATATTGACGGGAAAAGCATGAGAACGGGTGAGGCGAAAAACAGATCAGGCAGCGGGAAAGTTTTGCGCGGGTCGTTGCTGCTATGCGCGGCGGTCATTCTGGCGGCCTGCGCGGCACCGAGCGCGCGGCGCGCGCCCATCGTGGAACGCGGCGTGGAAATGCGGAAGCCGGCAACAGTACAGGTGGCACCGGTGCCACAGAAAAAGATCGTTGCATCGAGTGGCGCAACGCAAACTTACGTGGTGCAAAAAGGCGACACGATGTACAGCATCGCTTTTGTGCATGGTGTCGATTTTCGCGATGTGGCCGAGTTGAACAATATCGACAATCCCGGCGCGATACAGATCGGCCAGCAGCTGCGCATTCCAGTATCCGGCGCGACAAGAGTCGCGGAGAGCAAGCCGGTAGCGCCGAAGCCGGCCTTTTCTTCCGGCGGGATCAAGTCTCAGCCTAAAGCCGGAAAAATAGCGTATTCCGCAACGGCGCTCGCGCAGGCGGAAAAAATCCAGGAAGAGCGCAAGGATGCAGCCAAGGCGGAAGCCGCACCCGCGAAAGATGCGGATGACGAGGAAGATTTGGAATGGGGCATGCCGTCGAGCGGCAAAGTGATTGCCGATTTTTCCGAGAGCGCCAACCGTAAAGGCGTGGACATCGCGGGCAAGCAGGGGCAGGCCGTGGTCGCCAGCGCATCGGGCAAAGTGGTGTATAGCGGCAGTGGTTTGCGCGGTTACGGCAAGCTGGTCATCATCAAGCACAACAAAACTTTCCTCAGCGCTTACGCCCATAACGACCAGATTCTGGTGAAAGAAGGGCAGAACGTGAGCAAGGGGCAGAAGATTGCCGAGATGGGCAACACCGACTCGGATCAAGTCAAGCTGCACTTCGAAATCCGCAAGTTCGGCAAGCCGGTTGATCCCGCGCAATACCTGCCGCTGATCAAATCTTGAGAACGATGTGGATGCAAGCAAACTCAAGGTAACAGAACATAGTCGCGACGTTGCCGGCTTGCGTTACGTCTACCCCGTCATCTCCCGCCGAGCAGGCGGCGTCTCAGTAGGAATTAATCTCAACACCAACAACGCCTGCAACTGGCGCTGCATCTACTGCCAAGTGCCCGACCTCAAACTCGGCAGCGCTCCCCCCGTCGATTTGCCGCTGCTGGAAAAAGAATTGCGCGGCTTTTTGCACGAACTGCTGCACGGCGATTTCATGCAAACCCGCGTACCGGAAGGCGCGCGGCGCATCAACGACATCGCGCTCTCCGGCAACGGCGAACCGACCAGCGCGGCGGAGTTCGCGCAAGTCATCGAGCTGATCGCCAAGCTCAAGCGCGAACTGGCTTTGCCCGAACATCTCAAGCTCGTGCTCATCACCAACGGCAGCCAGTTGCACCGCGACAACGTGCAGCAAGGCTTGCGCCGGATGGCGCAACTGGGCGGCGAAGTGTGGTTCAAACTCGACCGCGCCAGCGAGCAAGGCATGGCGCGCACCAACGACACGCGCAGCACGATGGATAAAGTGCGTGCCAATCTG
Organism: Gallionellaceae bacterium; assembly: GCA_037446005.1. Taxonomy (GTDB): domain Bacteria; phylum Pseudomonadota; class Gammaproteobacteria; order Burkholderiales; family Gallionellaceae; genus PALSA-1006. The sequence goes on along the minus strand of JBBIJL010000005.1, from coordinate 28,532 downwards.
ATCGCTGCCATCACTTGCTGCCCCAATACCTGGCTGCAAACCTGCTGGTTTGCGCTGGACGGCCATGCGCCGGACAAACAGGACGAAGACGATTATCTGGAATTTTTAAGCGCGCTGTTGCAGCAAGGCATCAGGCCGCAAGGCGTGCTGCTCTACGGTATTGCCCGCCCCTCCATGCAAGCCGAAGCGCCGCGCTTGAGCGCGCTATCTGGAGAGCAGATGGAAAGCTTCGCGGGGCGTATTCGCTTGCTGGGTGTGGCGGTGAAGGTGGCGGAATAGGTTTGATGGTTTGTAGGAGCGAGCCGGTTTTGATGTAATGATTTTGTGTAACTGAACTCATTCAGGATAGTGAATATGACCAGTCAAAAACGCACCGTGATTTACGTGTCGGACGGCACCGGTATCACCGCCGAAACCTTGGGGCACGGTTTGCTGAGCCAGTTCGAGGGCACGGAATTTCGCCCGATGCGTTTTCCCTTTCTTGATAACGAGGAAAAAGTTCGGGATTGTTTGGTGCGCATCAATGAGGTGAGCGCGCGCGAGCCCTTGCGTCCCATCGTCATCATGACCCAGACCAACGCCGATTACAGTGCCATTCTGCATCAGGCCAACGCGTTCTTCATCGACCTGTTCGATGCCTTCATCGTGCCGCTGGAACAGGAACTCGGCGCCCGCTATTCGCGCGCCGTGGGGCGTTCGCACGGGCATGCCAATCCCGAATACAACTCGCGCATCGCCGCGATGAATTTTGCGCTGGCGCACGACGACGGCGTGTCGGATGCCGACCTCAAGAATGCCGACATCATTCTCGTGGGCGTATCGCGCAGCGGCAAAACACCGACCAGTTTGTACCTGTCTTTGCAGTTTTCCTTGAAGGCCGCCAACTACCCGCTGATCCCGGAAGATTTTGAGCGCGGCGACCTGCCGTCCAGATTGCAGCCTTACCGCGGCAAACTGTTCGGCCTGACCATCTCCCCCGAACAATTGCACCGCATCCGCAACGAGCGCCGCGCCAACAGCAAATACGCCTCGCTGGAAAACTGCCGCTACGAAGTTGCCGCCGCAGAAAAAATGATGCGCCGCGAAGGGATCAAATGGTTCGATACCACCGCGAAGTCGATTGAAGAGCTATCGGTGCAGTTGATGCAGGAGCTTAATCTCGAGCGGTGAGAAATTGCCGGGATGCGCGTTGGGCCGAGTGTGCTTCAGGATTTTTGCAACTTGCCTATACGCGCATTTTTAACGGGACTTGCGCTTGCCAAGGGCAGCATGGCCTGCAAGGTAACAACATATTTTTTTAACGCCGCCTTGCCGGTTTTGGTCAGCGCATAACAGGTTTGGATGCGTCCGGTACTGTCGTCTTTGCGCACCGCAACATAATCGGCGGCGACAAGTTTTTTCAGATGCGAATCCAGATTGCCGTCGGAAACATCAAGCTGGCGCTTAAGTTCGGCGAACGTCGCTTCACCCGCTCCCGCCAGAAAGGCGGCAAGCTGGGTGCGCAAGGGCTGGTGTAGCAAAGGGTCTAGAGTTTCCATAGATGGGCCAACAGGGGTGGGGTTAAGACGCAGATTAGCCAGAATAGCGATTGCGCCAAACGAAACCAGGCTGGGCGCGCGTTGCCGCGATCCAGCATGAATGCCAACAGCGGCAATCCGATGCCCAGTGTCGAAGAGGCAACCCATTTGATGTCGGTGTAATTCAGGCGCAACGCCAATACGCCGATCCCGATGGCGATGATAAACACGCCGATCCATTCCAGCAGCTCCTCCGAAAACAGGCCGTGCACATAGAGCGAGATACCGCACAGCACGACCCATACCGAGACGGTGAGATGCGCGCCCCCCAGAAAAAATGTGGCGAACGTAAACAAGATGCCGATGGTCATCAGTAGCCACAGAATTTTAAGCACTTGCCGGTGAATGAATGACCAGGTTTCATTGCGCGCTTGTTTTATGTGGCGGGTGAGATGCCAATCAAGCAGCGACATGCCGGACACGACGATCGTCAGCAGAACCAACCAGGCGAGGGCTTGCATTTCCAGTGCGGGGAATTGAGCCGCCGTGAAGATGTCATCCCTGATAAACAATAAAACGCCGCACGTTAAACCCCACAAAATCAAACTGTGCCGTTCGACACGCAGATTGCGCTGTCCGGCGGAGAGCATGGAATGAATGGCGTCGAGTTGACGCGCGGAGTGCTGTGTCATAACCGTTTCCTGAAGTGGTGAGCGCGCATGGTATTACTCGGCGGCCTTAACTGCGGCAGTGCGCCAGCGCGCCTGATGTTCCGTCGCCAATGACAAGCCCAGCCGCACACTGAAATTGTTGCGCAAATATTCATTGGCGGCGACCCAGCCGGGAGTTTTGCTTTCCAGTTCGCCGTACACATTCCAGCCGGACGCGATTGGAATATCAAGACGGACGGACATCAAGCCCCCCGCCTTGGCTGCGGTGTCGCGAAACATCAAATTCTCGGGTTGCATCCATACGGCGACACGCGGGGTAAGGTGTGCGGATTTGCCCAACGCATTGACGGGGTAGCGCGGCAGTGTGACGTCAATTCCGGGATAGCTGCCCGTATCGTTGCGGTACATATGCAGCGTGCCGAAAATATCCAAACCGTCACGCGCTTTCAGAAACACGTTGCCCGCTATCGTATAGCCGAAGGGCGTGAGTTCATGGCGCAGATTGGCGTTCCAGAACCACTCGCCGGACGGGGTGGCGAAGCCTTTTATGCCGACCAGAAACGGGTCGACCAGATTGATGAATGACAGGTCGCGCTGTTGCTTGAGATACCCGTTTTCTTCCGCCGTCAGCACCTGAGTGCTTTGATAATAGGTCGGGGCATCGGGGCGAAATAAGTCATAAACCCAGACGGAGCAATCGCCGCCCGATATTGCGTTGGTGACGCACATATCCATGTAAGAAATATTGCCGAGGATATTCCTGATGCCGAGCGTGTTCATCAAGGGGCGATGGTTGTTGAAAAACGCCTGTTTTTCGGTTTCCAGCGTCTGCTCATACATCGACTCAAGCCCGGCCGTCGATACGCGTACCAAATCTTGAGGGTGATGCAATTTCAGGTTCGCGGCATCTGCGACCATGAATGTCGTAGTCGTATTGAACTGGTAAATATTATTGGTGCTGTCGATTCCGCGTTGTCCGAGCGCAGCCCTATGCCATTCCTCGTGCATCCAGACGTTTCCCGGCGGAAAATACCCCGCCGTCTTATCAAACAAAAACAATCCCAATACAGGCCAGACACCCGCTTGCTGTCCTCGGGCACCGGTTTTTTCATCCGCGAACATATCCAGAATGAAGTTATGCGTCGCATAGTAAAAATCCGTGCTCAGTTGCAGGGACTGACGCATGCTGGGCGCACGAGCGGCGTTGTAGGGGAAGTCCAGCAGGGGAAATTCGTAAATGCGCAGCTCGGTAGCGGGCGATGAGAAGTCGCCAGCCCGGGCAAACGGTGTAAAGAGCAGCATCACGCTGCCGACGGCAAGTGCCCGAATCAGGCTCGTTCGAAAAATATGAAGCATGAAATATCCTTTGCGGTATTTAGGCCGTATGGGTTGCGCCGGTTTGTCGGGCGGGAGGCAATCAAAACAGCCATGCCCCGAGCTGGTAATAGTCGAAACCGCTGTTTCTGCCGCCCAGACAAGCCGCCAGAAAATCCTCGGTCATTCTGAATTGCTGCAAACGCTGCGGCCAGTGCGTGATGCCGTGACCCGCGCCGGGAATAAACCAATATTCGACAGGCTTGTTGGCGCGCCTCAATTGGTTTACCAATGCCTCGCTTTGCCCGGTGCGCACCCGGACATCCATGCCGCCCTGAACTACCAGCAACGGTTTGACGATGTTGTCCGCTTTGGAAATCGGCGATTTGCTTTGCATGATTTTCCGGTCGGACGGATTGCCAGGGTCGCCGATGTAGCGATGCCAGCGATCCATTTCGAATTTCCAATACGGCGGAAATTCTTCGGCCAATTTCACCAGATCGGAGGGGCCGAAAATGTCGATGCCGCACGCGAATCTCTCGGGCGTGAAACTCAAACCGACCAGCGTGGCGTAACCGCCGTAGCTGCCGCCCGCGATGGCGACCTTCGCGGGATCGGCGATGCCCCGGTCGATCGCCCATTGCACCGCATCCAGCAGATCGTCGTGCATCCTGCCCGCGAACTCGCCGATGGCCAACTCCTCGAAGCGGCGACCGTAGCCCAGCGAGCCGCGGAAGTTGATTTGCATCACGGCATAGCCGCGATTGGCAAGGAATTGCACTTCCGGGTTGTAGCCCCAGCTATCGCGCCACCACGGCCCGCCATGCACCCACAACACCATCGGCAGATGGCGCGCAGGCATCCCCTTGGGCAAAGTCAGGTAACCGTGCAAAGCAAGGCCGTCACGGCTGCGAATTTCGAGCGGCGTCATGTCGGCCAGATCATCCTTGTGTGCCAGACTGGGGGATAGCCCGAGTTGCTCGACATGATCTTGCGCCATGTCGTACAGATACCACGCGGAGCCTTTGTCCGTGTATACGGAAAAGGTCATACGCCGGAACTGGCGGTCGCTGCTGAGGATCGCGATATACGCCGGTGTTTGCCTGTTCAGGAATTTCAATGAATCGCGTAGCGCGGGGTCGAGCAGCACAGCCTTGGGGAAATCCGGTTCGGTGTAGGCAATGAGCGGCCTGCCCGTGACGGGATGCGTATAGACGGAGGAAATATCGACCGCCGGGTCTTCATACAAAATCTTTTCCGCACCCGACGCGGCAGAAAGCTCTAGCAACACCCTGCGATCACGTCCCTTGTTGGAGAGCAGGTACAGGGTAGCGCCGCCGTCGGCGATGCTCAGCACATTCACCAGGTCGCCGGAAGCCCACTGATAGACAGTCTTGTAAGTCGCCGCGTCCGCTTGCAACAGCTCGATGGCTAGCGCATCGCCTTGCTTGATGATGCGCCCCCTGTACACCCCTTGCGTATCAATCAGCGCGTTGATGGCGTTTCCCGGATTCAGTGCGATCAGGCTCGATTCTTTGCTGTCGATGTTGACCTTGTACAAATCGAACACGGACTTGTCGCGCTGGTTATGCTCGATCAATACGTGCGCCGGATCATTGGCAACCTGCCTGAGCAACTGCGCTCTGACCCCGCCCCACGGCGAGACCGGAATAACCTGCGGATCGCTGCCGGACTGTTCGGTATCGAACGTGACGTAAACGGTATCCTCATCCCCCTGCTGGATCGTATAGATCAGGCGCCGGCTATCCTGAGCCCATTCGAAAGCGCCGTAGAAATTGCCTGCGGGAAAAGTGCGGGTGAGGTTGCGTTCAAGGTCTTTGACGAAAAAGTGCAGCGAAATCCCCTTCACCCCTATCCACGCCAGTTTTTTTCCGTCCGGCGAAATCTGGTAGCCCCAGTTGCTGCCCAGATTCGCCACAAAATCCCGCACCGGAATCAAATCCGGTAAATCATTTGCGGTTTTCAATGCGGGGTGAGCCGCTGGGGTCGCGCAACCCGCGAGTATGAGCAAGCCGGCCGGCAGAAAAAGCTGTTTGAGAAAAGCTAATGAAAAATTCATGGCGTACCTGTCGGTTGAGTAGCGTATCCCGGAGTTGAGCACTCTGTTTTGCAGAGTATATTGCTCTGCAAAACAGAGTGTCAACATCAAGCGGGCATCCGCCAACGGTAATTCGTCATTGCAAACGTTGCCGGCTGTGTTTAAAGCGGTGGGTATGAAACTGGCGGTGGTATCGGATGGCACGCTGTGGCGCAGACTGAAATATTGCGAACCCGCCCCCGTCGGTTCGCTGCCTGCGGCAGCGTGAACAATTCAATCCGTTTGCCGTTAAAATGCCACCGAAATCCAACTGACTTTTTGAAAGAGAATGATATGAAGAAGGTGCTGAACGTGGGCGGCAACAGCAAAAAATTACCGCTGCCACCCGAGTATGCCGGATGGGAACATGTGCTGCTGGATATTGATCCGCGCGGCAATCCCGATGTCGTGTGCGATGCGCGCGAGCTCGCGAAGCTGCCTGCCGCCGAATACGACTCGGTGTATTGCTCGCACAATCTGGAGCACTACCATCACCACGAAGCCAAGAAAGTGCTGGCCGGATTTGTGCATGTGCTCAAGGCAGACGGCTTCGCCTTCATCCGCGTGCCCGACATGGGCGAGGTGATGCGCACCGTGGTCGAAAAAAATCTGGATATCGACGACATCCTCTACCAATCCCCGGCAGGGCCGATCATGGTCAGGGATGTGATCTACGGTTACGGTGTGGAGATCGAGCGTAGCGGCAATGATTTCTACGCGCACAAAACCGGCTTCACGCAGAAGTCGCTGAACACGATTCTGAATGCCTGCGGCTTTCCGTGGGTGTATAGCGGCGTGGGCAGTCTGGAAGTGATGGCGGTGGCCTTCGTCAATCCGCCGAGCGAGTATGCGGTCAAGTTATTCAACTTGCCAAATAATGCTTCAACTCCCGTGTAGTCTTTATGTCGAACCGCCCACATAAGCTTTTATCCGCGACTTTTCCAGTGCTGCGGATTTCGACTGCCGTGCATGATTGCCACAACCAGTACAGCGGAAGACTAGACCCGATAATAGATGCCGAATGGAAAACGGCGCATCAGTGTGCGCCGGGTGTTTCTATGAACTACAGGATAAAGCAGAGGTGATTCCGCTATTGCGGACAGGCTTGCCATCGCCGCATCAAGGAACTGGTGACCGAGTCCTGTGCTTTGCTCTTCGTACCAAAGCGCGGCATCTTACAAATCAAGCTCCGCCTCTGGACGGAGACGAATCTCAAACATCACAACTTTTTGCGAATGTCGGCCATTACCTCAGTCGCTAAACGCCCGCGATTCCCATCGACCTCATAAGCATTCAAACGCCGGTCAAGCTCGGCTTTTTGTTCGGCGGAAAGCGTCAATACTTTCTTATCAGCGGCAATGCTGTCCCAAATATCTTCGACCATCTTGATGCGTTCTTCGACGGGCAATTCTTGCAGGGCGATATTCATGGCATCCCTCTTCATGCAATTATTCTTGGGGCAAGTTTAACTCAGGAAGTTATTTCGAGCTCAGCCCCTTTTAATCCCTTGACGATATGCGCCATTGGCGTATAGTTTGCTCATGATTTTTGTTGAGACACCCACCTTTACGCGTTTGATCGCAGCACTGTTGGACGATGACGAATACTCAAAGCTGCAAGAGGAATTGGTCAAACGTCCCGATGCGGGTGACCTCATCAAAGACGGTGGCGGAATCCGCAAACTCCGTTGGAGGCGTGCAGGGACAGGCAAGAGCGGCGGCATACGGATTATCTATTATTGGATTACCGAAGACGACCAGTTACTGATGCTCGTGGCTTACCCCAAGAACGTGAAGGACAACCTGACCGATAAAGAAACCGCACTGTTGCGCAAACTGGTGAAGGAGCTATAAAAATGGACAAGACACTTTTTGAAGACCTCAAACAAAGCCTGAAAGAAGCCGCCGCCATTCGCCGTGGAGAAATAGCCCCCGGAAGAGTGACGGAGATCAGTGCGCCCGACGCGAAATCCATTCGCGCCAAGGTCGGGTTGAGTCAGAGCGAATTCGCACAACTCATCGGCGTTAAAGTCGCGACCCTTAGAAACTGGGAACAAAATCGCCGCCAACCGACGGGTGCAGCGGCGGCATTGCTGACTATCGTGGAGAAAGAACCTGATGCGGCGATGCGTGCGCTGCATTCATGAAGCAGTGCGAAAAACTCCTATAAGTTTCGCCGTCGCGCTGTTTAGTCCACATTATCGTGTTGAGTTTGGGATGGTCATATGAATGAATTAAATCTTCCTTTAACCTCATTTTCCATAGGCGGTTTCAGAAGTTTCGGGGATAAAGTTCAGCACTTCAGAAAGTTGTCACGAATTAATCTATTCATTGGTCAAAACAACAGTGGAAAATCAAACGTCCTTCGATTTATTCATGATGTATATCCCTATTTGTCCAACGGTCAAAATAGGGCGTTAAATTTAACTCCACTTGATCGCCATATTCCCCAAACATCTGCCTTTATCACGGGGACATCAATCCCTATTGGCCAAAATGAACAAGGTCAACGAATTGCGTTCACAAATGAAATGGATAAAAAATTTCCACCTAACACTGGTGATCGTCATCATATGCTGTCATGGGTGTTAGGCGCTTTTCAAAAGAAAGCAGAGCTAGATGGTACGGTTGATGAAGTATGGTTTTATTTTGATCAGAACAAGAAGTTGCTACCTAATGGTTGGGCTGAGGCATTTAAAACGATACCAGATCACTATTTGAATGTTCTCTGGGGACATCTGTTAAATATGAGAGGTGGTGAACGGCGAACATGGTTTTCAGAGACGCTGGCACGCTTAACCCCAGATTTCAAACCAATCAATGTGAAAATGATTCCAGCTATCCGGCAGATTGGTAAGCATGGAACTGTTTCGGATGAGTTTAGCGGGGAGGGGATAATTGAGAGATTGGCCAAATTACAAAATCCTGATGTGCTCAATCAGAAAGATAAAGCGAAGTTCCAACAGATCAATGAATTCTTGCGTAACGTTATAGATAACGATTCCGCTGAGATTGAGATTCCGCATGCTCGTGACACGATACACGTCCATATAAATGGTAAAACACTTCCTCTTGAGTCGCTTGGAACCGGAATACATGAGGTCATTATTCTTGCGGCAGCGGCAACGATTCTTGAACAGACTGTTATTTGTATGGAAGAGCCAGAGCTTCACTTAAATCCCATTCTCCAAAAGAAGCTAGTCCGTTATCTACTAGATGCGACTAACAACCAGTATTTCGTTACCACTCATTCTGCTGCACTTATGGATACGCCAAGTGCTGAGATTTATCACGTAAAAATGGAGCAGGGACAGTCAATCGTTGAGCGCTCGACATCTGATAAACAGCGCTCTGAAATTTGCGAAGATCTTGGTTATCACCCATCTGATCTTTTGCAATCAAATTGCCTGATATGGGTCGAAGGTCCTTCTGATCGTATCTATATTAATCACTGGATTAGCAGTCTTTCTCCGAAGCTGGTTGAGGGCATTCATTACTCCGTTATGTTTTATGGTGGGCGGCTTGCTTCTCACTTGTCCGGTGATGATATGGATGAATCCCTTAAGCAATTTATATCTCTTCGTCGTCTAAATCGGCGTGGAGTAATCGTGATTGATAGTGATAAAGAAAAGAAGGGCGCTCGCATCAATGACACTAAGAGGCGCTTGCGAGAAGAGTTTGATGCCGGCCCTGGTCATGCGTGGATAACGGAAGGTCGTGAAATTGAAAACTATATGGGTTCTGAATGCATAAAAGACGCCATAGCCAAAGTTCATCCTAGTGCCAAGTGCAAGTCAGCTTTTGGTCAATATGAAAATACGCTGTTGATTAAAACAAAAAATGGAAAAGATTCGCAGGCATCGAAAGTAGGGGTTGCCAAATATATAGTTGAAAACTACAGGGCTGATTTCAGTCGACTAGATATGAAAAAACAAATTCATGCGCTTGTTGATTTCATCTGCGAATCTAATCCAGGTATTGCGATTTCAAGTTGAGGGTGTCGGAGTAAATGGAGCGGATTTATAAATATTTGCAAGTTACGGCGCTCATTGTTGCCTTATTAGCGCCATGGATATATTTCGTTGGGTATGCCTACGATTGGGGATATTTGGACAGTTTTTCGATTGAGCATCTGATGTTTTTCAAGGCGCCACAGGAATATTTTGGGCTTGCATACCTAGTATTTCTTGAGTTCGTATTAAAGATTGTAGGTGCTATTCCTGATGGGCTGATTAAGCTTGTTTGTGTATTCGTTATGCTGTTAGTTCTTGTGTTCTTTGCGGTGAGGTATTGGGGGCATAGATCAAGGTTATGGCCAAGGCTTTATCTCTGGTGTTCAAATTGGTTGTTACATAAGCGAGGGAAGATTACTTTGCGTTTTGTTACTTCCGTAGCAGCACCAGCCTACTTGGTTTCCTCATTTCCTGTGTTAGTTATAGCTGGGATTCTTTATCTATTGATACTCGTAATTTCTCCTGGACTAATTGGGTATAGCAAAGGTCAAGAGGCTGCAAAAAAAATCAAAGACGAATGGCAGCCAGCAATGTGTGCTCCCCAAAGCAAGATGTTTGGTTGTGCTCAGATTTTAGAAGCAGGAAATCCTATTGCTACGGGGATATTGGTTGTTGCTTCGGAAAGGTATGCTGCCATTTTCGATGGCAGTTCGGTGCAAATTTATACTTTGCGTAATAGAGATATCAGGATTGTATTGGCGAAATAATTCAGTGAGGTTTCCCCCAGCTATGCTGGGAGGGTACCAAGGTTTGACCTCCGTCTACGTTGCCTCATGCCCATACACTTCATTCAATATCTCCACAAACCGCCTTGCCTGTGGCGATAAAAATCTCCCCTTGCGCAACACTAAGCCATAGCCGCGTTGCGGAAAATATTGCTTGAGCGGGATGCGTGCGAGCTTTTCGCTGCCGGTGAGGCAGATGTCGGTGACGATGGAGATGCCCATGCCGAGCTCGACGTATTTCTTGATGACTTCCCAGCCGCCCGCTTCGAGGGTGACGGTGAAGTTGAGGTTGTGTTGCTGGAACACGTATTTGACCATGCGCCAGGTGGAGAGGTGGTGGGGCGGCAGGATGAGGCCGTATCGGCTGATGTCTTCGAGTGTGACCGACGCATTCTTCGCCAGCGGGTGATCGAGCGGGGTGATGAGTACGGGGTCGAAGGTGACCACGGGTTGATAGGTGATGTCGTCGGGCACGTCGAGCATGGAGCCGACCACGAGGTCGATCTCGTCGGCGCGCAGCATCTTCAATCCGTCGCGTCCGGTCTCGTTGTGTATCTTGAGGCGGATGCGCGGGTGGGCGGCGACGAAACGTTTCACCGCTTCGGGCAGGATGTAGAGGATGGTGGATTCGCCCGCGCAGATGTTGAGGTCGCCGGTGTCGAGCTTGCCGTGCTGGGCGGCGAAATTCTCCTGCAACCCGTCGATGCCTTTCACCAGCGGCTCGGCCAGCGCGTATAACGCTTCGCCATCGGGGGTGAGTTTCAGCACGGGGCCGCGCCGCTCGAACACGGTGACGCCCAGTTCGCGTTCCATCGCTTGTATCTGCAATGTCACCGAAGGCTGGCTCAGGAACAGATGCTGCGCTGCCACGGTGACGCTACCGCTACGCACGACTTCGCAAAAGGCGCGCATTTGTTTAAGCCGATTGTTTTTGTAGTAGCTCTGTTTGTCCTCAGCCATCCCCGCTTCTCCCTCTTCCAAGCTGAATATTTCGTTTTTTAATAATCAAGATTGAAACAATTGATTCGCGAAATGATTGTAGCTTGGATTACTCTCCGAATCACAATAAAAACGCTGGTAATTCAACGGGGTTACAAGCTTACACGAGGCTTACGAAAAGGGTGTTTTGACAGCCCTTTTTTATACATATTTTGATGGCGGGAGAGACATTGAAATGGCTTATAGCGTATTGGTGACAGGAGCGTTCATGGCAGGCCTCGGCGGCTTGCTGGCGTTGCTGTTGGCTATCGCCAGCAAGAAACTCTATGTCTTCGAAGACCCGCGCATCGATCAGGTAGAAGAACTCCTTCCACATTCCAATTGCGGTGCCTGCGGTACGGCGGGCTGCCGCAATTTTGCCGAGCAAGTGGTGGACGGCAAGATCGAGCCTGCCAGTTGCACAGTCAATACGCCGGCGCAGAACAAGACCATCGCCGAGATGCTGGGCGTTGCCATGGGCGATGTCGAAAAACGCATCGCGCGCCTCGCCTGTGCCGGCGGCAACCATGTTGCCAAGATGCGCGCGCATTACGACGGACTCGGCTCCTGTGCCGCTACTGCCGTGGCGGGGGGGGGCAAGAGTTGCACATGGGGATGTCTGGGCTTGGGCGATTGCGCCGACGTGTGTGATTTTGCTGCCATCAGCATGAGCCGCTTCGGGTTGCCCGTGGTTGACGCGGCGAAATGCACAGCTTGTGGCGACTGTGTGGATGTTTGCCCCAAGAGTCTGTTCTCGCTGCAAGTCGCATCGCACAAATTGTGGATGGCGTGCTGCAACGAATCCGACGGCGACATTGCCGAGGCCGCCTGCGAAGTGGCCTGCACTGCCTGCGAACGCTGTGTGGTAGATGCCGCGCCCGGTCTCATCAGCATCAACAACAAACTGGCCACCATCGACTACAGCAAGAACGCCAGCGCCCAGCGCCAAGCCATCGAGCGTTGCCCCACGGGCGCCATCGTGTGGTTGGAAGATAGCCAGATCAGCAAAGGCAAAGCCGCAAAGAAGATCGTCCGCATCGAGCCGTTACCCGTTATCGCAGAAGCATAGGGGACTCTAGCCCCCTTAAGGAGAAATCATGTTGAACAAACTTAAACAATTCAAACTACTCGGTGCCGACGCCAGTGCGGATGCCAGCAAGACCCAATTCAAATATCCCGGCACGCGCGATGCCATCGACGGCAACACCGCCGTCATCATGGTGGAGCGCGAAGCTTCGCAGGGCGCGGGCGCTTACCCCATCACGCCGTCCACGCAGATGGGCGAGTACTGGGCGGAAGAGGTCGCCAAGGGACATCTCAATGCGGCGGGCAAACCGCTGATCTTCGTCGAGCCGGAATCGGAACATGCGGCGGCGGGTGTGACTGCCGGATTGTCGATGACCGGGTTGCGTGCGGTGAACTTCACCTCGTCGCAGGGACTGGCCTTCATGCACGAGTCGCTGTACGCCGCTGTGGGCAAGCGTCTGCCTTATGTGCTCAACCTCGGCTGCCGCGCCATCACCAAGGCTTCGCTCAACGTGCATTGCGCGCACGACGACTACCACTGCGCCGACGACACCGGTTTCATTCAGGTGTTCGCCAAGAACGCACAGGCTGCCGCCGACCTCAATATGATCGCGCGCAAGACTGCCGAACTGGCGCTGACTCCGGCCATGGTGGCGCAGGACGGTTTTCTCACCACACACCTGATCGAGCCGATGCTGCTGCCAGAGAAAGAACTCATCGCCGAATATCTGGGCGATGCCGACGATCTCATTGACACGCCGACACCCGCACAACAGATGCTGTACGGCCCCAAGCGCCGCCGCGTGCCATCTAACTGGGACGTGGATAACCCGATGCAGACTGGTGTGGTGCAGAATCAGGATGCCTACATGCAGGCCGTGGCCGCACAGCGCCCGTATTTCTTCGACCATATCCCCGCGTTGTTTGACAAGAATGCGGAAGAGTTTTTCGCATTGACCGGACGCCGCTACAACCGCGTCGATGCCTATCGCTGCGACGATGCCGAGTACATCATCCTCGGTCAGGGCAGCATGACGGTGCAGGCTGCCGCCGTAGCCGACTGGCTGCGCGAGACGCGCAAGATCAAAGTGGGCGTGGTCAACATCACCATGTTCCGTCCGTTCCCCGGTGACGTGCTAGGGCAAGTGCTTAAAGGCAAAAAGGGCGTCGCCGTGCTGGAGCGCACCGACCAGCCGCTGTCGGAAGACCTGCCGCTGATGCGCGAAGTGCGGGCCACGGTTTCGAAATGCTTGGAGAACGGCAAGGAGCAGAACCACGCAGGCTACGCCGCTTATGAGCACGTCAAGGACATGCCCTCGCTGTACTCCGGCTGCTACGGACTGGGCTCGCGTGACCTGCAACCGGAAGGTCTGATCGCCGCCGTGGAGAACATGCTGCCGGGTGCTGCGCATCGTAAGTTCTTCTACCTGTCGGTGGATTTCGTGCGCGACGAATCGGCCAATCCGAAACAGGAGATACGCCAGCAGGAGTTGCAAGCCGCTTATCCCGGCATCAAAGATCTAGCGTTGCGCGGTAGCGAGAATCCCAATCTGTTGCCCAAGAACGCTATCGCCGTGCGTATGCACTCGGTCGGCGGCTGGGGCGCGGTGACCACCGGCAAGAATCTGGCGATGACGCTGTTCGAACTGCTGGGTTGGGACATCAAGGCCAATCCGAAATACGGCTCGGAGAAGAAAGGCCAGCCGACCACCTACTATCTGTCTGCCGCGCCCGAATCTATCCGCATCAATTGCGAATACACCAACGTCGATGTGGTGCTGTCGCCCGACCCGCAAGTGTTCGGCCACACCAACGCGCTGGAAGGTATGAAGCCGGGCGGGGTGTTCGTCATCCAGAGCAATCTGGAGAGTGCTGAGGCCGTGTGGCAGACCTTCCCCATGCGCACGCAGCAATACATCGTCGATCACAAGATCCGCGTGTTCTATCTCGATGCGTTCAAGATCGCGCGTGCCGAATCGAGCAACCCCGATCTGCAATTGCGTATGCAGGGCAATGCTTTCCAAGGGGCATTCTTCCGCGCTTCCGATGTAAAGGAGCGTGCAGGCCTCTCCGAAGAGACCTTGTTCGCCGCAATCGAGAATCAGCTCGAAGCCAAATTCGGTAAAAAAGGCAAACGCATCGTCGAAGACAACCTGCGTGTGGTGCGTCGCGGCTATGAGGAGCTGTTCGAGATCGCGCCGGAACAGATGAAGGTCGGGCAGCGCGCCAAGGGCGAGCTCAAGGCCGCGCCGTCTATGCCGGTGATGCTCAAGCGTCTGCCCGAAGGCGACGGCGGCCTTTCCGATGTGCATCGTTTTTGGGAGCAGACCGGCAGCTTCTATATGAAGGGGCAGGGCTCCGGCAATCTGGTCGATCCGTTCATGGGTATGTCGGTGATCCCCGCTGTGACCGGTGTGTATCGCGACATGACGGGGGTGCGTTTCGAGTATCCGCAGTGGAAGGCGGAAAACTGCACGGCCTGCGGCGAGTGCTTCACGCAATGCCCGGACAGCGCCATCCCCGGCTTGGTCAGTACTCCAAGCGATGTGCTCAACAGCGTGATTCAAAAAATTGAAACTGGCGGTCGCCCCACACGCTTCCTGCGCAAATTCAGCCGCACCATCGAGAAGAAGTTGCGCGCCTCGTTGCTGGAAGACGGCTTGGATGTGCGCGCTCTGCTGGCAAATGCCATCACCGAAGCCTTGGCCGAAGACGCGACGCAAGGCGATGAGCGCGCCCGTCTGGAAGCAGAGTTGAAGCTGTTGCGCGAAGGCTTGGGCAGCTTCAAGTTTGCCACCACCAAACCGTACTGGACGCAAAAAGAGAAGAAGGAAAAGGGCAGCGGCGGGTTGTTCTCCATCACCGTCAATCCTTACACCTGCAAGGGCTGCGCCTTGTGCGTGGACGTGTGCGCCGACAACGCGCTGACCATGGTGACGCAGACCAACGAGGCTATCGAGACATTGCGCAGCGATTGGAATTTCTGGCTCGATCTGCCCACTACGCCCGCGCAATTCAGCCGCATCAACGATCTGGACGAAAAGGTCGGCGCGCTGGAGACCTTGCTGTTGGATAAACATAACTATCAGGCGCTGGCGAGCGGCGACGGAGCGTGTCTGGGCTGCGGCGAGAAGGGTACCATCCATCTGTTCACCGCGACCGTCACCGCGCTCATGCAGCCGCGTGTGAAGACCTTCCTGTCCAAGCTGGATACGCTCATTAACGGGTTGGAGAACCACATCCGTCTGCGCCTAGGCAGCTCGGTCAATCTGGCCGATACCGACGGTTTGATGCAGGCGATCCAGAACTACAGCGGTCGCGATCTGACGCTGGCGAAGCTGACCGAGACTTTGCTGGCGCGGCATCCCGCCGAGCCTATCGACCCGCAATGGCTCAAGCGCGTGACGCAGATGCTGGAGAAACTCAAAGACCTGCGCTGGCGTTATCTGGAAGGCCCGACCAAGCAGGGGCGTGCCGAGATGGGTATCGTCAACTCCACCGGCTGCACCTCGGTATGGGCTTCGACCTATCCGTTCAACCCTTATCCGTTCCCGTGGACTTCGCATCTGTTCCAGGATTCGCCCTCGGTGGCGATGGGGGTGTTCGAGGGGCACATGGCGAAGATGGTGGAAGGCTTCAAGACCGTGCGTCAGGCCGAGATCGAACTGTCCGGCGGTTATGTGCCCGAAGACCACGACAAGTTCTTCGCGCATTTCAATTGGGAGCAACTCAGCGATGAAGAGTTTCATCTGTGCCCGCCGGTAGTGGCGATGGGCGGCGACGGCGCGATGTTCGACATCGGCTTCCAGAATCTGTCGCGCGCGCTGATGTCCGGCAAGCCGATCAAGGTGCTGATCGTGGATACGCAGGTGTACTCCAACACCGGAGGACAGGCCTGCACCTCGGGCTTCATCGGCCAAGTGGCCGATATGTCGCCGTATGGCGCAAGCCAGCACGGCAAGCGCGAGAGCCGCAAAGAGATCAGTGTAATCGGCATGGCGCATCGCACCTCGTTCATTCTGCAAGGTGCGCTGTCCAACACCACGCATCTGCTGGAAGGCTTCATCGACGGCCTCAACAGCCGCCGCCCAGCGCTGTTCAACATCTACGCGGTGTGCCCGCCGGAACACGGCGTGGGCGACAACAGCGCCGTGGCGCAAAGCAAGATGGCGGTGGAGTCGCGCGCCTTTCCGCTGTTCCGTTTCGATCCCGATGCCGGCGTGACCTTCTCCGAGTGCGCCACGCTGGACGGTAATCCTGCATTGGATGCCGACTGGCCGACTTACCACCTCGATTACGTGGATGAGGCCGGCAACAAGAACAGCATGAGTCTGCCCATGACCTTCGCCGACTTCGCCTTGAGCGAAGGCCGTTTTGCCAAGCAGTTCAAGAAGGCGCCGCCGGAGACATGGAACGACGACATGGTGCTGCTGGGTGATTTCCTGAAGCTGGCGGAAGACGAGCGCAACGGCAAATTCCCCTTCATCTGGACGGTGGACAAGAAGAACCGTTTGACGCGCGTGCTAGTGTCGGCGGAGATGGTGCTGTCGTGCGAGGAACGCATGCGCTTCTGGCAGCAGCTCAAGGATGTGGCCGGTGTAAGCCGTGCGCAAGCTAACGATGAGAGTATCGCCAACCGTGTGCGGCAGGAGCTGATCCAGATGCTGTCGTCGGGCATGACCGCAACGGCTGCGGGCGCTGCTGTTGCGGTGCCGACGGTGTCCAACGCGGCCGATTACGAAGCCGCATTCATCGACACCCCGGAATGCACGGGCTGCGATGAATGCACCAACATCAATCCGAGGATATTTGCCTACAATGAACAGAAGAAAGCCGTCATCATCAACCCGAAAGCGGGCAGTTTTGTGGACCTTGTTAAAGCGGCGGAAAAATGCACGGCGGGCGTCATCCACCCGGGCACACCCTGGAACATGAGCGAGCCCAATCTGGACAAACTCAAACAACGCGCGGCGAAGTTCAACTGATATGCGACTGCCTTTTCTGAGCCGCACGGCAACCTTCGCGCACGGCATCCATCCGGTCTATCACAAAGAGACCGGGCATCTGCCGATACGCCGGTTTCCGTTCGCGCCCAAGCTGTATGTGTCGTTGGAGCAGCACATCGGCAAACCCGCCATCGCGGTGGTGCGGGTGGGGCAGGAGGTGTTGCGCGGTCAGGTCATCGCCAAGCCGGATGGGCTGTTCTCGCTGCCCATCCACGCGCCGGTCACCGGCGTGGTCGAGGCGCTGGAGCCCATGCCGTCCGACAGTGGCGAGATGGAGATGTGCATCGTCATCCGCGTGTACGAGGGCGACGGGCAGGAGGTGCAGGTGCGCCACCCGCATGAGCTTGAGCATCTGCGCGGCAGGGAACTCGCGCTGGTGATGCAGGAGCTCGGCGTGGCAGGCAAGGGCGGCGCGACCTTTCCCACGCACGCCAAACTCATCCCGCCTGAAGGCAAAGTCATCGACACGCTCATCGTGAACGGTGCGGAATGCGAACCCTTCCTCACCTGCGACCACCGCATCATGGTGGAACGCGCATACGACATCATGGCGGGCATCAAGTATGCGCGCCGCGTGTGCGGTGCGCCGCGCGCTATCATCGGCGTGGAGGACAATAAGCTGGATGCGGTCGCGGCGCTGGAAGCGGCGTTGCCGGACGATGGCTCTGTGTCGGTGAAGGTGGTCGAGACCAAGTATCCGCAGGGAGCGGCGGAGACGCTCATCACCGCCTTGCTCGGACGCGAAGTGCCCGCCGGAAAACGCAGCTCGTCCATCGGTGTGGTGATGAACAACGTGATGACGCTGGCCTACATGGGCAGGCTGCTGCCGCTGGGCGAGGGTATGACCGAGCGCATCGTCACCGTCGCCGGGCCGGCGGTGGAGCGTCCCGGCAACTACATCATCCCGCTGGGTACGCCGCTGCGTTTCGTGCTCGACTATGTGGGCGCGCGCAGCAGCGCGAGCGAGATCATTCTGGGCGGGCCGATGATGGGAACGACCATCCCTTCCGTGGATGTGCCCATCACCAAAGGCGTGTGCGGCGTGTTGGCCTTCGGCAAGAAAGACGCCGAGCCGCCGCAGATCTTTCCGTGCATCCACTGCGGCGAGTGTGTGAATGCCTGCCCGAAAAAATTGAACCCCACCCAGATGGGGCTGCTTGCCGCCAAGCGCGAATACGACGTGATGGCGGCACAGTTTTCACTGGGCGAGTGTTTCGAGTGCGGCTGTTGCAGCTATGTGTGCCCCTCGCACATTCCCTTGGTGCAACAATTCCGTATCGCCAAGTATTTTCTTAAGAACCGGGAGAAGACGGCGTGAGTCCGCATATTCAGCTACGTGCTGCACCCCATCAACATAGCGGTCGCGATGTTCCCACCATCATGCGCAACGTGGTGTATTCGATGTTGCCGATCTGCGCGTTCTCGGTGTGGCAATACGGCTTATCCGCCGCCGCGCTGATACTGGTGGTTACCCTTTCTTGCCTGATCGCGGAGCGCATCAGCAATCGTCTTTTGGGCACGGCGAGCACGCTGTCGGATTGGAGCGCAGTCATCACCGGCGTGGTGCTGGCGCTTACCTTGCCGCCCGCCTTCCCGTTGTGGATGGGCGCAGTGTCGGGTTTTGCGGCGATCTGGTTGGGCAAGTCGCTGTTCGGCGGCTTGGGGCAAAATCCGTTCAACCCGGCGCTGATCGGGCGCGCTTTTGTACAGGCCGCTTTCCCGACGGCGATCGGTACCTGGGCGCCGGCCTATGCGCCGCACCGCTTCAGCGAATTCATTCCGTCGTCGCTCGCGGCACCGTTCATGTCGCCGCCCGACATCGCGCTGTGGGCCAAGCAGCAGGGGGTGGATGCGTTCACCGGGGCGACACCGTTGGCGCGCTGGAAGTTCGAGAATATCTCCGCCTCTTCCATGGATTTCCTGACCGGGCAGGTCACCGCGAGCGCGGGCGAAACTTCGGCCATCCTGATCTTGCTGTGCGGTTTGTATCTGGCATTCAGAAAATTTCTCGATTGGCGCATCCCGGTGGCGGTGCTGGGGAGTGCGCTGCTGCTGGCATGGGCGTTCCACTTCGCACAGCCGGAGCGTTACCCCACGCCGACCTTCGTGCTGCTTTCCGGCGGGCTGATGCTGGGGGCGTGGTTCATGGCGACCGACATGGCGACATCGCCCGTCACGCCGCACGGCATCTGGTTGTACGGCGCGCTGATCGGTATCCTGACCGTGGTGATCCGTTACTTCGGCGGGCTCACCGAGGGGGTGATGTATGCCATCCTGATCGCCAACGCCGCCGCGCCGTTGCTGGATCAATTCAACCAGCCGCGCGTGTACGGGGAAGAGAGGGATAAGTCATGAGCGAGATGCCGAAAGCCGATATATCGAGTTTCGCTATGGTGCGCACGCTGGGATTGGTGTCGGTGATCTGCGGCATCATCATCGTCGGCATTTACGAATTCACACTTCCTGCCGTGAATGCCAATAAGAAACTCGCGCTGGAACGGCAGGTGTTCAAAGTGCTCCCCTTGGCCAAACGCGTGCTCACTTATGTCGCCACCCCCGGCGGAATCGCCGCTGCCGTGGAAGGGCAGGAGCAGGCACCCGCCGGCGGGATGCTGTTCTATGCGGTCTATGATGCCGCCGATAATCTGGCGGGCATCGCGGCGGAAGCTTCGTCTGCGGGTTATGCCGATCAGGTGCGTGTGCTCTACGCATACGATGTGCAGAAGCAGGCGATCAGCGGCATCGGCGTGATCGCCATGCGCGAGACGCCGGGCATCGGCGACAAGATCATCACCGATCAGGCCTTTCTGAAAAACTTCGAGGCGCTCGATGTGCGCCTGAATGCCGAGATGTCCGCGCTGGCGAATGCGGTGAAGACCGTCAAGCACGGCAGCAAGAACAGCCCATGGCAGATCGACGCCATCGCGGGCGCGACAGTCACCAGCAAGGCGGTGGGGCGCGGCATCAATGAATCCGCGCAGAAGCTGTTGCCTATGCTCGTACCCCATATCGATAAACTCAGGAGGCCAGCATGAGCGCACCTACGAACTTCGATGAGTTCATGGACGGTATCTGGAAACAGAACACGATTTTCATCATGGTGCTGGGCATGTGTCCCACGCTCGCGGTGACGGTGTCGGCGGTGAACTCGATCTCCATGGGATTGGCGACCACTTTTGTGCTGGCGGCATCCTGCCTGCTGGTCTCGCTGCTGCGCCACGCCATTCCCAAGCAGGTGCGCATCGCCAGTTACATCGTCATCATCGCCACCTTCGTGACGGTGGTGGATTACGCGATACAGGCCATCAGCCTCGATCTGTATGAGGCGCTCGGGGCTTACATCAAGTTGATCGTGGCCAACTGCGTTCTGCTGGGGCGCGCCGAAGCCCATGCGGCGCGGAATCCGCCGCTCCCCGCCACGCTCAACGCCTTCGGCATGGGCTTGGGATTCACGCTGGGCTTGCTGATGATCGGCGGGGTGCGCGAGATTCTCGGTTCGGGCAAGTTCTTCGGGTTCAGTCTGTTCAGCGAGCATTTCCAGCCGTGGGTGGTGATGGTGCTGCCGCCCGGCGGATTCTTCGTGCTGGGCGCGTGGCTCATCGTGTTCGCCGCTTTCCGCCACCTCAAGAATAAACGCAGCGCAACGCTGAAAGGAGCGTAGCCATGAATAACGATACCGTTGCCAACATCCTGCTGACAACCATTCTGCCCGGCAATTTTGTGCTGGCGATGTTCCTCGGCATGGTGCTCTTCCTCGGCGTGTCACAGAAACTCGGCACCGCCGTGCCGATGGGGATCGCCACCGCTTTCGTGATCCTAGTGGCATCCGTGTCGGCGTATTTTTTAAACATGCTGCTGGTGTATTTCCATCTGGAATTCTTGAGCGTGATTACTTTCATTACCGTCATTGCCTGCGCGGTGCAATTGGTGGAGATGTTCGTGAAAAAAACCTTTCCCGAATTGTTCCGCCAGCTCGGCATCTACCTGCCGCTGATTACCACCAATTGCGCGGTGCTCGGCGTTGCGCTGTTTCAGACCGCGCGTAATTACAACTTCATGCAGTCGTTGGCCTATAGTATCGGCGGCGGCATCGGCTTCACTCTGGCGCTGATTCTGATGGCCGGGTTGCGCGAACGCTTGCAGCTCGCCAATGTGCCGACACTGGTGCAAGGTGCGGCCTTGAGCATTATGCTGGGGGGGCTGCTGTCGCTTTCGTTCATGGGCTTTGCCGGAATAGGAGGTGGCGAATGATTTACCTGATTACGATAGGCTTGCTGCTCGCGCTGCTGGCGGGGTTCGTGCTCGTCGAGCGCATCGCCCACCGCTTTGCGCGCCGCCACCCGGAATTCGGCCCGCCGCGCAAACTGGGTTGCGGCGGCTGCGGCGACCACTGTGCCGGGCATTGCGAATCCAGCGAACACTAACGATTCATCATTGCGCAGTCCAACTTAACAGGAGAAGGCCATGCAACCTTACGTCATTCCATTCCAGTCGCTGGGCATCGCGGACATTCCCGAGGTGGGCGGCAAGAACGCCTCGCTCGGCGAGATGATCTCCAATCTGAGCTCGTCCGGCGTGCAGGTGCCGGGCGGCTTCGCCACTACGGCGCAGGCCTACCGCGACTTTCTCGCCAACGACGGATTGGATAAGCGCATCGAGCAGACGCTGGAGACGCTGAACGTGGACAACGTCACCGCGCTGGCCGAGGCGGGGCGCAAGATACGCGGCTGGATCGTGGAAGCGCCGCTGCCCAAGCGTCTGGAAGAGGAGATACGCGCGCACTACGCCAAACTCGCGGCAGCGGGCGAAGGCAGTTTCGCGGTGCGTTCCTCGGCCACCGCCGAAGATTTGCCGGACGCTTCGTTCGCAGGGCAGCAGGAGACCTTCCTCAATATTCACGGTATCGACAACATCCTGCATGCGATCCGCGAAGTGTTCGCGTCGCTCTACAACGACCGCGCCATCTCGTATCGCGTGCACAAGGAATTCACCCACGCCGATGTGGCGCTATCGGCGGGCGTGCAGCGCATGGTGCGTTCCGATCTCGGCGCATCCGGCGTGATGTTCACGCTGGACACCGAGTCCGGTTTCCGCGATGCGGTGTTCATCACTTCGTCCTACGGCTTGGGCGAGATGGTGGTGCAGGGGGCGGTCAATCCCGACGAGTTCTATGTGCACAAGCCGCAGCTCGCGGCGGGTTTCCCTGCGGTAATTCGTCGCAGTCTGGGTTCCAAACAGCAGCGCATGGTGTTCGACGAGCAGCGCTCCGCCGGACGTTCCTGCCGTATCGAGCCGGTACCTCCCGCTGACCAAGCGCGTTTTTCGCTGACCGATGCGGACGTGTTGCAACTGGCGCGTTATGCCGTGTCCATCGAGCAGCATTACGGACGTCCGATGGATATCGAGTGGGGCAAGGACGGACTGGACGGCAAGCTGTATATCCTGCAAGCGCGTCCCGAAACGGTGAAGGCGAACGCGGGCAACGGCGGCACGGAGAAGTACCGCTTGCAGCAGCGCGGCGATGTGCTGGTCGAAGGCCGCGCCATCGGGCAGAAGATCGGCGCGGGTCGCGTGCGCATCGTCGCCAGCACCGCCGAAATGGACAAGGTGCAGGCAGGCGATGTGCTCGTCACCGATATGACCGATCCGAACTGGGAGCCGGTGATGAAGAAGGCTTCCGCCATCATCACCAATCGCGGCGGGCGTACCTGCCATGCCGCCATCATCGCGCGCGAACTGGGCATCCCCGCCATTGTCGGTTGCGGCCACGCCACCACCGCGTTGCAGGACGGCGAAACCGTGACCGCCTCCTGCGCCGAGGGCGATACCGGCTATGTTTACCACGGCAAGCTGCCGTTCGAGATCGTCGTTCACGGTGAGGAAGCGTTGCCCGCCATTCCCGTCAAGCTCATGCTCAACGTCGGCAATCCCACACTGGCCTTCGAGTTCGCGCAACTGCCGTCGGCAGGGGTAGGCTTGGCGCGTCTCGAATTCATCAT
The DNA here is from genome assembly GCA_037446005.1 of Gallionellaceae bacterium. GTDB lineage: Bacteria > Pseudomonadota > Gammaproteobacteria > Burkholderiales > Gallionellaceae > PALSA-1006. Next base: position 5,186 of record JBBIJL010000005.1, on the reverse strand, counting down.
CAATAACCTGATCGGCATCCACCCCAAGGCGGTGCTGGAGCACACCAAGTTGCCGGGCAAGCTGCACGATGCGGTGCTGAAACGCGCGGCAGGCTATGCCGATCCGGTCGAGTTCTACGTGGAGAAAATTACCGAAGGCGTCGCTACCCTCGCGGCCGCCTTCTGGCCCAAGCCCGTCATCGTGCGTCTGTCCGATTTCAAGTCGAACGAATACCGCAAGCTGTTGGGCGGAGAAATCTACGAGCCGATGGAAGAAAACCCCATGATCGGTTTTCGCGGGGCGGGCCGTTACGTCGCCCCCAACTTCAGCGATTGCTTCGAGCTCGAATGCCGTGCCATGAAACGCGTGCGCGAAAAACTCGGCTACACCAACGTCGAACTTATGATCCCGTTTGTGCGCACGGTGCAGGAAGCGCGCGAGGTTGTCGCCACGCTGGAGAAGCACGGCCTGAAACGCGGTGACAACGGGCTGCGTCTCATCATGATGTGCGAGATACCTTCCAACGCGCTGCTGGCCGAAGACTTCCTGCAATTCTTCGACGGCTTTTCCATCGGCTCCAACGATTTGACCCAGCTCACGCTGGGGTTGGATCGCGACTCCAGTCTGGTGGCAGACCGTTTCGACGAACGCGATGCGGCGGTGAAGGCCTTGCTGAAAATGGCCATCACCACCTGCAACCGCCTCAACAAGTACGTCGGTATCTGCGGTCAGGGGCCGTCGGATCATTTCGATTTCGCCGAATGGCTGATGGAGACCGGCATTCAAACCATGTCGCTCAATCCCGACACGCTGGTGGAAACCTGGCGCAAGTTGGGCGCGAGCGGCAAGGCCAAGTCCTGATACCGACGGTGCCCGTGTCTGCATGAGCGGGAACCGCATGCGCAAGTTTTTCAGCCCCTCTCTCTTCCGACACTCTCTATCACGGGAGGGGCTTTTTTATACGCGCTCCCCGCATTGCTTGCGGGGACGCGCAAGGCGAAAGGTGTAATATTCACGGTACGCAAGTTGTGCGTTTGATCGTTTTGCCTGACATGCTTTTCGTTGCGGGAGTGGTAGTGAATGTCCAGAAATAACACCAACAATTGCCCGCGCGCGGATTTGCCATGAGCGCCATCCATTCCTCCCAACTGACTTTCTTCGCGACCCATGCTCCGTTCGACCGGATGGAGCCCGCGCATCTGTTGTGGATGGTGGAGCGCATGAAGCTGGGTTACTACGCGGGGGGCGAGGTCATCGTCTCGCCCGAGCAGGGCGCGGTGGATCGCTTCCTCGTCATCAAGCAGGGCGTGGTACACGGCGAGCAGAACGTGGCCAAGGCTTCCGAGGCCGACACCTGGCTGGAACTGACCGAGGGCGAATGCTTCCCGTTGGGCGCATTGCTGGCGAACCGTCCGGTGGCGAGCATCTATCGCGCGGGCAGCGACAGTTTTTGCTACGAGCTGGCCGCCGCAGATTTCCGCGAACTCATCGGCATGAGCGCCGCGTTCCGCGATTTCTGCACGCGCCGCATCGCCAATCTGCTCGAGCATTCCAAGCAGGTTATTCAGGCGCAATACAGCAACTCCAGCGTCGAGCAGCAATCGCTGGCGAGCCCGCTGTCGGCCATTATCCGGCGCGAGCCGATCACCTGCGCGCCCGACACACCGGTGCGACAGGTGCTGGAATTGATGCGCGACCAGCGCATCGGCTCGATGATCGCCGTGGATGCGGAGAAACGTCCGCTCGGCATCATGACCTTGCACGACGTGCGCGACCGCATCGCCATCCCGCAGAGCGACCTTGAGCAACCTGTCATCAACGTGATGAGCACGCAGTTGTCCAGCCTGCCGCCGCAGGCGCTGGCGCATGAAGCCGCGCTGATGATGGCCAAGGAAGGTTTTCGCCATGTGCTGATCGTCGAGGACGAGCGGCTGGTCGGCCTCGTGTCGGAAAAAGACCTGTTCGCCTTGCAGCGCATCGGCCTGCGCCAGATCGGTTCGACTATCCGCCATGCCGACAGCATCGAAGTGCTGCAACAGGCCGCCGGCGACATCCGGCGCATGGCGCACAACATGATGGCGCAGGGCGTCGCGGCGGAGCAACTGACCCAGTTCGTCTCCGCTTTCAACGATCTGCTCACGGCGCGCGTGGTGGAACTGGAATGTCAGGCCAGTGGCCTGCTGGGTACGCCGCTGCACGACGGTCTGTGCTGGATGGCGCTCGGCTCGGAAGGCCGCTTCGAGCAGACGCTCAACACCGATCAGGACAACGCCATCATCTTCGACGTGCCGCAGGGCATGACGGCGGATCAGGTGCGCGCGACCTTGCTGCCGGTGGCGCAGCGCATCAACGCGACGTTGGCGCTGTGCGGCTTTCCGCTGTGCAAGGGCGAAGTCATGGCGAGCAACCCCAAGTGGTGTCTGTCGCTGGAGGAGTGGAAGCGCGCGTTTTCCGCATGGATCAGCGGCGGTACGCCGGAATCTTTGCTGCATGCGTCTATCTTCTTCGACTTCAGATCGCTCTACGGCGCGCAGCATTTGGCGGACGACCTGCATCAATGGCTGGCGCGCGTCGCCAGCGACAATAGCCGCTTCCTGCACATGATGGCGGAGAACGCCTTGCGCAACCGTCCGCCGCTGGGCGTGGTGCGCGATTTCGTGGTGGGCAAGGAAAACAAGATCGACCTCAAGCTCAACGGCATCACGCCGTTCGTCGATGCCGCGCGCATCTTCAGTCTGGCCGCCGGGGTGACGCAGACCAACACCATCCAGCGCCTGCGCCTGAGCGCGGCCAAGATGAACCTGCATGTCTCCGAGATCGACGCATGGATCGACGCGCTGCTGTTTATTCAGGTCTTGCGTCTGCGCCATCACGACGAAGCGAGCGAGCAAGAGGGGGGGGAACTGGACAACAAGATCGACCCGGAAAAACTTAACGAGTTAGATAGACGTATCCTAAAAGAGGCGTTCCGTCAGGCGCGCAAACTGCAAGCACGCTTGGCCTTGGAGTATCACCTGTGATGCCGGAATTGAAAATTGCCCTTCACGTTTGTCCTCTCTCCCGCTTGCGGGAGATAACCAGCGACTTGGCTGACGTTGTTTGGCAGCCTAGTCGAATGGCTAGTAGTTCCATCAGAGTTAGAGAGAGGGGAATGAGCATGACAATATCCAACGTAAGGAATAGTCATGCTCTTTAGGTTGGGGCGCTGGTTTGGCAGTAAGCCGCAACTCGGCGCGGAGCAGCAGCAACGATTGTCCGCATGGCAGGCACTGCCGCCGCAGGCGCTGAATGTGCCGATCAGCGGGACGCGCTGCGTGGTGGTGGATGTCGAGACCACCGGCCTGAACCTGATGCAGGACCGGCTCATCTCCATCGGCGCAGTCGCTGTGGTGAACGGCAAGATCGACTTCGGCGACAGTTTCTATGTGGTGTTGCAGCAGAAGACCGCCAGCGAGAAGGGCAATATCCTGCTGCACGGCATCGGCACGACCGAGCAACTCGAAGGCATGCCTGCCGCCGATGCCTTGCTCGCCTTCCTCGACTATCTCGGCAAGTCTCCGCTCATCGCCTTTCACGTCACCTTTGACGAAACGATGATCCGGCGCGCGCTGCGCGAGCACCTCGGCTTCACCCTCAAACATCCGTGGCTGGATATGGCTTACGTCATGCCCGGCCTGAATCCGCCGCTGGCGCATAAATACCGCGCGCTGGACGACTGGATCGGCCATTCCGGCATCCGTATCGACGTGCGCCACAACGCGCTCGCCGACGCCTTGGCGACCGCGCAACTGTTCCAAGTTGCCTATGCACAGGCGCTCAAAAAGGACATCGCCGACTTCGCCGCCCTTTATGACCTGGAGCGGGCGCAACGCTGGGTCAGCGGCGTAAGCTGACTGTAAGCTTCCTGACGTAACCTCGCTCCCGCTGTTATAAGTGAGTCAGTCCATCCGCGGCTGGCTTGTCGATTATCTGGAAGGAGAGCATATGTCGAATCCGAATATCAATTGGGCGGCGATAGACACCAACCCCAAGTTCCAAGCATTGCACCGCAAGAAAATCTTTTTTCTGTGGGGGCTGATGGTCTTTTCCCTGATCTATTACTTCATGCTGCCCATTGGCGCGGCGTATTACCAAGACCTGTTCAAGACCAAGGTGTGGGGCGTGATTAACGTCGGCCTGCTGTTCGCCTTGTCCGAGTTCGTGGTGGCCTGGACGATCGCATTTGTGTACTCGAAGAAGGCTAACGCCGAATTCGACGCGATGGCGCAAGAGATCATCAACGAGGTAAACGCTGGAGGAATGAAATGAGCAAGAACTATATGAATTTCTTCTTGGCGGCAATCGCGCTGCTGGGCTGCACCGCCGCCTACGCAGCCGGTGGCGCGGTGGCCGACGAGTTCAAGTGGATGACCTTCGCCGTGTTCGGCGCGATCATCGCCGTGACCATGGCCATCACTTACTGGGCGGCGCGCAGCACGCATACGACTTCCGAGTTCTATGCTGCCGGCCGTTCGGTGAGCGGTATTCAAAACGGTTGGGCGATTGCGGGTGACTACCTGTCCGCAGCGTCCTTCCTCGGCATTGCCGGTCTGATCTCGCTGTACGGTTACGACGGCTTCATGTACTCGGTGGGCTGGCTGGTTGCTTACATCACCGTTCTGCTGGTGATCGCCGAGCCATGCCGCAACATCGGCAAATACACGATGGGCGACATTCTGGCTTTCCGCAACGATCCGAAGAAGACCAAGACCGTTGCCGCGCTGTCCACCATCACCGTTTCCACTTTCTATCTGACTGCCCAGATGGTCGGCGGCGGCGTGCTGATTAAGACACTGATCGGTATCGACTACGAAGTTTCCGTGATCGGCGTGGGTATCCTGATGCTGGCTTACGTGGTGTTCGGCGGTATGAAGGCGACCACTTGGGTGCAAATCACCAAGGCCGTGTTGCTGGTGATCGCCTCCATTATCCTCGTGATGATGGTGTGGGCACCTTACGGCTTCAGCCTGCCGGGTTACCTGCAAGCGGTGGTCGGCGATGCCGACGTGCAAAAGCAAGTTGCCAAACTGTTGGGCGACAAAGCCGCAACCATGACACCGGAAGAATTGGGTCAGCGCTTCCTTGAGCCCGGCCTGTTCCTGAAAAACCCGATTGACCAAATCTCTCTGGGCTTGGCGCTGGTGCTGGGTACCGCCGGTATGCCGCA
>JBBIJL010000004.1:0-35498 GCA_037446005.1 Gallionellaceae bacterium | reverse complement strand
TGCTGAACAAGGTAAGCCAGCTTGTGCACGATCACGCGCGTCTTGCCGCTGCCCGCACCCGCCAGCACCAGCAAAGGGCTGCCCAGATGGGTGATGGCGTCGCGTTGAGCGGGGTTGAGTTTACTTAACATATTGAAGGGTAGTCGGAATCGACCTGAGTTTCCGATATAACACGCATTGATGCTGAATTAATCTCAGCAGAAGTGCTGATTCTTGAGATGCTAGAGCCAAGGTTGGCATTGTACAGGAAGCGAGCCCGCAAACAATTCCGGGAGTCGCCACAGTTGCTTAATCGTTGTCACAAATAGGTGATATTCTCATTCCGGAATCCCTTGAGAATAGTTCAGTAAAACCGCTTTGTAGCGTTGTTGCACGATGCCCCTGTTAGAACCTGATAGGACGATTAATGGAAGCCATCAAACTGCATGTATTATCGTTTTCCCGTCGTAGTGGAGACGAGATCGGATTTGCTCGTGCATGAAATGTCATTAGCCGAAGGGATCGTGCAACTGGTGGAAGACGCCGTGCGCGCCGACGGTTGCAGCAAAGTAAAAGCCGTGTGGTTGGAGATCGGCCAACTGGCCGCCGTGGAAAAAGAAGCGCTGCGTTTTTGTTTTGATGCGGTGGCGCGCGACACTGTGGCCGAGGGGGCGCGGCTGGAAATTATCGAAATGCCGGGGCAGGGTTGGTGCATGAAATGCGAAGGCAACGTGCCGGTCACCGCGCTGTACGAAGCCTGCCCCGTGTGCGGCAGTTACCAGATACAAGTGACGGGCGGCAGCGAGATGCGCGTTAAAGAACTGGAAGTGGAATAGGGGAAAACTATGTGTACGACATGCGGATGCGGAGCAGGACAAACACTGATCGGCGGACATGCGCTCAAGCAGCGCAAACAGGCCGCAGGGCAAGTGCAATACCGGGCACCGGATCATCCGGCGCATGAGCACTCGCACGATCACGCTTATGTGCATCGCCACGACTCGATAAACTTTGGCACCGGTCCCGCAGGCGCACACGCACCGGGAATGACTCAAGCGCGCATGGTCAAAATCGAGCGCGATATTCTGTCCAAGAACGACAGCTATGCCAGCGAGAATCGCGGCTACCTCGCCGCGCACGGCATCTTCGCGCTGAACCTGGTGTCCAGTCCAGGCTCCGGCAAAACCACGCTGCTGGTGAAGATCATCGGTGCCCTGAACGGCAGCGTGCCGCTCGCCGTGATCGAAGGCGATCAGCAGACCGACAACGACGCCGCGCGCATTCGCGCCACCGGCGCACCGGCCTTGCAGATCAACACCGGCAAAGGCTGCCATCTGGATGCCTACATGGTGGGGCAGGCCATGCAGCAAATGGGCTTGCAGGACAACAGCCTGCTACTGATCGAAAACGTCGGCAACCTGGTATGTCCCGCCAGTTTTGACTTAGGTGAAGCGCACAAGGTCGCCATCCTTTCCGTGACCGAAGGCGAAGACAAACCACTCAAATATCCCGACATGTTCCGCGCCTCGGATGTGATGCTGCTGAACAAATGCGACCTGCTGCCGTACCTGACCTTCGACGCCAACCTCGCCATAGCAAATGCGCGCCGCGTGAACCCGAACATCAAAGTGATCCGCATCTCGGCGACCAGCGGCGAGGGGATGGAGGAGTGGCTGGAGTGGATTAAGGCGGGGTGCGAGAAGGCAGTCTCCGCTAAATAGAATGGACAGCATCATCCACGCGCAAATCAAAGTATCTGGACTCGTCCAAGGCGTGGGCTTCCGCCCTTTTGTCTTCCGGCTTGCGCACGAACTCGGTCTGAACGGCTGGGTGCGCAACGATAGCGAGGGCGTGGAAATCGCGGTTGAAGGCGCGCAACAGCAAGTGATGTCGCTGCTCGCCCGCCTGCAAAGCGAGCCGCCCGCGCTGGCGCGCGTGGAAAAAGTCACGCACGATCTGGCGCGGGAAATCACCGGGCTGCAAGGCTTCACCATCGCCGCCAGCAAAACCGGGAAAGTGCTCACCGGTATCGCGCCCGACATGGCGATTTGCCCGGACTGTCTGGCCGAGTTGTTCGATCCCGCCGACCGCCGCTACCGCCACCCCTTCATCAACTGCATCCACTGCGGCCCGCGCTACACGCTGACTGCGCGGCTGCCCTATGACCGCGCCAACACCAGCATGGCGAAGTTCGCGCAATGCCCCGCCTGTCAAAGCGAATACGACGCGCCTGACACGCGCCGCTTCCACGCGCAGCCCAATGCCTGCCCAGAATGCGGGCCGCGTTTGAGTTTGTTCGATGCGGGCTGGCAGCCTGTGGCATGCGACGATCCCATCGCCGCCACTGCCGCGCGCATCCGCGCCGGAGAGGTGGTGGCCGTCAAAGGCTTGGGCGGTTTTCATCTGGTGTGCGATGCGCGCAATGCAGAGACGGTCGCGCGTTTGCGTGGCAGCAAACAGCGGCAGGAAAAACCGTTCGCGGTGATGGTGCTGAACCGCGCATCCGCCGCGCACTACGCCGAGTTTCCCGAGCACGAAGCCTCACTGCTGGAAGTGAGCGAACGTCCCATCGTGTTGCTGCACAAATCGGAGAATTGCGATGCGGAGTTGCGCGGCATCGCCCCCGGCCTCTCCTCCATCGGCCTCATGCTGCCTTACACTCCGCTGCATTACTTGCTGTTCCATGAATTGCTGGGCAAGCCGCAAGGCACGGATTGGCTGCAACAGCCAACACCGCTGGCCTTGGTGATGACCAGCGCCAACCCAGGCGGCGAACCGCTGGTGAAAGACGATGCCGAAGCGCGCCAGTCGTTGTTCGGTCTGGCCGATGCCTTCCTCACCCACGACCGCGACATCCTGCACCGCTGCGACGACAGCGTACTGAAATGGCAGCGCAACGCGCCCGCCTTCATCCGCCGCGCGCGCGGCTACACCCCGCGCCGCATCACGCTGCCGTTCGCGGGGCCGTCGCTACTGGCCTGCGGCGCAGGGTTGAAAAACACTGTGTGCCTCACCAGAGGCAACGAAGCCTTCGTCTCGCAACACATCGGCGACCTCGACCACGCGGGCGCGCGCCGGATGCTGGACGAAACCGTGGCCTACCTGTGCGACATCCTCGACGTGCAACCGCAAGCCGTCGCGCACGATCTGCACCCCGATTTTTACAGCACCCACTTCGCGCAAACCTATGCCGCGCAACACAACTTGCCGCTCGTCGCCGTGCAACACCACCACGCCCACATCGCCGCGATTTGCGCCGAACACCACGTCACCGAACCCGTGCTGGGCTTGGCATTGGACGGCGTGGGGCTGGGCACGGACGGCGGCGCGTGGGGCGGCGAACTGTTGCGCGTGGAGGGCGCGAGTTGCGAACGTATGGGACACCTCGCTCCGATGAGTATGCCCGGCGGCGACCGCGCCGCGCGCGAACCGTGGCGCATGGCGGCGGCGGTGTTGTTCGATCTGGGGCGCGGTGAAGAAATCGCACAGCGTTTTCCGGCACAGGCCGGTGCCGGAACCGTACACGACATGTTGCAAAAAAAATTGAATTGCGCCACGACCACCAGCACGGGACGCCTGTTCGATGCCGCCGCCGGATTGCTGAAAGTCAGCGAAATCCAATCCCACGAAGGACAAGCTGCGATGCTGCTGGAAGGCTTGGCGGAAAGCCACGGCAGGAAAGTCGCGCGCATCGGCGGATACACGATTAGCCCCGGCGGTGTGCTGAATTTCAAACCGCTGCTGGCCGAACTCGCCGACTGCAAAAATGCCGCTTACGGCGCCGCCCTGTTCCAAGCCACGCTGGTCGATGGATTGCAGGCCTGGCTGCTGCGCGCCTCGGCGCAAAGCAACATCAAACAAGTCGCGCTGGGCGGCGGCTGTTTTCTCAATAATGTATTGTCGCAAGCCTTGGCGGAAAGTTTAGCGGCGCACGGCCTGCGCGTGTTCACCGCACAACAGTTGCCGCCCAACGATGGCGGTATTTCATTCGGGCAGGCCAGCATTGCCCTGCAACAGCTTAGGTAGGGTGGGCACGTTTTTTGTGCCCACGCGGATGAAGTGCGGGAATGCGATTGATGATGACCGCGTGGGCACAAAAAACGTGCTCACCCTACTTGGTTATCAAAGGACTGATATAGGTGATTTGAATAATGATCGAGACTGCTGATAGCTGCGAGCCAATTTCTGATTACAGATTGTTTAAGTTTAGGGCGATCAATAAACGTTTGATTGACTCGTTGGTCATGTCGCATCTTTGGTTTGCTAGACCAGATACGCTAAATGATCCATTGGATTGCCGGATAGATTTACATAGCTCTTGGAGACGGGCGGCATCTTCTGCCACAGGAGAACGTAGGGACTGGTTGCAAAGAAATCTCGACAACAAAGGTTTTTTTGATGCGGTAGGAAGAAAATTGAGTGAGGTGGGGGTATGTTCATTCTCACTGGACTTAGATAAGCATTCATCGACAAGTGTCCAATGGGCTCACTATGCTGATGAGCATAGGGGAGTATGTCTTTTATACCGTTTCCCGGAAGCCTTTTTGCTGGAGAAAACAAACAGCATTATTGGTGTGGACAAGGTTCTTTACAGGGACAACGAGCTTGTGAACTGGCTGATAAATGATGCACCAATGGAGCAGGATGGATTTCTCGCGGAGTTGGCAATGACCTGTTTAAGGTCAAAGAGTCCCGCATGGGAATATGAACGGGAGGTGAGGATGATTCGTCATGAACCTGGATTGTTAAATATTTCGATGGGATTTTTGGAGCAAGTTTGTTTTGGTTTGCGTACTCCTCAGGCCGATATTGAGTTGGTAGAAAAATTGGCGCGGGAACATTGTGGCTGCCAAAATTTTTGCCGGATTATTCGTGATGAAGAAAGCGATTTTGGAATTAAAGCTGTAGCCATGTAGGGTGGGCACGTTTTTTGTGCCCACGCGGATGCAACATTTGGAGTAGGCAACCATGTCACGTTATCGCCACGCAACGGCAGGAGGTTCGAGTTATTTCTTTACCGTGGTCGCTTATCGGCGGCAGCCGATTCTATGCGATGACGCGATTCGCAACGCATTGCGCGCCGCGATTGCTCGGGTGCGAGCAGTTCGTCCTTTCGAGATTGATGCGTGGGTATTGATGCCGGATCATTTGCATTGCGTGTGGACATTGCCGGAGGGGGATGCCGACTTTTCCTCTCGCTGGATGAAAATCAAGCGGGCGGTTTCCTTGGCTTGTGGAGAAAATTATCGTCGTGCCGACTTGCTGTCTGCATCGAAACTCAAACATCGCGAATCGACGATATGGCAGCGGAGATTCTGGGAACACCAAATTCGCGATGAAGAGGATTTTGCGCGCCATGTTGATTACATTCACTTCAACCCGGTTAAACATGGGCATGTACAGCAGGTGGCGGATTGGCCTTATTCGACGTTTCATCGTTATGTGAGGGGCCGAGTTTATGCGCAGGATTGGGTGGGAGCGAAAGAGGAAATGGCGTTGAAATATGATTAACCGCGTGGGCACCAAAAACGTGCTCACCCTACGACTGATCGCAGGCAAACAACAGGGGGACAAAATGTCCCCCGTTAGCGTCATCGAATATGAACTGTCGACTATCTGTCGATAGTTCCGACTGGAAGCAAAAGAAACCGTTACATGTAGTAACGCTTTGGGAAAACAGAATCTGTAAAAGATATAGCACGAAAAAAATTAAAAAAGGAAACCTGATATGTGCCTAGCCATACCCGCCCGTATTGAAGAACTGACCACGCCGGGCAACGCCATCGTCAATCTGGGCGGTGTGCGCAAAGAGATTTCGCTGGCGCTGGTGGATGATGCCGCCGTCGGCGAATACGTCATTGTGCATGTCGGCTATGCCTTGCAAAAACTCGATCAGGAAGAGGCGGAGCAGACCTTGAAGCTGTTTGCCGAGATGGGGCAGTTGGATGAACTGCGCGCCGAGCTTGAAGGCGGTGCGGCATGAAATATGTAGACGAATTCCGCGACGGAGAGCTGGCGAAAAACATCGCTGCCAACATCGCACGTGAAGCCATGCCTAACCGAGACTACCGTTTAATGGAATTTTGTGGCGGGCACACGCACGCGATTTCGCGCTACGGCTTGGTCGATTTGCTGCCGCCCAACGTGCGCATGATTCACGGCCCCGGTTGTCCGGTGTGCGTGCTGCCCATCGGGCGCGTGGATCAGGCGATACGCTTGGCGCGCGAGCAGGGCGTGATTTTGTGTACCTATGCCGACACGGTGCGCGTGCCCGCTTCCGACAATCTGTCGCTGATGCGCGCCAAGGCCAAGGGCGCGGATGTGCGCATGATTTATTCCACGCAGGATGCGCTGAAAATCGCGCGCGAGAATCCGGGGCGCGAAGTGGTGTTCCTCGCCATCGGTTTCGAGACCACCACACCGCCGACGGCGGTGGCGGTCAAACAGGCTGCCGCCGAGGGATTGAAAAATTTCAGCATCCTGTGCGACCACGTGCTCACGCCCGCCGCGATGCATGCCATCCTCGCCGTGGAAGGCGGCGTGGCGCTGGACGGTTTTGTCGGCCCCGCGCATGTCTCCACCGTGATCGGCAGCAAACCGTATGAACCGTTCGCCGACGATTACGGCAAGCCGGTAGTCATCGCCGGGTTCGAGCCGCTGGACGTGATGCAGGCGATTTTGATGCTGGTGCGCCAGGTGAATGAAGGCCGCGCCGCCGTCGAAAACGAATTCACCCGCGCCGTCACGCGCGAAGGAAATTTGAAAGCGCAGGAGCTGGTGGCGGAGGTGTTTGAATTGCGCGATACCTTCGAGTGGCGCGGCTTGGGCAGCGTGCCGCACAGCGCGCTGAAACTGCGCGACAAATTTTCCGCCTTCGATGCCGAGCAGAAATTCAAGGTTGATTACGTTGCCGTGCCGGACAACAAAGCCTGCGAATGTGCCGCGATTTTGCGCGGCCAAAAACGCCCGCAGGAATGCAAAATCTTCGGCACGGTGTGCACGCCGGACAACCCCGTAGGCTCATGTATGGTTTCTTCCGAAGGTGCGTGTGCGGCGCATTACAGTTATGGGCGGTTCAGGGAGGCGGTATGACGAGTGGAGTTAAACCAAATTACACGCGCCCGTTGGATATTAAAAACGGTCGCGTGGATATGTCGCACGGCTCCGGCGGGCGGGCGATGGCGCAGCTCATCAGTGAGCTGTTTGCCGCTGCGTTCAATAACGAATATCTGGCGCAGGGTAACGACGGTGCTTTGCTGCCGCAGGCGAATGGGCGGCTGGTGATGGCGACCGACAGTCATGTGGTGTCGCCGCTGTTTTTTGCAGGCGGCGACATTGGCTGTTTGTCGGTGCACGGCACGATCAACGACGTGGCAGTGATGGGTGCGCAGCCGCTGTATTTATCCGCATCATTCATCCTCGAAGAAGGTTTCCCGCTGGCGGATTTGAAGCGCATCGTCGAGTCGATGGCAAAAGCCTCGCGCGAGGCGGGCGTGCCCGTTGTCACCGGCGACACCAAGGTGGTGGAGCAGGGCAAGGGCGACGGGGTGTTTATCACCACCACCGGAGTCGGCGTAGTGCGCGAGGGCATTAACCTCTCCGGCGATCTGGCCAAGCCGGGCGACAAGATTTTGCTGTCGGGCACGATAGGCGATCACGGTATGGCGATTTTGTCGCAGCGCGAAGGGCTGACTTTTTCCGCACCCATCGTGTCGGACACTGCCGCCTTGCACGGCCTTATCGCCGCGATGCTGGATAGCGGCGCGCAACTGCGCGTGCTGCGCGACCCGACGCGCGGCGGGCTGGCGACCACGCTCAACGAAATCGCCAAACAATCCGGCGTTGGCATGATGCTGCAAGAGTCCGCCATTGCGGTGAATCAGCCGGTGGAAGCCGCGTGCGAATTCCTCGGCCTCGATCCGCTGTACGTGGCGAACGAAGGCAAGCTCATCGCGATTTGCGCGCCGGAAGATACGCCGCATTTGCTGGAAGTGATGCGCGCGCATCCTTTGGCGCGCGAGGCCGCTGTTATCGGCGAAGTGCTGGAAGACGCGCACGGCTTTGTGCAGATGACCACCAAGCTGGGCGGTCGCCGCGTGGTGGACTGGCTGGCGGGCGAACAATTACCGAGGATTTGTTGAGGCATTCTTGATGCGGAGGACACAATGGCAACATTGCATGACAGCATTTACCCATTGATCTTACTGGCTCTCGTGCTGGGGCTAAAGCATGGTATGGATGCTGACCACTTGGCGACGATAGACGGTCTCACGCGCTTCAATACGAATGGGGGACGACTGCGTCTAGCGCGTTTGTGCGGGTTCCTATTCTCGCTCGGTCATGGCGCGGTGGTGTGCGTGGTGGCCGTTGCGGTCAGTATGTTATTCAACCATGCCTCTGTTCCGGCTTGGCTGGGCGATATGGGGGTATGGGTGTCGTCATTCTTTCTGGTGTCGCTGGGCATTCTTAATCTATACGCGGTATTTTCAACCCCGTCGCATGAGCTGGTGCAGTTGGTGGGCATTAAAGGACGCTGGTTGAGCCGACTTAAGAATGCGGGGCATCCAGCACTCGTGGCATTGGTGGGCGCCTTGTTCGCCCTGTCCTTCGATACCCTTTCACAGGCAGCGCTTTTTTCTGCTACTGCCACGCAATATGGCGGGGCGCTCTATGCTTTGCTGTTGGCCGCCTGTTTCATGGCGGGCATGATAGTGACCGATGCCGCCAACGGCTTGTGGATAGCGCACCTGCTGCGGCGTGCGGATGCCACGGCACGCACTGCTTCGCGCATCATGGGGATTACCGTTGCGCTGCTCAGCTTGTTCGTTGCAGCACTGGGTTTGTCGCGCAGATTTCTTCCAGATGTCTCGGCTTGGCAAGAGGGGCGGGAATTATTTATAGGCATTGCCATTATCGTAGTGGTCGCGGCATGCTTTCTGTATGCACGCTATGCGCAACAACGGATTTCGGCTACGGGCTAATCCCGTGAATGTGATTGATAGCTGAAGTGCCCGCGATTTGAAAGGCGTGTTTCCGCTGAAATCGCAAGTTAAGAAAATTGGTGCCCGGAACCGGAATCGAACCGGTACGCCCGTTTTACCGAAGCGACGGATTTTAAGTCCGTTGTGTCTACCAATTTCACCACCCGGGCGGAGTAGTGCAGGACTGAGGATGTGTCTCGAATCGAGCAGCGGCGCATTATACAGAGATGCGCGTACGGTGGAGTGCGCGGAAATTATTTTTGGAAATATTGAAAAAAGGATGATCGATTTTCTTGACACGAAGTTCATTATCCTTATAATGCGGCCTTCGGTTTTTGCGGGAATAGCTCAGTTGGTAGAGCGATACCTTGCCAAGGTATAGGTCGCGAGTTCGAGTCTCGTTTCCCGCTCCAAATTTCTGGGGAAAGCATTTCAGCTTTCCCCTAATTTTTAGTTTGTCATGACGGTGCGATAGCAAAGCGGTTATGCCCCGGATTGCAAATCCGGTTAGCCCAGTTCGACTCTGGGTCGCACCTCCAACAATCCCTGTTTACCTGCCTGAGTGCTTATGGATATTCAACATCCAGCTCGTTGCCGGCGTAAAAATCCTGTATTTCGGTGACGACTGTCTTGATCTTGGTCTTAGACAGTATTTTTTTGATGATGGTGTTTTTGTACTCATCCATGCGCTCGCGCAGTAGAGGATGATATTCCGCCGGTATGTTTTTGAGCAGCTTGTTCCATCCGGCCTCGACGTCGGGCTGTGCTTCGCGGGCACGGCCGATCAGTGTCTCAATATCTTTTTGCCCGATGCGCGCGACGATACGTCCGTCACCCAGTATTCCGAATATCACCGCTATCGCGATGACTGCATTGGCATCAAGGTCGCTGTCTTTGATCGGATTCGAAAAATGTTTTTTGCGCAGCCACTTGGCGCATTCGACGATGCTTTGGTTGGTTGTCCTATCCTGCAATTCCCGTCTATAGATGTCGTCGCCTGTCCAAGTTGAACTCGGGTCGGCACGGCATATTTCGAAGAACAGCGCTTTCAGATTACGCTGCTGCACGAAGGGATCGTTGTCGAAATCGGAAACAAAAGTCACATAGGGGAGGGCGGATAGCTCTTTGATATGCCGGAACCCCATTTGAAAAACATGTTCGGCGCCGTGATGCAGCAAAAATGACAGCTTGGATTCGTCGCTGTCAGGAATGCTTGCCTGACTGATTCCCAGCGAGATACAGCCGACGGTCAGGCAATATGCTTCGAGCAGGCCGTCTGCCGTTCTGTCGTTGGTGAATTTTTTGGCGACCAGTACGGTGATGCCGCTCAACTCATCAAGCAGCGTGCTTGCTGCGTCCCTATAGTCAGTACGTTGCGCAAGCGCTTCGAGCGCTTGTGCCAAGTGGGGAGTGCGTGTGGTGATACTGGCGAGTTGCATGGATGGTTAGCGCTGAAAAATCATGCAAAGATGTCCTCGCCCAGACTTGGGCGTCCGCCTTTCTTGGGCGTGCTGACAGTTTTGCTGGGCACTTGTTTGCGTAAGCGCAACAGCAATTCTTTGGTGCTGCGTCCCGAGGCATATTCATGTTCCTCTTGCTCGTCATCGCCGTTGTCATCCTCTTCAGAATCTGCGCGCAACTCATTGGCGCCAGGCTGCCAGTCGGGGAAGAGTTCGAACAGTACGCGACTCCATGCATCTTCGTCTGTGCGCGCGATTTCCAGCGCCAGCGGAATCACGTCGTGGTCGGACGTGGTCTGGCCGCTGCTATGCGAGCCGCGATTGTGGATGTCGTTGGCGATTTCGATAATCTCTTCTATGGCAGTCGAGAATAGTACGGCAAACGCCGTTGTGCCCCAATCGGTAGCTAGCGCTTCGTGGATAAGCGCCGCACGGCGTTCGGCATCGTCGCCGGCGAATATGATGCCGTGGATATGTGCGAACAAAGACTCGGCCAGTACTTCCGGCTCGTCTTCTATTGTGTCTTCGTCCCAAGTGGCGGCGAAGAAGGCTAAGCTCTCGGCCCACGCTTTGGGCGAGATCAGCAGCGTGGCTAACGATAGCTTGCCGCCGTCAAAGGCGGACAGATGCAGTGATGCGACCTGCGGCTCCAAGGATTCCAGCACCTCAACGACGGCGAGGTCGCCGAATTGTTCCGCCGCCTCACTGAATGCTTCTTCTGCATGGTCGGTCGATCCCGCCAGAACCAGTTCGGTGACTTGGCGGCTAAGCGCAGGAAGATTGGTTTTCTCAGGCATTCTCGTCTCCGCGTGTGTCGAACAAATGCTCGATGTCGTGTCCTTGTGTGAGCTGATCTTCATCCTCGTCGTCTTCGTTGTCCTCGTCTTTTTGCAGGGATTCGAGCGAATGATCCTCATCCGTCCAGCGGTTATGATTTTTGAACAAGAATGCGGTGATAATCGCTTTGCGCGCCAATTCAGGATCGTTGGCAAAAACCGTCTCCAGAGCCTTGTTGGCTTCGGCACTGTCACACGACACCATTGTTAAGACTTTGGCTGCATCGCCTTCATCATATTGCGCGCTCTGCGCCAATAGTCCCGCCGGATCGGTAAAACGCAGATGCTCGGCAAGAGCGAAGCTCAAGAAATTCACATCGTCGATGCCTGCGCCATTGGCATATTCGCCGAGCAATGACTTAACGACTTTTGCGTAGTTTTTTTTGTCGGGCGGGTCGCCCAAGGTATCTTCGATCTGTATGCCAAGTTCACGGGACTGGTAAGCGAATTCAGGATGGATGTTGTTTTTCATGGTGTGGTTTTTAATGTGTGTTGTGTTCATCCTGCTGTAGCACGATGCCGCAGCGGTTGAATAGGGCGCTCCACAGGGAGTGCGCCTCTTCGTCCGCGTCAATGATGATGCGGTTGTTGATGCTCTGATTATATTCAGCCCGCCGCTTGGGATCGGACAGCAATTCATACGCCGATTGAATCGCATTGAAGCGACCGACTGCACCGGGATGCGTGTTCCTGTCTGGATGGTTGCGCATGGCAAGAGAGCGATAGGCTTTCTTGATTTCTTCGCTTGTTGCAGTCGGCGATACGCCAAGGATGTTGTATGGATTTTCCAACGGATGCCTCCAATGAGGGCGCGATTTTACATCATTAGCAGGTTGCGTTGATGATGAAAGGTTGCATGTATGCACGCATATGCTTTAGCCTCACCGTTTAGTGGCGAAGATGCTGGAATGATTTTTGATCAAGACTGACGAATAACACTGGGAATGAAAGCCGGAAGCATGAAACAGCAAGCGATTGCGAAAAATGAGTTACCCGCGATATTGATCGTGGACGACTGCTTAATAAATCTAGGCGAGGCCGTGAAGAATCTGGAATCACGGGGTTATTGCGTATCCACCGAACAGAATGGCGAAGAAGGATTGCGATGCGCGGGTAGCGTACAACCCGACATCATTCTGCTGGACGTGATGATGCCAGGGATTGACGGATTCGAATTCTGTAGGCGCTTGAAAAAACAGATTGTGACTCGCGACATCCCGGTGATCTTCATGACGGAGCCGGCGGAGACCATGAGCAAAGTTGCCTGTTTTCAGGCGGGAGCCGTTGACTATCTGACCAAGCCTTTGCAAACCGACGAAGTGGTCGCATGTGTTCAAACTCAGTTGAATTTGCGACACATGCAGAAACGGCTGGAAACTCAGAATGCGCTGCTGCAACGCTACCGCGAGCAACTGGAACAGCGTGTGGCGGAACGCACCCACGAACTTACTGATAACAACCAGCGTTTGCGCAAGGAAATTCAAGAGCGCCGGAGCTTGGATGAACGGCTCCGGCTAAAAGAATTCGTGCTCGATCATGCGGGTGACACCGTATACCTGATAGACCGTACTCCGCGTTTTATCTATGTCAACGAGGCGGCTTGCCGCGCGCTTGGCTACAGCCGTGATGAGTTGCTCGACATGGGGCCATTCGATATTGATCCCAACGTCACTCCGCAAGACACGCTGCGTTTCCGCGAGCAAATGCAGGCCACCGGTTCATTTAGCTACGAAACCCATCACCGGAGGCGCGATGGCAGCCTGTTTCCGGTGGAAATCCGGGGGGTGTTGATTGAATTCCAAGGCCAATGGATGACTCTTACGTTGGCGCACGATATCACCGAGCGCAAGCAAGCGGAAACCCTGTTGATGCAGCGCGAGCGTGAATTCCGCTCCTTGGCGAACAACCTGCCAGATAACATCGCCCGCTGGGATCGTGAAGGGCGTTATCTTTATCTCAATCCCACCCATGAGCAGACCTTGCAAATGCCAGCAGCAGAAGTGTTGAGCAAGCGGGCGAGCGAACTTTTCCCCGACGGACGTTTTGATTATCCGCAACGGGTGATAACCCAAGTGGGCGAAACGGGGCGGGCGCAGACTATCAGTGTGCCTGTTCAGCAGGACGATGGCTCCTTGAGCATCCACCAAGTCAGCTATGTGGCGGAACGAAATGCTCAAGGCGAAATCGTCGGTGTGCTGGGCATCGGTCGTGACATGACCGAGCAAATCCGCTTGCATGAATCATTAACCCAGAGCGAGGCTGCGTTACGCTCTTTGACCGACTCCGCACCGTTTTCCATCATCCGATACGATGTCGAGGGCAGAATCACGTACGCTAACGCTTCGTTGCTGAATTTTTTGGGTGTTCCGCTGGATGAGTTGATCGGCAGACTGCCGTGCGAGATATGGACGGATGGGCTTTACTCTCAAATCGAACAGGGCATTGCTCAAGTGCGGAAGACAAAAGCGCAGGTCGTGGTCGAATTTTCGCAACTCGATATAGAGGGCAAAACTGTTCAGCATCAGGTTTGGGTTGTTCCCGAAAAAAAACCATCAAATGAAATAGTCGGCATCATTGCTTTCGGCTTTGACGTAACCGAGCGCAAGCGCGCGGAACGGGAGGTGAATTTGCTCAACCGCGCGCTGGATAATTCTTTCGATGCCACCTACCTGCTTGATGCCGATTTGCGCTTCCGCTTTGTCAATGAGGCCGCCGTGCGGGAGTTAGGCTATAGCCGCGAGGAATTCCTGGCGATGAATTTGCTCGACATCGATCCGAATGCTTCGCGCGAGGCAGTGCAGGGCATGATGCGACAAACCGCTGCAAACGGTCGCTTCCCCGGCACCATCGAATCGCAACACCGGCGCAAGAATGGAGAGATCATTCCTGTCGAGATCGGGGCGACGGTCTTCAACTATGAGGACGAAATCCTGTATCTGACCGTTGTCCGCAATGTCAGCCAGCGTAAGGAAATCGAACAGTATCTGGAAAAGTCCCGCACCCAACTTCGTGGCCTGATAGCACACCGTGAGAGCGCCCGCGAAGAAGAGCGCAAACTCATCGCGCGGGAGGTTCACGACGAACTGGGACAGATACTGAGCGGACTGAAACTAAATATCGCGCTTGTCGCGGACAAGTGTGCGGCAAAGTCGGAAACGCTGCGCGAGCATTTTTCGGAGAGCATGATATTAATCGACCAGGCGATTGGCGTGGCGCGTAATGTCGCTTCAACATTGCGTCCTGTGGCATTGGATATGGGTATTGTTTCTTCGCTGGAGTGGTTGGTGAATCGCTTCGCCACTTATTCCGGTATCGAGTGCAAAATCCATATTGCAGAGCAAGATATACGATTTCAAGAGAATTGTGCTATCGCATTGTTCCGCATCGTTCAGGAATCGCTCACCAATGTGGCCAGACACGCGCAAGCTGACAAGTTGAGCATTAGCCTGTATAGCGACGGGGATAACTACATATTGACAGTGCACGACAATGGAAAAGGTTTTGACATGAGTGAAAAAAAACCAAATTCATTCGGTTTGGTGGGCATCAGGGAGCGGGCGTTGATGTTGGGAGGCTCTCTCCGGGTAAACAGTCTTCCGGGAGAAGGCACAAAGATCGAGGTGCGCATTCCCTGCGCGAGAAATAAATCGGCGTTTACTTAAGGCAAAGCCTGATTAAATCTACATTCGCCATTCCGGCGTAGGCCGGAATCCAGCGGCTTTAAATAACATGCCGTTTTGTCAGTGCGTTGCACGGCCTCTTTTGTTGCCTGGACGCCGGCCTTTGCCGGTGCGACGAATTTTTTGAAGCCCCCTTAATTTGGAGATGCGTTCGCATAGACGTGGCTGACCTCGAAACGGATCTGATTGAGGATGAGTTCAAGGTCGCTTTCCTTGTCAAAATAAAGATGTGCCAGGGTGAGCAGACTTAAATGATGGACGCCGATGGTTTGCGATATGGCATCTATCTTATCCAGCGTAGGACTCTTTTGCCCGCGTTCCAATGTGCTCAGATAAGTGCGGCTGGAAACTGAAGAAAAATCTTCCTGTGTTAATCCGTGAGCTTTTCTGGCCGTTTTTAAAGCTTTGGCAAAGGCGTGGCGCATTTACATTCCCATCGAGGTTGATTGGCAAAAATGAATTTAGCCAAGACGAATGCGATAGAACTACAATCCATAGTGTTCGTTTATGATAAAAAGAACAGAATTTATGCCCCGTTTAAAGGGGTGCTACGATAATTAAACAAGGGAATATTGTGATTAACGTATTGATCGCAGATGACCATGTCATCATGCGCAATGGCCTGAAACAAGTTTGTGACTCGATGGGCGATGTCACGGTGGCGGGAGAGGCCGAAAATGGCGACGAGGTGCTAAAGGCCATAGAGCGCCAGCAATTTGACCTGCTAATCCTGGATCTCACCATGCCCGGCATCAGCGGCATCGAGCTCATCAAAAGCATCCGGGTAAAGCAGGCGAAGCTGCCCATTCTCGTATTCAGCATGCGCCATGAATTACAGGTCGCCCAGCAGGCACTACAGGCGGGGGCGACAGGTTTTGTCACCAAAGGCAGCGGGCCGAATATCTTGGCACCGGCTATCCGTATGGTTGCTACGGGAGCAACCTTTATCGACTCTGCTATCCTCGAAAAGATGATGTTTGAAAAACAGTCTAATGCGCCAGTGCAGAAACAACGCCTTTCCGAGCGTGAGCTGCAAATCATGAGGCTCTTCGGGCAAGGCAAATCGCTCAAGGAAATCGCCGACGAACTTTGCATCAGCAGCAAAACCGTCACCACCCACAAGGCACGCCTGATGCAGAAAATGAACCTGCAAAGTAATGCCGAGCTGGTGCTTTATGCCACCGAATATGGCTTGATCGAAAAATAACTTCAAATAGAGGAAGAGCTTCATGGCAGCCGGTTAAAGGCCGTCGGGAGACTCTGTTCCGCACTTTGAGTGTAGGGTTTATCCTACCCCCCCCCGCAAGATTTGCCTGATAAAAATCGGGATGTCCTGACTTATTTTTCTCGACTTTTCTGAGAATCTCCCCCCCCGCAAAGATGCATCAAAGATGCGTCAAAAACCGATCAATCCGCAACGGGGGGCTTATGGAACTAGCAATCAAAGGCGTGGTGAGCGAGCCGGGCACTGAAAAATGTTTGCCCGCAGCGGGCTGGATAACGCTGCCGGTTTATTTGTTCGGTATGGCTAGCGCGCTTGCGGTGATCGCAGTCGGCGGGCTGGGGACGCTGGCCATGTTGCTGTCTGCCGCGCTCGTAGTGACAGCGCTGGTCGCCGCACCGTGGTTCGCCAAAAAACATCGCGCCGATCTTCGAGCTGCGGTGCAAGCCGAACATGATCGGCTCGCCGTCGGAATATGCAACAACAAATCCCAATGTATTAACGGACTGGACAATCTTTGTTTGGGGGTGCTGCCGGTCTGGTATCGCCAGATCGACATGGCGCGCACGCATACCGAGGAATCCGCGATCAATCTCGTGAACCGTTTTGCCGGCCTGTCGCAGGGGCTGGAAAAGGCCATGCAGATTTCAAGCGGCAATGGCGGAGGTGACGGGAGCGGGCTGGTCGAATTGCTGGGTCACTGCCATCGAGAGCTCGACTCCGTTGTCACCTCCATGCAATCGGCGCTGGCCGGAAGGCATGCCATGCTGATGCAGGTAAAAGAACTCTCGCAACACACCGTAGCGTTGCAAACGATGGCCAAGGACGTGGGGGTCATCGCCGGACAAACCAACCTGCTCGCATTGAATGCCGCGATCGAAGCCGCCCGTGCGGGTGAAGTAGGTCGCGGTTTTGCCGTGGTGGCCGACGAAGTGCGCAAACTTTCCACCCTGTCGGCAGAGAGCGGTAAAAAAATTGCCCAAACCGTAGAAACGGTCAGCAAATCCATTGCGGCCACGCTACAGGCTTCGGAAGAGTTTGCGCGGCAGGATGCGGTCATGGTCAGCAAATCCGAAGAAGCGATCGCCGATGTGTTGAGCCAGTTCAAACAAGCCGCAACCGGATTGGAAAATTCTGCCGAAGTCTTGCGCCAGGAGAGCCAACTCATCAGCGCAGAAGTGAACGATGTGCTCGTCTCGTTGCAATTTCAGGATCGCGTTAGCCAAGTTCTCACGCATGTGCGCAACGATCTCGAAAAATTGGAAAACTACCTTTCCACTTACGAACACGAAATGGCTAGCGGCAAACAGCGGGAGCCGGTCGATGCGCGCACCTGGCTGAAAGAGCTCTCGCAGACCTACACCATGCCCGAACAGCATGTCGCCCACGGCGGCAATACCAAGCTGGCGGCAGCAACCCAAGAACCCGAAATCACATTTTTCTAGGAGAGAACGAAATGGCAAAAACAATCATGGTAGTGGACGACTCCGCCTCGCTACGGCAGGTCGTGAGCATCGCGCTCAAAGGCGCGGGCTACGATGTGCTGGAAGCGTGCGACGGCAAAGACGCGCTGAGCAAACTCAACGGGCAGAAAATTCACCTCATCATCAGCGACGTCAACATGCCCAACATGGACGGCATCACCTTCGTGACCGAAGCCAAGAAGAAAGCCGAATACAAATTCACCCCCGTCATCATGCTCACCACCGAAGCGGGCGAAGACAAAAAGCAGGCGGGGCAGGCTGCCGGCGCCAAGGCCTGGGTGGTCAAACCGTTCCAGCCCGTACAGATGTTGAACGCAGTCTCTAAATTGGTGCTGCCGTAAGCGTAAGAATTCATATGGTCTCCCCCGCCAAGGAGGAGAAATCGAAACAGATGAACGAAGTGAACCGCAGGAAAGGACTTGTCATGGCACGTAAAACACAATCGGGCAAAAAATCACTACACATTCCCGTCGAAGGCGAGATGACGATTTTTAGAGCGCAAGAATTGCGCGAGTTCATCATGCCGCTTGTAAGCGGCAACGACGAAATCGAAGTTGATCTGTCGCGCGTCACCGAAGTGGATGCGGCGGGCATGCAGCTCATGGTGTCTGTCAAGCTCGAAGCCATCCTGCGCGGCAAGACCCTGCGCTACACCGGCCACAGCAAGCCCGTGCTGGAGATGATCGACCTGTGCGACTTGGGCGGATTCTTCGGCGACCAGGTCATCCTCTCATCGGCAGCGGCGCATTAACTTCTAAAACATATTAGCCACAGAGCACACAGAGGCTACAGAGAAAACAGCGCTTCCCAAGGGGCAATCGCTGAAGAAAAACTGGCGGCAGTCAAAGCAAAGCCGGACTTCTCTGTGAACTCTGTGTGCTCTGTGGCAAAAACGATTTTAAAAATTAGGAAAAGTTATGAACCTCGACGACGCTCTAAAAACATTCATCATCGAAAGCCGTGAACTGCTGGAGCAGATGGAGGCCTCGCTGCTGCGCATCGAGCAAGATCCGCATGATGAGGAAATCATCAACGCCATTTTCCGCGCTGCGCACACCATCAAGGGGTCGGCCGGATTATTCGGTCTCGACTTCATTGTCTCCTTCACCCACGTTGCCGAAAGCGTGCTCGACAAAGTACGCAGCGGAGAACTGCATATCGACCCCGATCTCGCCGCGCACCTGCTCGAATCGGGCGACCACATCGGCGCGCTGGTCGAGCATGCCGCCAACGGCGAAGAGCCGAGTGATGCCAGCCACCAGCGCAGCCAGGAATTGATCGCAAAACTCAACACCTACCTCGGTGTTGAAGCCGCCAAACACGATGCCGAAAAAAACACATCGGCCAGCGTCCCCGCCGAATACGAGCACAAATTCGAACGCGAAGGCGGCGGTGCAGTCGAAACCGACCACTGGCACATCTCCCTGCGCTTCGGCAAAGACGTGTTCCGCAACGGCATGGATCCGCTCTCGTTTATCCGCTATCTGGCGACCTTGGGCAAAATCGTGCACATCGTCACCCTCACCGACGCCATTCCCGCGATCAAAGACCTCGACCCGGAAAGCTGCCACCTCGGCTTCGAGATCGCTTTCCAATCCGACGTGGATAAATCCGTGATCGAAGGCGTGTTCGAATTCGTGCGCGACGACTGCCTGATCCGCATCCTGCCGCCGCGCAGCAAAGTTACCGAATACCTCGAACTCATCCGCGACATGGACGGCGAGAACCTGCGTCTAGGCGACATCCTCGTGAGCTGCGGCACATTGACCGATGCAGAGCTGGACAATGCCCTGCGCATCCAGGCCGGTAGCGGCAATACCTCGCGCCCCATCGGCGAAGTCATCGTCGAACAAGGCATGGTCGATGCCCCCGTGGTCGAAGCCGCGCTGGAAAAACAAAAACAAGTCAAAGAAAAAGAAAGCAAGAGCGCCGAAGTCAGCCTGATCCGCGTCGATTCAGAGAAACTCGACCAACTCATCAACCTCGTCGGCGAACTGATTATTGCCGGAGCCGGAACGACCCTCATCGCCCAGCGCGCCGGCATGCCCGAACTGGTCGAAGCCACGGCCACGTTGTCGCGCATGGTCGAAGAAGTGCGCGACTCCGCTTTGTCGTTGCGCATGGTGCAGATCGGCGGCACCTTCACGCGCTTCCAGCGCGTGGTGCGCGACGTGAGCCGCGACCTCGGCAAAGACATCCGACTCGAAATTCACGGCGCGGAAACCGAGCTCGACAAAACCGTGGTTGAAAAGATCGGCGACCCGCTCACCCACCTCGTGCGCAACAGTATGGACCATGGCATCGAACCTGCCGAAGTGCGCCTCGCACGCGGCAAGCCTGCCCACGGTACACTCAAGCTCAATGCCTATCACGACTCCGGCAGCATCGTCATCGAAGTCACCGACGACGGCGGCGGCCTCAACAAAGAAAAAATCCTCGCCAAAGCTATCGAGCGCGGCCTGGTCAAACCCGAGCAGCCACTCAGCGACAAAGAAATCTACAACCTCATTTTTGAGGCGGGCTTCTCCACCGCCGATGCCGTGAGCAATCTCTCCGGTCGCGGCGTGGGTATGGACGTGGTGCGCCGCAACATCCAAGCCCTGCGCGGCACCGTGGACATCGAATCCACCCCGGGGCAGGGCAGCACCATGCGCATCCGCCTGCCGTTGACGCTGGCCATCATCGACGGCTTCCTCGTCGGCGTGGGCAGCTCCGCCTACGTCGTGCCGCTGGACATGGTGATCGAGTGCATCGAACTGCCCACCGGCAGCGCCGCACAAGGCGACAACAACTACCTCAACCTGCGCGGCGAAGTACTGCCGTATTTGAGATTGCGCGACCAGTTTGAAGTAGAAGGCCAGCCGCCGCGCCGCGAAAACATCGTCGTCGTGCAATACGCCGGGCACAAAGCCGGCATCGTGGTGGACAACCTGCTGGGCGAATACCAGACCGTCATCAAACCGCTGGGCAAGGTGTTCGGCGGCGTGCGCGGCCTAGGCGGTTTCACCATCATGGGCAGCGGCGAAGTGGCGCTGATTCTCGATGTGCCGAGACTCATGCAGCAGGTCGGCAACCGTGAGGCCGCAGCGGCCGGGCAGTAAAGAAAAGCTGACTACAGGAGAGGAGCCATGATGAACGAGTTACTCAAAGATGCGCTTCAAGTGTTGTTGCCGCTATTGCTGGTGCAACAGGTGTTGCTGATGCTTGCCGCTTACTTGCTGTGATGGGCGGTTGACGATTTTTTATTTGATCTAAAAAGGAGCGGGAACATGTTTAAAGATATGAGAGTTGCAATGAAGCTCGGCTTGGGCTTCGGTTTGATGTTGGTGTTGTTGGGTGTTATTTCCGTTATTGGCATTGCCAAAATGGGAGCGCTTAATGCTGGCATGAATAAATTGGCCAATGAAAATTACCCGAAAACCGCGCTGGCTAATGAGCTCGCCTTCAGGGCAATGGATAACGCGCGTATTGCCCGAAATATCATTCTCGTTACCGATGAAGCGAGCATGGCTAAAAATAAGGATGCCTACGACAAAAATATTATCGAAATTGGCGGGATATTCGACAAGCTCGATAAGCTGATCGATAGCGGCGCGGAAAATGATCTGCTCAAGGCGATGAGCGATGCCCGTAAGCTCTACACGGATTACGTCTCTGAGGTCATCCGGCTCGGCCTAGCCAACAAGAATGAAGAAGCAACCAAAGTTTTGTATGGCGAGAATTACAAAACACAAGCCGCGTATTTTGCCGCCATCAAGAAAATGGTCGAGTTTCAAGACAAGGCGATGGCAGAGTCAACCTTTCATGCCGGCCAAGAATACACATCGAGCCGTACTCTGATTTTTGCCTTGGCCATATCGGCAATCCTGCTTGGTCTCGGTATCGCTTTCTTGATTACCCGCAGCTTGAGCCTCGCTTTGGGAGGTGAGCCCGGCTATGCGGCTGAACTGGTTTCCAAAATCGCTGCTGGCGACATGACCGTTGAAGTGCAAACCAAAGCGGGCGACACCACCAGCATGCTGGCTGCAATCAAAAACATGGTGGAAAAACTCTCGCAAATCGTGAGCGAAGTAAACAGCGCCGCCACCAACATTGCCTCCGCCTCCGAGGAAGTTTCTTCGACTGCTCAAAGCATGTCGCAAGCCACCAACGAGCAAGCTGCCTCCGTCGAAGAGACCTCCGCCTCCGTCGAGCAAATGGGCTCTTCCATCAACCAGAACACCGAGAACGCCAAGGTGACTGACGGCATGGCGATGCAAGCTTCCAAACAAGCCAACGAAGGCGGCGTAGCAGTGAAGGAAACCGTCACCGCGATGAAGCAAATCGCGGGCAAGATCGGCATCATCGACGACATCGCTTACCAGACCAACCTGCTGGCTTTGAACGCCGCCATCGAAGCCGCCCGCGCGGGCGAACACGGCAAAGGCTTCGCCGTCGTCGCCGCCGAAGTGCGCAAACTGGCCGAACGCTCGCAAGTGGCCGCGCAGGAAATCGGCGAACTCGCCAGCGGCAGCGTGAGCAAAGCCGAGGAAGCGGGCAAGCTGCTGGACGAAATTGTCCCCGCGATCAACAAGACCTCCGAGCTCGTGCAAGAAATCACCGCAGCCAGCGAAGAGCAGTCTTCCGGTGCAACGCAAATCAATACCGCGATGAACCAACTCAACCAAATCACCCAGCAAAACGCCAGTTCGACCGAAGAGCTGGCCGCCACGGCGGAAGAAATGA
Source organism: Gallionellaceae bacterium (assembly GCA_037446005.1). Classification (GTDB taxonomy): domain Bacteria; phylum Pseudomonadota; class Gammaproteobacteria; order Burkholderiales; family Gallionellaceae; genus PALSA-1006. Next base: position 13,131 of record JBBIJL010000004.1, on the reverse strand, counting down.
GCGGCCAAGCGGAGAACCTCCAGCAACTGATGAGCTTCTTCAAGGTCGGCGGCGGGACGTCCGCGGCAGTAAAGCGCGCTACAGCCCATGCAACCGTGAGCAAACTGCTGGCCGCAAAACCGGCCAAGGGCAGTGCGACCAAACTCGTCGCCCGCACCTCGCACGACGAATCCGAGTTTGTGAAGTTCTAAAGGGTAGGGTGGGCACGCTGTTGGTGCCCACGCTGTTTCGGAGAGTCGGACGTAGGATGGGTGGAGCGCCTCATGCGTAACCCATCGGAACCACTCGACAACGATGGGTTGCGCTACGCGTCCCCATCCTGCGAGGCGCGCTGCAAAACTTAGGTGCGAACCGTACCCTCTCCTGCAAGCGGGATAACCGACGACTTGCACGGTTTTATCGTGCTTAGTCGAATGGCTAGTAGCTTTACCAGTAGTTTCATCAGAGGGCTAGGGGGAGGGGAGTTGAGAACTAAACATCGGTCGATGTCGCTCACCACCCCTCATCCCCGCCCCTTCTCCCGCTTGCGGGAGAAGGGAGCAACCCAAAGGAGAAAAAATGAACGCAATCGCAACAATCAATAATTCGCTGCCCGCCGTTGTTGGCGGAGCAGCGCAAGATGAACAGCAACAGCAGTACCTGACCTTCATGCTGAACAGCGAAATCTTCGCCATCGGCATTTTACGCATCAAAGAAATCATCGAGTACGGCAACCTCACCGAAGTGCCGCGCATGCCCGATTTCATTCGTGGCGTGATCAATCTGCGCGGCGCCGTCGTGCCGGTGATCGACTTGGGCTCGCGCTTCGGCAAACAAGCCAGCACCGTTTCGCGCCGCACCTGCATCGTCATCATCGAAATCGAGCATGACGGCACGCAGCAAGTGGTGGGCGTGATGGTGGATGCGGTGAACGAAGTGCTGGATATTCCCGCTGCCGAGATCGAACCGGCTCCGTCATTCGGCGCAAAAATCCGCGCCGATTTCATCCGCGGTATGGGCAAGGTGGACGGCAAGTTCGTCATCATCCTCAATGTCGATCACGTGCTGTCGCTGGATGAAATGTCCAGCCTGACCGGGGTTGCTACCGGTTCTGCTATCACCGAATAAATAATCAGTTAATTACAATGAAAGGTCGTTATATGAACAAAAAAATCATCGCTGTTGCACTATCCGCTCTGCTCGGAAACTCTTTGTCGGCTTGGGCTGAAGGCCCGGTTGTTTACGGACGTCTGGACGGTAATATCGAATCGGCCAGCAACGACAAGGCAACGGCAGCAACTAACCTGACCCGCATGTCTTCCAACGCATCGCGATTCGGCGTGCGCGGCAGCAAAGAGTTGGACGGTGGCCTGCAAGCAATTTATCAGGCTGAAGTGGGCTTTGATCTGCTCGGTGCTCCGGGTAATGGTATGGGCACTTCGCGTAACAGCCAACTCGGCTTGAAGGGTAATTTCGGCACGGTATTTATGGGGAACTGGGACACACCTTATTTCACCTCGCACGATCCGGTTGAAAATTTCGGCAATAACACGCTTGCCACCGGCCTGAACCTGACCGGACGCGCAGCCAATGGTGCGAATATCGCCAACTTCAACAATCACCAGAGCAACGTGGTGCAGTACTGGAGTCCGAGCTTTGGCGGCTTTCAAGCCAAGCTTGCTTACGCGCCCGACAGCAACCAGACGCAGGTAAGAAACCAGACCGTTCTTTCCGCATCTGCCACTTACGATAACGATGCCTTCTATGGCGCGGTCGCATTTGAAAACCATCAGGACGGCTCCTTCAACGGGCAGGCAGACCGCGCAGGCCGTCTGGTAGGCGCAGTCAAGTTGAACGGTTCGCTGGTGAGTCTGACTTTTGAAAACATCGCTGTCGGCACCAGCGCGACCACCAGCGCATCGCGCACCGGTTTCGAGTTGGCCGGCAGATACGTCTTCGGTGCAAATCACATCGGTGCGGAATACAGCGTGGCAAACGATCTGGGCAATGCGGTCGATACGGGCGCCAGCCAGTTCTCGTTGCGCTACGGACATGATCTGGGCAAAGACACCGAGTTCTTCAGCTTCTATAGCGCGTTGTCCAACAAAGTGAATGGCACTTACAACTTCAAGGATGGTGCGATTGCCGGTGCGGCTGGGGCGAAACTGTCCGGTTTGGGTGTGGGCATCGCACATAACTTTTAATCGCCTGCGAAATTTCCGTGTAAGTGGATGGCATAGCTTTGGCGGTACAGATCGGCGAATTGGTGATTTTTTAATTTTGAAGGGAGAAAACAAATGTTGAAAAACTTGAAAATCGGTATGCGTCTCGGCGGCGCATTTTCCATCGTGGTGCTGGTGCTGGTTGCAGTGATCGGCATTGCTTATCTCAATCTGGGGCGTTACGCGGAAACCAGCGGGTGGAACACCCACACCTATCAGGTGCTGGAAGAAACGAGTGACATCCTGACAGCGCTCATCAACATCGAAACCGGTCAGCGCGGTTTCTTGGTTGCGGGCAAAGACGAATTTCTTGGGCCGCTCAATGCCGGCAAGCAAGCATTCAGCAAGCACTTCGACAAAGCCAAAGAGCTGACCTCGGACAACGCCAAACAACAAGAGCGTTTTGCCAAACTGAAAGACGCCTACGACGCCTGGCTGAAAAGCGCGGTTGAAAGCAGCATCAGCACCCGCCGCGCCGTGGGGGGCAACGTAGCGCAATATGGCGAGGTGATTGCCGTGGTCGGCAGCGGCAAAGTCGGCATGGACGCGATGCGTGTCATCCTCGCCGACATCGACGAGGCCGAGCGCAGCCTGCTGGATACCCGCAGCAAAGAAATGGCGGCCACCTACTCTGTCACCCAGTCTTCGCTGGTCTTCGGCGGCATCGTGGGCGTTATCCTCGCCGCCATCTTCGCTTTCTGGGTCACCCGCTCCATCACCCAGCCGCTGGGCGAAGCCGTGAATGTCGCCAATGCCTTGGCCGATGGCGACCTGACCGTCAAAGTCGAAGTGGACAGCAAAGACGAAACCGGCATGCTGCTGACCGCCATGCAAAACATGGTCGGCAAACTTTCCCAGATCGTCGGCGAAGTGAATACCGCGGCCACCAACATCGGTTCTGCCTCGGAAGAAGTGAGCGCCACCGCGCAGAGCATGTCGCAAGCCACCAACGAACAAGCCGCTTCTGTTGAAGAGACTTCCGCCTCCGTCGAACAAATGGGCGCGTCGATCAACCAAAACACCGAAAATGCCAAAGTCACCGACGGCATGGCCGCGCAAGCCGCCAAGCAAGCCAACGAAGGCGGCGTCGCGGTGAAAGAAACCGTGACTGCGATGAAACAGATCGCGGGCAAGATCGGCATCATCGACGACATCGCCTACCAGACCAACCTGCTGGCCTTGAACGCCGCGATTGAAGCCGCCCGTGCCGGAGAGCACGGCAAAGGCTTCGCCGTGGTGGCTGCCGAAGTGCGCAAACTGGCCGAGCGCTCGCAAGTGGCCGCACAGGAAATCGGCGAACTCGCCAGCGGCAGCGTGAGTAAGGCCGAACAAGCTGGCAGTCTGCTGGACGAGATTGTCCCCGCGATCAACAAGACCTCCGAACTGGTGCAAGAAATCACCGCGGCATCCGAAGAGCAATCTTCCGGCGCAACGCAAATCAACACCGCGATGAACCAGCTCAACCAGATCACCCAGCAAAACGCCAGCGCGACAGAAGAGCTGGCGGCGACCGCGGAAGAAATGAGCGGCCAGGCGGAGAACCTCCAGCAACTCATGAGCTTCTTCAGGATAGGCGGTGCGACGGCAGCCGCAAAACGCACCGTGCAAGCGACGCCAAGCAAAGCCTCGGTCAAGCCAAACAAGAGTGGCGCGACTAAATTGGTAGCTTCCCGCTCTGCGCAAGATGAGTCCGAGTTTGTGAGGTTTTAAAGGGTAGGGTGGGCACGCTGTTGGTGCCCACGCTGTTGCAGAGAGTATCCGCGTGGGCACGAAAAATGTGCCCACCCTACGGATGATTCCCAAGGAGAAAAAATGAACGCAGTTGCAACCATTAATAACATGCTGCCCGCCGTCGTTAACAGCGCGGCGGAGCACGAGCAGCAGCACCAGTATTTGACCTTCATGCTGAATAACGAAGTCTTCGCTATCGGCATCTTGCGCATCAAAGAAATTATCGAGTACGGCAACCTCACCGAAGTGCCGCGCATGCCGTCGTTCATCCGCGGCGTCATCAACCTGCGTGGCGCGGTTGTGCCGGTGATCGATCTGGGTTCCCGCTTCGGCAAACAAGCCAGCGCGATCTCGCGCCGCACCTGCATCGTCATCATCGAAATCGAGCACGACGGCGCGCAGCAAGTGGTGGGGGTGATGGTCGATGCGGTGAACGAAGTGCTGGATATTTCACCTGCCGAGATCGAACCCGCCCCGTCGTTCGGCGCAAAAATTCGCGCCGATTTCATCCGTGGCATGGGCAAGGTGGATGGCAAGTTCGTCATTATCCTCAACGTCGATCATGTGCTGTCGCTGGATGAGATGTCCAGCCTGGCGGGGACAGGTATGTCGGCCACGGCGTAAAGCGCTTTTGTGGTTTGGCAGAAGCATGGCACATGCTGGGGCATGTGCCCGTTCTATTCGACTAGTCGAGACTCATTAAGGAGAAGAAATGTTTAAGAAAAATCTTGTAGTACTGCTCGCAGCGCTAGTTTTCAACGCGCCGTCGTTCGCCGATGAGCATGTGCATGGCGATGCTGCCGCCGCACAGAAATTCATCAAGGAAATTCTGGCGGAGAACGCCGCTTATGACAAAGTGAAAGGCGAGAAATTTTTTCAGGAGTTGGCCAATGGGCAGCATCCGCGCGCCACGGTAGTGACCTGTGCCGACTCGCGCGTGCAAACCAACATGCTGGATAAAACGCCGGAAGGCGACCTGTTTATGGTGCGCGACATCGGCAACCAGATCGCCACCGCCAAGGGCTCGGTCGAATATGGTGTGAATCATCTGGCCTCATCCCTGCTGCTGGTTATCGGCCATTCCAAATGCGGAGCCATCGCTGCCGCCAGCGGCGACTACTCCAAGCTGGAACCAGCCATCCAGAAAGAGCTGGATACCATCAAGATCGGCAAGGGCGTGGCGAACATCGACGGTGTGAAGACCAATGTGAACCAGCAGGTTGCTGCCGCGCTGGAAGATTTCGGCGACAAGGTGAAGGAAGGCCACCTGCTGGTGCTGGGTGCGGTGTATGACTTTGCCGACGACATGAAGCAGGGGGCAGGCAAACTCAACATTATCAACGTGAACGGTGAAATCGATCCGGTCAAGGTGAGGGAGGTTTTGTCAGGAAGGTTGGTCGAAACGCATCACGAGTAATTTAGTGGCCCCCCGGCTTTACCGGGGGCAATTAAAAAAGAAGCGAAGGGTAAGGCGCACCATTGGACATTGGAATGCGCTCTATTGGCGGGGACGGAAAGTACGACTGGACTGTCAAGGCGACACAGGTCAAGGCCGCAGATTAGCTGGAAAAAGGGGGGCACAATGCGCGTGAATATGCCGGTGACCAATATAGAGCGCCATTTCAACGATGGCGACTACATCGTTTCAAAGACCGATACCAAAGGGCATATCACTTATGTGAATGCCCCTTTTCTGCAAATCAGCGGATTTAGTAAAGAGGAGTTGTTGGGCAAATCGCACAACATCGTGCGCCACCCGGATATGCCTCCGGCCGCTTATGCCGATTTGTGGAAAACCTTGCAGAACGGTAAGCCGTGGCGCGGTCTGGTCAAAAATCGCTGCAAGAACGGCGATTACTACTGGGTCGAAGCCAATGCCAATCCGATTTGGGAAAACGGTCAAATCACCGGCTACATGTCGTTGCGCACCAAGCCCGCGCGCGCTCAGGTGGAAGCCGCAGAGCGCGTCTATCGACAGTTCCGCGAAGGGACGGCGCGCGGCCTGACCGTAAAGGAAGGCGCCGTGGTGCGCACCGGTCTGACGGGATGGGTAGCCGCTATCGGCAACATGAGCATCAAGACGCGCATGACATTCGCTTGCCTGCTTCTCGGTGCGATTCTGTGCGGGGTCGTTCTGGATGCCGGTCCATTCATGCGTGCAGCTCTTGCCGTGGCCGGTTTTGCCGTGACCGGATATGTCTGGTGGCTGCTGGCCTATAAAATTTTACGCCCGCTGGAAGAGGCGGTGCGTTCCTGTCAAATGGTGGCCTCCGGCAATGTGGGCTTGCAGATGACGGTGAACTGGCACAACGAGATCGGGCAGTTGACGCATGCGATTATGACCATGGCGGGAAATATTTCCAGCATTGTCGCGGATGTCGGTCATGCTGCGGCAGCGGTTTCTTCTTCCTCGAACGAGGTGTCTATGGCGGCGCAAAGCATTAGTTCGGCAACCGCAGAACAGGCTGCTTCGGTAGAAGAAACCTCCGCTGCCATCGAGCAGATCGGCGCTTCCATCCACAACAACAACGACAATGCCAAAATTACCGGCGGCATGTCCACCGCAGTGGCCGACCTGGCTAATCGGGGCGGCGTAGCCGTGATGGAAACAGTTGTTGCCATGAAGCAGATCGCGGGCAAGGTGGGCGTTATTGATGAGATTGCCTACCAGACTAACCTGTTGGCGCTGAATGCCGCGATTGAGGCCGCTCGTGCCGGAGAGTCTGGCAAAGGTTTTTCCGTGGTGGCCGCCGAAGTGCGCAAGCTGGCCGAACGCGCGCAAGTGGCAGCACAGGAAATCGGCGAACTCGCCGGCGGTTCGGTTGATAAAGCCGAACAGGCAGGCAAGCTACTTGATGAAATCATCCCTGCCATTAACAAGACCAGTGATTTGGTGCACGAGATCGCTGCGGCGAGCGGAGAGCAAAGTACCGGTGCCGCCCAGATCAATATCGCGATGCAGAAACTCAACCAGACGACCCAACACAATGCGAGCATCACGGAAGAGTTGGCCGCGACAGCGGAAGAGATGAGCGCTAGCGCCGGGCAATTGCAGCAACTTATGGGCTTCTTCCGGGGCGGCGGCAGTAGCCAGCGCGTCATCGCCTTGCAGCCCGGCCCCGCGACCAATCGTTCGGCTGAACGCGTAGTCACAGAAACGCATTCATCCAAACCACCCGAAATGGTTGCCAAGAGACTCGTTGGCAAACTCGCAGTCAGAGTGTTGCCCAATGCCGATCCGCAAGTATTCACCGCATGAAGACACCCTGTACTACGCGCAGGATGGTGGAGCGAATTTGAGAGTGGCGTGCTCCAACATTTTGAAATATCCGCACAGGAATTTTTTGAACTCAAGCAGGATGTCCTAGCGTTTTTGAATGGCGAGTAGATGGGAAAACGTTACGACTTAAGACAACAGAGGCTGATGACTGGAATGAAAGCGCAAGAGGAAAACGGGCTGCTCTATTTGGCCTACAAACGGGGCAGATACACTTTTATATTCGGTTTGCTGACTTCCGCGCTGATGGTGGCGGCGCTTTGGCCGATCATTGAGCATGCAAAATTATCGCTATGGCTGGCAGCCATGTATGTGATCCAATCGTTGAATTTCCTCCTCGCACGCCATTACCTGAGGCACGGGCATGGTGTCGCTGCCGAGCTCGCAAAATGGAAAGCTGCGTTCGTGATCGCATCGGCGGTTTCAGGCTTGGGCTGGGGTGTCAGCATATTGATATTTCCGACTCACCCGTTCGATCTGGCCTACCTATTGTCGCTGTTTGTCATCGCCGGAGTTTCCGCGTTTGCCAGTGTGAGCAAGGCACCCGTGATACCCGCCACAGTTGTATTCCTGCTGATGTCATTGTCGCCGCTGGCATTGAGCTTGTTGTCCACAGGCAAGAGTGTCCATTCTTTTGCCGGTGCCATAGTGGTGTCCTATCTGCTATCCATGCTGCTGCTGTCGCGGCAGATGAATACGCTGACACGGACTTCGCTTGCGCTGGCTGAACTGAACAAGGGATTGTCGGCATCCGTGCAGGAAAGCAACCAGCGCATGTCGCAATATTTCAAGAATGCGCCCGGATTTTTCCATACTTTGCTGCGATACCCGGATGGCCGTTATGTCATGCCGTTTGCCAGCGAGGCGATTCGCGATTTGCTCGGGATCGTTCCCGGGGAGGTGGAGAATGATTTCTCGCACATTATCGCGTTGACCCATCCCGACGATGCGGCAAGGGTGTCCGACATGGTAAAGGAGTCGGCGCAGAATCTGGTTCCCTACCATGCTGAATACCGCATCATTCATCCGCAAAAAGGGATGCGCTGGATTGGGGTGCACTCATCGCCGCAGCGCATGCCGGATGGCGGCACGCGCTGGGACGGCTATATGTTCGACATCACCGAACGCAAGGAGATCGAAGCGCAATTGGAGCGGCGCGAGCATGAGCTCCATGCTCTGGTGGAGAATGCCCCGGATATTATTCTTCGCTACGATCGCCAGTGCCGCCTTTACTTTGCCAACGCGCAATTTGAAGTGGCGTTGGGCGGCTCTATTGCGCCTTTTCTCGGCAAAACGCCCGTGGAAACGGTCGCCGACGGGCGTTACGACCTCTATGAAGCCGCGATCCGGCGGGTGATTTCCTGCGGCAATGATGCCGAGAGCACGCTCACGATGCTGGATCGTTACGGGGAGGAAAGCATTCATCATGTGCGCATAACGGCGGAGCGGGATGAGTCCGGTAAAGTAGGCGGCGTGTTTGTCATCGGTCGCGACATCACCGAGCGCAAGAAAATGGAGGAGACGCTCGCCGCGCAAGAGCGCAAATTTCGCCAGCAAGCCCAGTTCCAGCAGTCGCTGCTATCCGGGCTGCGCGATGCCGGCATCATGCTGGTCGTGGTGGAGAACGGCAAATTTGTGTATACCAACGACCATTATGTGGGCTGCCAACTGGGTTATGCGGCAGAGGCGCTACCCGCCAATGTGGATTTTATTGCGCTGATCCATCCCGATGATCGTCCGCGCATCGCCGGGATGCACCGAGACCGCCTAGCCGGTAAGCCCGTGCCGAATTCATACGAGATCGGCGCGTTGGGGGGGGATGGTACGCGGCTAGAGTATGAATTCCATGTCACGGTTGTTCCCGATACCGACCCGCCGCAGACGCTGCTGCTGACGTTGCGTATTGACGAGCGTAAACGCATGCAGGTGGAGTTAGCCGAGCGCGAACGAGACTTCCGCAACTTGGCCGAAAGTTCACCTGATTCCATTATCCGTTACGATCTCGACCACCGCATTTTGTATCTCAACAGTATGCTGGTCAGGGAGCTGCAACTGGCCGGTGCGGATGAGGTACTCGGCAAACGCCTCAGCGAGGTATGGCCGGACGGCCGCTTCGCGGTGATCGACGATGCCGCGCGGCGGGTGGTCGCGAGCGGCGACATGGAGAATATCGAACTGGTTTGGCCGCAGGAGGACGGCACGGTCCGGTACGGGCAAATCACCGTGGTGCCCGAGCGCGACGCGGGCGGCCAAATCATCGGCACCCTCGCTTTCGGCCGCAACATCACCGCCATCCGCGCGACCGAGCGCCGTTTGAACAGCTTGGTCGAGAATCTGCCCGGTATCGCCTACACCTTCCGCCTGTCACCGGACGGGGGCATGAGCTTCCCTTATGTCAGCGCGGGCGTGGAAGACATCTACGGCCTCAAGCCGGAACAGGCGATGGGCGATGCTGCGGCGATCCATAGCCTCGCGCATCCCGACGACAGGCCGCGCATTGAGGCCGGCATCGCCGAATCGGCGCGGACGATGACGCCTTACCGTGTCGAGTCTCGCGTTTGCAGACCGGGACACGCGGAGCGCTGGCTCGACGTGAGCGCCGTGCCCCGGCTTGAGCCTGACGGCAGCATGCTATGGGATGGCATCATGCTGGACATCACCGAGCGCAAGCGGGCAGCGGAGGCGCGTGAGGAAAGCGAGCGGCGCATGGTGCGCTATTTCGCCAGTACGCCCGGTTACTTCCAGATGACGGAGCTCCGTGCCGACGGTAGTTTTGCGGTGCCGTTCGCCAGCGATGGCATCGTCGATCTGTTCGGTATTAAGTCGGATGACGTGAAGGAAAACGTCGCTGCGCTGGCAGCCCTGAATCATCCCGACGACATGGAAATGATTTTCAGCAAGGCGGCGGAATCCGCGCGTGACCTGACCCCGTATCAGATCGAATACCGCATCTTCCATCCGCACAAGGGGTTGCGCTGGATCGAGTGCATCGGCTCGCCGGAGCGGCTCCCCGACGGCGGCACACGCTGGTACGGGTTCATGCACGACATCACCGAGCGCAAGCGGGCGCAGCAGCAAATGGAGCTGCTGGATCGCGCGATCGACATGTCGGCAGATGCCGTCTACCTGATCGACTCGCAGCTTCGTTTCGTCTATGTGAACGACGGTGCCTGCCGTGCGCTGGGTTGCAGCCGCGAAGAGCTGCTGGCCATGGGGCCGGGCGATATCGACGACACCCAGATGCCGCGCGCCCAGATGCAGGCGATTATGGATAACTCTCCGCTCGGGCTGACCATCAGTTTTGAAGCGCGCCATCGCGCCAGGGACGGGCGCAGTTATCCGGTCGAAATCAGCGGTGTTCATTTCGAGGAGGGTGGCAAAAAATTCGGCCTCACCGTGGCGCGCGACATCACCGAGCGCAAGCGCATCGAACTGGAGCTTGCCGTGCGCGAGCGGGAATTCCGCACGCTGGCGGAAAATTCTCCCGACGTCATCGTGCGCTACGACCGCGAATTGCGCCGTATCTACATGAACCCGGCTTGGGAGGCGGCGAACGGTATCTCCATCGAAGAGGCGCTGGGCAAGCGTCCGTCCGAAATGGCCGTCGTAGTATCCGCTTCGGCGCGGGAGTTTGAAGACCGCTTGCGCGAGGTGCTGGCGAGCGGACAGCCCGGCGAGATCGAATTCGGCGGCAAGGATAGCGCGGGCAACATGAAATATTTTTCCATGCGGGTGGTGCCGGAACACGACGAGTATGGGGCGGTGTCGGGTTTGCTGACCATGGCGAACGACATCACCGAGCGCAAGCGCGTCGAAAACGAGTTGCGCCACAACCGGGAGATGCTGGCCAATGCGCAGAAAATTGCCCGGCTCGGCAGTTGGGACTGGGATGTCGTCACGAATCGCGTGGAATGGTCGGAGATGGCTTATGAAATCTACACGCCGGACAAGCGTCCCGCCGAACCGGGCTTCGAGGACTTCACGTCGTCGTTGCATCCCGATGATCGGGAAAGGGTGGTTGCGGCAGTCCAGTCTACATTCGAGCACGACACGCCGTTCGATCTCGACCACCGCGTGGTTTCCGCCAGCCGGGGCGTGCGCACCGTCCACGCATACGGACAGGTGTTCAGGGATGCGGACGGCAAGCCTGTGCGCATGGTGGGCACGGTGCAAGACATCACCGAGCGCAAACGCACGGAGCTTGAGTTGGAAGGCAATCTCAGGCGCATCTCCGATTTGAACTTACACTTGGAACAGAATGCGCGCGATCTGGAAGAGCAGGCGGTGGAGCTGGAGATGTCCAAAGAACAGCTTCAGCAGACCGAAGCTTGGTACCGCAGCATTTTGCAGTCCGCACCGGACGGTATGCTGGTGGTGGATGAGCGGGGGCGCATTATTCAGGTAAACGCACAACTCGAAGCGATGTTCGGTTACGGGAGCGGCGAGTTGTCGGGATGTTCTATCGAGGTGTTGCTGCCGCAGGCCGTGCGCCCCTCCCATGAGGGGATGCGTAATGCGTTCATTGCCAGCGGCGAGCGGGATCGCCGCATGGCCGGGGCAATCCAAGACCTGTTTGGCTGCCGCAAGGATGGCAGCGAATTTCCGGTGGATGTGAGTTTGTCGCGCTTGCCGGATATCGACGGCAGGGTGGGGGCAACCTGTGCCGCGGTGCGCGATGTGAGCGAGCGCCGGAAGATGGATGTGGCGCGCGAGGCAGCATTGTCCGAGGCGCTGCGGCTGGCGCAGTTGCGCAGCGCATTCATGGCGCAGATGAGTCACGAGTTGCGTACGCCGCTGAACGGCATCCTCGGCTATACCCAAAACTTGTTGCTGCAAAGCAATGTGCTGGGCGAGAAACAAGTCTCCTGGTTGCACATCATCCAGAACAGCGGCGAACACCTGCTGTCGCTCATCAACGGCATACTCGATCATGCCGCCATTGAGGCGGATAAATTCGAACTCATTTCCGGCGACATCGAGCTGGAGCCGTTTCTCGGTGCCATCATCGGCATGATCCGCGTCAGGGCGGAGCAAAAAAATCTTGCTTTCAACTGCGAGGTGGATGCCAATTTGCCCGCCGTAGTGCGCGGAGATGCGCAACGCCTGCGCCAGATATTGCTCAACCTGTTGTCCAATGCCGTCAAGTTTACCGATAGTGGGCAAGTGGCATTGCGGGTGAGTTGCATCCCCCCCTTGCGCCTGCATTTTGTGGTGCAGGACAGCGGTGTCGGTATTGCTGCCGATCAGTTTGACAATATTTTTCTTCCCTTCGAGCAGATCGGCGAGATCAGCCGCCGTGCCGGTGGCAGCGGCCTCGGGTTGTCGATCAGCCGCAAGCTGGTGCAACTGATGGGCGGCGACATCAAGGTAGAAAGTGTGCCAGGAACAGGTAGTACATTTTCGTTTGAAATCGACATGGAAGCCGGACTGTCAAGAGGTGCAACAGTCAATGCGGTGGCGCTAGCGGAGCAAGCTGCAACGCTAGTCGCGCAGGCAATACCGATGTTATCTGTCCCATCCAAACAAGAATTGGACATTCTGCATGCTAATGCCTTGCGCGGCAGCATGCGCGATGTGATGCGCCATGCGGAGCAACTGGCCGAAGCGGATAGCCGCTATCTGCCATTTGCCGATCAGTTGCGCAGGTTAGCCAAGAGTTTTCAGACCAAGGCGCTCGTCGGCCTGATAGAGCAATACCGGAAAGTAAAGGAACTTGAACAATGAAAATTGAAAAATCCCTATTTAGGGAAATGGAAATTATTTCCCGCACCATTCTGCTGGTAGACGATTCGCCGGTTAACCTGGGTGTGATCGTCGAAGGCCTGGAGTCTCAAGGTTTTGATGTGGTGGTGGCCATGGACGGTGAAGAGGCGTTACAGCGGATTGAGATCGCCCGCCCCGATTTGATCCTGCTCGATGTGA
>JBBIJL010000003.1:0-37630 GCA_037446005.1 Gallionellaceae bacterium | reverse complement strand
CGCCATGACGATGAGGTTGCCGTTGTCCAGCTCGTAGCGCATATCGACTTGCTTGGAGATACGGTTGAGTATCTGCGGCAAGGTCTGGTTGATCGCGTTGAGCGTGACATTGCCCTGCACGCCGGGGTTGATGTCGAGGTTGATCTTGGCGTCGCGCGCCAGGGCAAACAGTATTTCCTGTGCGGGAACGTTGGTGACGACGACGCTGTAGGTTTCCACCTTGGTGCTGGGTTTCGGCGGCGGGAGCGGGATGACGCGCTTGTTGGCTTGCGGGATGTCGCTGCTATTTTGTGGCGGGGTCACATCCTTCAGCTGAATGTGTTTGTCGGAAGGCTTGAGCGGTTGCGTGCTGGAGGGCGGTTTTGTTTCGCTGCATGCAGCGACAGACAAAATACCCGAACACAGCAATACATGATGTAGCTTCATTCCCGATTCCCGCCCCTTTAGATGTACGCGAAACGTAACATCTTTATCCTACTAGGGCAATATGCCATTTGGTCTAGTTTTTCGCTATTTCAAGCGCTTATGCGAGTGTGGATCAGCCGGTGCGGTTCAGTAATTATCCAGTTCGTGGAGGGTCGGTGCGAAAGCATCCTTGTAGCGTTTGGGGAGATTTTTTATTCCCGCGCGTGCCGCTTCGTTATTGGCATAGGCGCCGTACAGAACGCGGAAGCTCTCTTTGCCATTAATCTTGATGGGCAAGATGTATATTTCCGAAAGCTTCCCCAGACTCTTGGCGCGGGTCAGAAAGCGTTCGATGCGTGCGGGGCGGGCATCTTCGGTATAGAACAATTGGATGCTGACCCCGTTCTTGCCGACTTGGGCAAGCATGGTTTTGGTGGCCTCCAGCCTTTGTTCCAGTAGCGAGCCGGATGCGGATATTTGTTGGTTTTCCAATGCCTTGGGCGGGATGGGTTTTGTACTGTTTGTCGCCATAGCGTTAGTCGGAGCTACGCTGCTTGGCGGCGGCGTAATGGACACGGTGGAGGCGGAAACGGTTTGAGAAGCTGTCGCCAACGGGGAGGCAATGGTGGTGGGGACGGGCGATGGTTGAACGGCGGCGGTAGCTGCATTGGCATCGGGCGCTTTGGGGTTGGAGTCTGTTTTGCCGAGCATCCATCCGGCGCCGGCGAGCGCTACGGCGAGCAGCGTGGCTCCGCCGGCGATGACGGCGTTTTTGCGGTTGAGCCAGGATTTGCCGGGGGAGAGTTCGCTGTCGCGAATCGCCGCCTGCACATGGCGCGCTTCGATGTTGTGGGTGTTTTCCACGAAGGCGGCGAGCAACGATTTGTCGGCCAGAATATTGACGCGGCGCATGAGGCCGTTGGAGGCTTTGCCGATCAGGTTGACGGCGGCGGGCGAGAAAATATCCGGGCCGTGGTAGCCCGCCGCGCGCATGCGGAACATCAGGTACGACTCGATGACTTTCTTCGACAGCGGCTGCATGTTGAAGTGATGCACGATGCGATCTTTCAACTGGCGCATGTTGGTCTGCTCCAGTTTTTCGTCCAGCTCGGGTTGCCCGAACAGCACGATCTGGATCAGTTTGTGTTTGCCGACTTGCAGGTTGTAGAGCAGGCGCAATTCTTCCAGCGTGTCCAGCGGCATGGCATGCGCTTCGTCCACCAGCACCACGCAGCGCTCGCCCTGATTGTGTTTGGCGACCAGATGGTTATGCAGATTTTGCAGCAAGACGCTGACGCGCTGTCCTTCTAGGTCAAGCTCCAGACCGTCGGCGATGGCGTAGAGCAATTCGTCGCGCGACAGGCTGGGATTGGCGAGGTAGATGGCCTTGATGTTGGTGGGCAGGCGGTCCAGCAGCATGCGGCACAGCATAGTTTTGCCGCTGCCGACTTCGCCGCTGATTTTGATGATGCCTTCGCTGTCGGTGATGGCGTAAATCAGCGCATCGAGTATCTCGCCGCGATTGGCGCCGGAAAAGAAAAATTCGGTAACAGGAGTGATTTTGAACGGCGGTTCGGTCAGGCCAAAGTGTTCGAGATACATCTGAATCCTCTCTATTATTTTCTTTGTGCTTTGTGTTTCTGCAAAGCTTCCATGCGGCTGTACAGGGTGGTGCGGGCAATGCCGAGCAATTTTGCCGCCTCGCTGATGCTGCCGCGCGCCATGTCCATGGCGGTGTCGATATGGCGGCTAGTATAGTCCATCAGTTCTTCGTCCAGATTGAATGTGCCTTGCTGCATGGCGAAGCGGGCTGCGGACAGCGGGTCGGAGGCGGGCTCGTTTGTGCCGGAGTGCGCCATGTCCAGTTCGGCTTCCAGTTGCGCCGCGTTGATGTTTAGCCCCGGGTATTTGGTGCCGAGCCGAATGACGATGTTGCGCAGTTCGCGGGTATTGCCGGGGAAGGCGTAGCTGCCCCAGAGTTTTTCCGCCGCAGCGTCAAGGCGGAATGATGGCCTGTGGGATTGGGTGGCGTAGTAGTTGCGGAAGTGTTCCAGCAGCAGGAATTTATCTGCGCCCAAGGTGCGCAAGGGAGGTACCTGAATGGTGAAGATGCTTAGGCGATGGTAGAGGTCAACGCGAAATTGCCCTTCGCGCACGCACGTTTTCAAATCGCGGTTGGTCGCGGTGATGATGCGGGCGTGGCTCTTGCGTGTGGCCGTTTCGCCCACGCGCTGGAACTCGCCGTTTTCCAGTACGCGCAATAATTTGGCCTGCAACTCCAGCGGGAGTTCGCCGATCTCATCCAGAAACAGGGTGCCTGCGCCGGCCTCTTCGAAGAAGCCGGTTTGCGCTGCCGTCGCACCGGTAAATGCGCCTTTGATATGCCCGAAGAATGCGGATTCGAGCAGATTGGGCGAGATGGCGGCGCAGTTGCATACGATGTAAGGCGCGGAATGCTCCAAGCTCAGGTGTTGCAGAGTGGCCGCGACCAGTTCTTTGCCGCTGCCCGACTCGCCTTCAATGAGCACGGGAAACGGTGAGGTTGCATATAACTCGATCTGTTGGCGCATGGCCTGCATGGGGGGGCTGCTGCCGATGATGCCGGGTGAGGTTTGGTTGCGCGACGCGCCGGGGATTTGTTCGTCGAGCTGGATGCGCAAGGCGCTAAGTAGCTGCGCCTTGATCGTTTCGGGCGGGCACGGTTTGGCGACGAATTCGATCGCGCCCAGCGCGCGCGCATGTCTGGCGTTGGCCTGATCATCCTGTCCGGATAAAGCGATGACCTTGACCAGCGGTGAATGGGCAAGCAATTCCGCAATCAGGCGGAAGCCTTCTTCGGGGCGATGCGGGGTGGGCGGCAACCCCAGATCGACCAGCGCCAGTTGCGGCGGCGGGCTCATGTCGCGCAGTAGGCGGATGGCATGGGCGCGGTCTTCCGCCAGATGAACGTCGAACTCGTCGGCCAGCACCAGACGCAAGGTGTCGCGGATGAGCGGATCGTCATCCACTATGAGCAGAGAGGGGAGATTTTCGCGACTATTCAAGGTGTTTATGGCGCCGACAGCGATTTTTCATGGCGCGCAGAATAGCTGGCAATCGCCGCTAGCTCAAGTCGATCTGCGCGGGTATCCGGCGGCGAGTCGCCCATGGTGTTGGCGCAATTTAGCTGCGGAGGCTTGTGTTGTGGATGGTGGAGGTGTGGTTTAGAATGCGCGCTCCTGAAACGAGCAAGAAGGTTCTTAGTGTCCGCACAGCCGCTGGTCGAAATTCGCGATGTCAATTTTTCCTATGACAGTCGCCCTATCCTGAAGGGCATCAATATGACCTTCCATCGGGGTAAGGTCATTGCGGTTATGGGCGGCAGCGGATGCGGGAAGACCACGCTGTTCCGCTTGATCGGTGGCGCCATTAAGCCGACCAGAGGCGAGATCAAAATTGATGGACAAACCATCCATGATCTCGATCAAAAAGGGCTGTACGCCATGCGCCGCAAGATGGGCGTGTTGTTTCAGTTCGGCGCGCTGTTTACCGATATGTCGGTCTATGACAACGTTGCCTTCCAAATGCGCGAGCACACCGACCTGCCGGAAGAAATGATCCACGATCTGGTGATGATGAAGCTGCACGCGGTCGGTTTGCGCGGCACGCATGCCTTGATGCCGGCAGAGCTGTCCGGCGGTATGGCGCGGCGTGTGGCGCTGGCGCGCACGGTCGCGCTGGATCCCATGCTGATTTTGTACGATGAACCGTTTGCCGGTCTTGATCCGATTTCCCTGACAGTGGTCGGTAATTCGATACGCCGCCTGAATAATGCGCTGGGGGCGACTTCTGTGGTGGTGACCCACGATGTGCAAGAGTCGCTGAAAATTGTCGACTATATTTACTTCATTGCCGATGGGGTGATCGTGGCGGAAGGGACGCCCGCGGAAATTCATGCGTCGGATAAGCCTTTTGTGCATCAATTTGTGCACGGCGAAATGGATGGACCGGTGCCGTTCCATTACCCCGGCGGCGACTATAAGCGGGATTTGGGGGTGAGTGCCTGATGCCTTTAGCGAGAAGTGTCAAAAACATCGGGCATCGTGTAATCAACGCGGTATGGCGCATCGGATATGCCGCGCGTTTTTTTGCACTGATTCTGCTGAGCTCGGGGCTGAGTTTCCGCCGTTTCCAACTGACGCTTAAGGAAATCTTTTTTACCGGTGTGATGTCGCTCATCATTATTCTGGTGGCGGGATTGTTTGTGGGGGTTGTGCTCGGGCTACAGGGGTACGAAACGCTGAAAAGTTACGGTGCTGCATCGGCGCTGGGCACCTTGGTGGCGCTCGGCTTGGTGCGGGAGCTGGGGCCGGTGCTGGCGGCATTGTTGTTCGCGAGCCGTGCGGGTTCGGCGATGACCGCCGAGATCGGTTTGATGAAGGCGACTGAGCAGCTTGCCGCGATGGAAATGATGGCGGTCAGCCCGATTGCGCGCGTCGTGGCGCCGCGATTTTGGGCGGGTGTCATTTCCATGCCCATTCTCGCCGCGATGTTTTCGGCGATGGGCGTGTTCGGCGGTTATATCGTCGGCGTGCTGTTTATCGGCGTGGACGAGGGCTCGTTCTGGTCGCAGATGCAAGCCTCGGTGGATTTTCAGCACGATGTGCTGAACGGGGTGCTGAAGAGTTTTGTGTTCGGCGTGGCGGTTACCGTGATTTCACTGTTCGAGGGATACGATGCCCCTCCTACTGCCGAGGGGGTGTCCGGAGCGACCACGCGTACTGTGGTGCAGTCGTCTGTGGTCATTCTGTTGCTGGACGTTATTTTGACCGCATTTATGTTTCGGGGGATT
Source organism: Gallionellaceae bacterium (assembly GCA_037446005.1). Lineage (GTDB taxonomy): Bacteria > Pseudomonadota > Gammaproteobacteria > Burkholderiales > Gallionellaceae > PALSA-1006. Next base: position 32,394 of record JBBIJL010000003.1, on the reverse strand, counting down.
TGATATGGAACGAACCACGCTGGATTTATGGGTTGGCGCCTTCGTCATCGGGGGGATTGTTGCGCTGGCCGTATTGGCCTTCAAGGTGGGCAATCTGAGTACCTACAATGTGTCGGAGACGTACCGTTTGAAGGCGCACTTCACCAATGTCGGCGGCCTCAAGCCGACGGCCTCGGTGAGAAGCGCGGGGGTGCTGGTGGGGCGGGTAACCGGGATTACGCTGGATACCGGGCGCTACGAGGCTGAAGTGATTATGAGTATCGACAAGCGCTATCAATTTCCCAAAGACACGCTGATCAGCGTTCTAACCTCGGGGTTACTGGGCGAACAGTATATCGGCCTGAAGCCGGGAGCGGATGAAGAGATGCTGAAAGACAATGAAGTGGTTAAACAGTCGCGTTCTGCGGTCGTGCTGGAGGAACTCATCGGTCAGGTGATTGCCAGCAAGGCCGAGGGCGTAAGCAAATAATCGAGGGTTTTATGAAAAGAATAATTGGGTTTGCGCTTGTCGGAATATCGTTGCTGGGCTTTGTCAGTGCGGCACAAGCGGAAATGGCGGCACCGGAGTTGTTGGTGAAGAATACGGTGCAAGAGGTGCTGGTTGCACTGAAGCAGGAAAAAACCGACAAGAAAAAAATACAGGCATTGGTGGACGAGAAGGTGTTGCCGCTGTTTGATTTCACCCTGATGACCAAGCGTGCGGTAGGTCCGAACTGGAAGTCCGCAACAGCCGAGCAGAAAAAAGTGCTGGTAGATGAGTTCCGCGATTTGCTGGTGCGCGTGTTTATCGCGAAAGCGTTTACCGATAATGGCAACCGCACCGTGAAATTCGAACCGCTCAAGTATGACGAGGGCGACGATCAGGTCACGGTGAAGTCGCTGATTCAGGCTCCGGGGAAAGAGGCCATTGCCGTGGATTACGACCTGAAAAAGACGGCCACGGGCTGGAAGGTGGTTGACTTGGCGATCGCCGGCCCAAGGCTGGCGCTGGATATTTACAACAATCAATTTCGCGAGCCATTGCAGCAATCGGGAGTGGACGGCCTGATCAAGTTTCTGACGGAAAAAAATCATGCTGCCGAGGTGAATGCAGCCTCCGCCCGCAAGGCCGAAGCCAAGTGATGGGGGCTGGTGCAAACATCGTGCGTGTGTCCGGTCGCCTGACCATGGAAACAGCCGCAGATTTGTTTGGCAATGGCGTACCGCTGGAAGATGGGATGCGCGACATTGTGGTTGATATGGCGCAGGTTGATGCGGTGGATTCTTCCGCAGTGAGCTTGATGTTGGCATGGTTGCGTGCGGCGCAGCGCAACCAGGTGAAGCTCTCGTTCGTTAATGTTCCGGAAAACTTGCTCAGCTTGGCCGATCTCTACGGTGTGGCAGAAGCATTGTCGCTGCGCGGGGATCGCGCGGCGGGTTGATTCCGGCGCGTGTCCGGTTATTTTCGTAGTGTTTAGCCGGTAGTCGTTAGTTGTTGGTTTCGGGGTGCAACCAACAACTAACGACTACCAACTAATGACTCAAGTTTATGCAAAAACTGGCAATACAAGGCGGCATTCCGTTGCGCGGCGAAGTGCGCATTTCCGGTGCCAAGAATGCGGCATTGCCGATCATGTGCGCGAGCTTATTGACTTCCGATACGCTGCATCTGACTAATCTGCCCGATCTGCATGATGTCGGCACCATGCGCAAGCTGTTGCAGCAGATGGGGGTTGCGGCAGAATCTGCGGCGGGTGAGATTACCTTCAACGGCGGTAAAGTCGATAACTGGGAAGCTCCGTATGACATGGTGAAAACCATGCGTGCGGCCATCCTCGTGCTGGGGCCGCTGGTGGCGCGCTTCGGCGATGCCAAGGTTTCCCTGCCCGGCGGCTGCGCCATCGGCTCGCGTCCCGTTGACCTGCATATCAAGGGTCTGCAAGCGATGGGCGCCGAGATCACCATCGAGCACGGCTACATTCATGCCAAGGCCAAACGGCTGAAAGGTGCACGCATTTTCTTCGACATCGTCAGCGTCACCGGCACCGAAAACCTGATGATGGCGGCTGCACTGGCCGACGGCGTAACCGTGCTGGAAAACGCCGCGCGCGAACCGGAAGTGGTGGATTTGGCCAATTGCCTGCGCGCTATGGGCGCAAAAGTTTCCGGCGACGGCACAGACACCGTCACCGTCATTGGTGTGGAAAAACTGCACGGCGCAAGCCACCGCATTATGCCGGACCGCATTGAGAGCGGCACCTTCCTGGTGGCGGCAGCGGCGACGGGCGGCAGCATCACCCTGCGCGAAACGCGCGCCGACATACTGGAAACCGTGCTGGAAAAGCTCACCGAAGCGGGCGCGAAAATCAAAGTGGAGGGCGACACCATCCATCTGGAAATGAACGGGCGCCCGAAAGCGGTAAACGTGCGCACCGCGCCGCATCCCGCCTTCCCCACCGACATGCAGGCGCAGTTCATGGCGCTGAACTGCGTAGCCTCCGGCAGCGCGATGGTGGTGGAAACCATCTTCGAAAATCGCTTCATGCACGTGCAGGAATTGCGCCGCTTGGGCGCGCAAATCGACGTGGAAGGCAATACCTCGGTCGTGCGCGGTGTCGACCATCTGGAAGGCGCCACCGTGATGGCTACCGATCTGCGCGCCTCGGCCTGTCTGGTCATCGCCGGGCTGGTGGCGCAAGGAGAAACCGTCATTGACCGCATCTACCATCTGGATCGCGGCTACGAACACATCGAAAGCAAGCTGTCGCAACTCGGTGCCAACATCCGTCGGTTAAAATAACGCGGCAGATTGTTTTAGCCCTGCTCCGGCGAGTAATGCCGCGTTTTTTCGTACTGCCTACGTTGATGGCGGAGTCGGCCGAAACAATGAAATGCCGGGTTAAAAGCGCTCGTCCTCGCGCAGGTAGCGCCACTGTCCGACTGGCAGGTCGCCGAGTTTGACCTTGCCGATGCGCACGCGCTTGAGGCCGGTGACTTTGAGGCCGACCAGTTCGCACATGCGGCGTATCTGGCGTTTTTTTCCTTCATTCAAAATAAAGCGCAACTGGTCGTCGTTCAGCCACGAGACTTTGGCCGGCTTGAGTTTCTGCCCGTCGAGCGAGAGGCCGTGGTTGAGCAGGTTCAGGCCGTTGCCGACCAGCTTGCCAGTCACGCGCACGAGGTATTCTTTCTCGATGGGCGAGTCTTCGCCGATGAGTTGTTTGGCCACGCGCCCGTCCTGCGTGAGTACCAGCAAGCCTTGCGAGTCGATATCCAGCCGTCCGGCAGGCGCGAGGCCGCGCAGGTGTTCGCGCACGAAGCGCTGCGGCGCGCTGTCGTTCGCCCAGCGGCTCTCCGGTTTGATGAGCACGACGGCGGGTTGATAGCCGTCTTCCGCCTGGCCGGAAACATAGCTGATGGGCTTGTTGAGCAGGATGGTGACTTGCGTCTGCTGTTGGTTCTGAGCGGCCTTGTTCAGCGTGATTTTCTGGTGGGGAAACACTTTGCTGCCGAGCTGGCTCACCGGCTCGCCATCGACCAGCACCCAGCCTTTTTCGATGTAACTGTCCGCTTCGCGGCGCGAGCAGATGCCCTGTTCGGACATGAGTTTTGAGAGTCTAATTTTTTCCATAATGGCTGATCCTGTGTGGGAGCGGCTTTAGCCGCGAATGTTTTTTGAGAGCGGACTTTGCAGTCCTGAGCTTGTCGAAGTGGCCGCTCCTACGTTAAGTGCGGTTATCCCAATGCGGGGAACAAGCCGCGCAATCCGCCGGCGATGAATTCCACCGCGATGGCGGCGAGTATCAGTCCCATTAACCGCGAGAAAATGTCGCTGCCGATACGCCCCAAGCGTTCCGACACCCACGGTGCAATGAGAAAGGTGAGCCACACGAGGAAACCCAGCAGGACGATTTCCAGACTCAGTGCGGCGTAGTGTCCCACGCCATGACCTTTGTGCGCGTCCAATATGATTGCGCTGATCGCGCCGGGGCCGGCCAGCAGAGGGGTGGAGAGCGGCACGATGGCAACCGAGGAAGTGGCCTCCCCGTCGCCCGTGTCGTCGGGGGTGGGCGTGTCTTTGTTGCCGAACAGCATGGTGATGGACATCAGCAGCAGCAGGATGCCGCCCGCGACGCGAAACGAATGGATGCTGATGCCGAAAAATTCCAGCATAAATTCGCCGATGAGCAGCGCGGTGAGCAGGATGCCGATCACCGAAAGCGAGGCCATGCGCCCGACGCGCGCGCGCTTTTTCGGCGTGAGCCCGAGGGTGAAGGCGATGATGATGGGGATGATGCCTATCGGGTCGAGGATGGCGAACAGGCTGAGGAATATTTTGGAGTATTCGGTGAAATCGAGCATGGCGAGTTATTTTTTCCTGAGTATTCAGACTTCGTGATCGACCAGTTTGCCCACGGCCATGCGCAGGCGGCGCGACAGGCTCACGGCGACGGCGCGCAATATTTTTGCGCCGACGCGGGGCTGTTCTTCCAGCATGGTATCCATGGCTTCTTTGGACAGTGTAAGCAACACGCAATCGTTTGCCGCCATGCAGGTGGCGGAACGCCGCTCGCCGTCCAGTACCGCCATTTCGCCGAAGGTGCGGCCCGCTCCCAGCGTCGCCATTACCACGGCATGTTCGTTCTGGTTGGTCTTCAGCACCGAGACGCGGCCTTCATGCACAACGCACATGAAGGTGCCGTCGTCGCCCTCGTTGAAAATCGTTGCGCCCGCGTCAATCTTGTTGATCCCGAAATAATGCGCGACGGCATGGATTTCCGCTGCCGGCAAATGGTTGAACAGGTCGCACTCGACCAGCATGGAGCTGATTTCCTGGAGTAGGGCTGAGTTCTGCGGCATGTAAAAACACAGGGGTAAGGTATGAGTGGCGCGGAAGTTACACCGTATAATCCGCGCAATCAACTCCGAAGCCGATTTTGTGAACGTTCCGCGCACCAATCATTTCGTCCTCGCCTTCCTCGGCGGTATTTTTGCGGTGGCAGGCTTTGCGCCGCTGGATATTTTTCCGTTGCCGATTATGGCGCTCGCACTGCTGTTCCGCTTGTGGGGACAAGCCGCGACCCCGCGCGCGGCGCTGCGGATTGGCTTCGGTTTCGGGCTGGGCATGTTCGGCGCGGGGGTGGGCTGGGTCTATGTCGCATTGCACAACTACGGCAACATGCCGATGCTGCTGGCCTTACTGGCCACGCTGTTGTTCGTGGCTTTTTTTGCGCTGTTTCCCGCGCTGGCGGGCTATCTGCAAGCGCGTCTGCCGTCGCCGCAATGGTTGCGTCCCGTGCTGTTGCTGCCCGCGCTGTGGGCGGCGGTGGAGTTGTTGCGCGGCTATTTTCTGACCGGTTTTCCGTGGCTGGCGCTGGGCTACTCGCAAGTGCCGGATAGTCCGCTGGCCGGTTATGCGCCGATCCTGGGGGTGTATGGCGTGTCGCTGCTGGCGGCGGTAAGCGCGGGATTGTTGCTGGTGCTTGTGCAGCAGCGCCGGCGTGTACAGGGCAAAGCAGCCGCTGCGGTTTTGCTGGCGTTGTGGCTGGGCGGCGCGGGGCTGCGTATGGTCGAGTGGACAACGCCGGAAGGCGAACCGGTCAAGGTAAGTTTGCTGCAAGGCAATATCGCGCAGGAGGAAAAGTTCGAGGAAGGGCAGCTCATCGGCACGCTGGAAACTTATCGCCGTCTGGCGGAGAGCAGCGACGCGCGCCTGATCGTGTTGCCGGAGACCGCGTTGCCTTTGCTGCGCAACGATCTGCCGGAGAGTTACACAGGCCTGTTGCGCGAGCATGCGCGGCGGCAGGGCGGCGACGTGCTCATCGGCGCGTTTGAGAAAGAGCAGGACAGATTCCACAACAGCATGTTCTCGCTGGGCGCTTCCGCCAGCCAAACCTACCACAAGAGCCATCTGGTGCCGTTCGGCGAATTCATTCCCTTGCGCCCGCTGTTCGGCTGGTTCGTCAACGACGTGCTGAATATCCCGATGTCCGACCTTGCCAGCGGTGGCGAGCAGCAGCCCTTGCTGCATCTGGCCGGGCAACGTATCGCGATGAACATCTGCTACGAGGATGTGTTCGGCGAGGAGATTATCCGCGCCTTGCCGCAGGCGACGCTGTTGCTGAATACCAGCAACGACGCATGGTACGGCAAGAGCCATGCCGCGATGCAGCACAACCAGATCGCGCAGATGCGCGCGCTGGAAACGGGGCGCATGATGCTGCGTGCCACCAATACCGGCGTGACTTCGGTGATCGGCGCCGACGGGCGCATCCGGCAAATGCTGCCGCAACATGCGGAGGGCGTGCTCACCGCCCAAGTGCAGGGCTACACGGGCAGCACGCCCTACGTGCGCTGGGGCAACGCGGCGGTGCTGCTGTTGCTTGTGCTGATGCTGGGAGCGGTGTGGAAGTTGCGGGTTCGATGAGCTGGTGCTGCTACCTGCTGCGTTGTGCCGACGACACGCTGTATTGCGGCATCACCAACGACCTCGATAAACGCTTTGCCGCGCATAACGCGGGAGAGGGCGCCAAGTACACGCGCGGGCGTACTCCCGTGCAGCTGCTGTACCGCGAACCCTGCGCCGACAAATCCGCCGCACTCAAGCGCGAGATACAAATCAAACGTCTGCCGCGCGCGGACAAGCTGACGCTGTGCGAGGCGACAGCGGCGCGAGGGGCAAGGTAGAAATGTCATGTGCTTTCGGGCACACTCCGGCGCTGGCTTGTCTGCCCCGGTTTTTTGCGCTCTAATGCGCGCCGTGAATTTTTGGAGAACAGCATGAAGTTTATTGAAAGTTTTTTTGAAGGCGGTTTGTGGAATAGCCGCTTTGTGATTTTGTCCGCAGTGCTGGGCAGTTTGCTGGCCGGCTTTGCGATTTTTTACATGGCGACCGTCGATGTGTGGAATCTGGTGATGCACGTGGTGCATTACGGCGATCCGGAGATGACCGAGGTGGCGCGCAAGGCATTGCATGACGATACGGTGACGCACATCGTCGAGGTGGTGGACGGCTATCTGCTGGCAACGGTAATGCTGATTTTCTCGCTGGGGCTGTACGAGCTGTTCATCAGCGACATCGATCAGGCGCACGGCACCAAAGCGTCGAGCAAGATTCTGGTGATCGAAAATCTGGACGATTTGAAATCGCGTCTGGCCAAAGTGATCCTGATGATCCTGATCGTGACGCTGTTTGAAGAGGCGTTGAATCTTGAAATTCAAAGTCCGCTAGACCTGCTGTATCTGGGTGCGAGTATCGCGCTGGTCGCTGCCGCTCTGTATTTGTCGCATGCGGCGGAGGCGGTCGGGCATGGCTCCAGCGATGCCCACGCGGAAGAGGATGCGGCGGAACACGAAGAAGAAAAGGCGCATCACTGATGAAAACTTGTCGCGCGCTGCTGCTGGTGTGCCTGTCGCTGCTTGCCTGCACGGCAGCGGCGCAGGAGTTCGTGTTCAAGGATATGCAGGGCAATACGCTGCGTCTGGCCGATTATCGCGGCAAGTGGGTGCTGGTGAATTTCTGGGCGACCTGGTGCCCGCCGTGCGAACAGGAAACGCCGGATCTGGTCGCAATGCATAACGCGCACAAAAATTCCGACCTGGTGGTGGTCGGCGTGGCGCTGGATTCCACGCGCGCGGCGGTGTCGGAATTCGCGGCCAAACACAAAATCAGTTATCCGCTGGTGATCGGTAGTTACACCATGGCCGAGACGCAGGTCGGCGTGGTCGAGGCGTTGCCGACTTCTTATTTGTACGATCCGACGGGGAAGTTGGTGAGTTACCAGGAGGGCATGGTGACGCGCGCCGAAGTCGAGACCTATCTCTTCCTTAAAACCAAAAGTCAGAAAGAAGCCAAGTAACGGGAGCTTCTATAAATTCAAAATCCTAAGCGAGACAAGGCGCGAAAGAAATTTTAGTGCGCCGCATATGTTTGATATGTAAGCGTTAAAATTTATTGAGCAACGCAGTATCGCAACGGAGTTTGGGTTTATAGAGGCTTCCTAAGGCTTAACCCGCCTGCTTGGTTTGCGAACTCGCGGTACGCAGCGGGTTCGTCCAGTGCTTGTGCCAGGCGGCTTTCACCAGATTGGGATATTCCGGTCTGCCCAGACTGCCGTTGTAGCGCCCCAGCGCGCGGTACAGATTGCCTTTTTCAATGTCCACGTAGTAGCGCAGAATCGTGCAGCCGTAGCGCAGGTTGGTGCGCAGGTGGAACAGGTTGTGGTCGCGGGTGCCGATATTTTTGGTCCAGAACGGCATCACCTGCATATAGCCGCGCGCGCCAACGTTCGACACCGCGTACTTCCTGAAACCGCTCTCCACTTCGATCAAACCCAACACCAGATGCGGATCCAAGCCCGCGCGGGTGGCCTCGTAATGCACCGTGCTGAGGAAGTCTTCGCGGGTATCTTTATCGGGTATGCGTTTGGATAAGCGTTGCGACATTTCGCCCAGCCAGACCTCCGCTTCCTGCTGCGTGGTGAAAGCTAATTTGGGGGCGGCCTGGTCGGACACGGCGCGTTGCAATACCGATTGCACGCTGGCGGAAAGCGCTTCTTCGGCCTGTGCTCCGGCGTAGGCGGAGGGAGCGAAGAGCAGGGCAACCGCGAGGATTAAGGATTCGGGATTCGGAATTAAGTCAAAAGCGGTGCGGCGGAATCCGTGGAGTCTCGCCGTTTTGTTTTTGAATCCCGAATCCCGAATCCCGAATCCTGTTTTCATAGTTTTGATTGTACGAGCTTGGCTACATCCTGCAAGGGTACGACTTGCGCGGCACTGTCGCGGCGGCCTTGGTATTCCACATTGCCTTCTTTCAAGCCGCGGTCGCCGATGACGATGCGGTGCGGGATGCCGATCAGTTCGAGGTCGGCGAACATCACGCCTGGGCGCTCGTCGCGGTCATCCAGCAATACCTCGATGCCTGCGGCGGTGAGATCGGCATAGAGCTGTTCCGCCGCATTGCGCACAGCTTCGCTCTTTTTGAAACCGATAGGGGCGATGGCGACCTGAAACGGCGCCATGCCTGCGGGCAGGGTGATGCCGCACTCGTCGAAATTCTGCTCGATGGCGGCCGCCACGATGCGCGATACGCCGATGCCGTAGCAGCCCATTTCCATGACTTGCGCTTTGCCGTTCTCGTCCAGATAGGTGGCTTGCAGCGCTTCGGAATACTTGGTGCGCAACTGGAAAATGTGGCCGACTTCGATGCCGCGGCATAGTTCTAGCGTGCCCTTGCTGTCGGGCGAGACATCGCCCGCCACTACGTTGCGCAGGTCGTGGATGTCGGCTTCGTCCAGATATACATCGCGGCCGAAATTGGCTCCGGTGTAATGGAAGCCATCGTCGTTCGCGCCGCAAATGAAATCGCTCATTGTGGCTGCTGCGCGATCCATGAGCACTCGTGGCTGTATATGCGTGCCATGTCCCATCAGTCCGCCAGGCACAGAATGATGCGGAATGTTGACTGGGCCGATGTAGCCGGGGCGGCAACCCATGTGCTGTTTGATCTCATCGTCCGAAGCAAAACGGAATTCGCCCAGTATCTTGCTGGCCTTGACTTCATTGAGTTGGTGGTCGCCGCGTAGCAGCAGCAGCGCGAACTCGCCCTCGTGGTTTACTACGGCAATAGCCTTGAGCACGCTCTGGGCGGAAGAGCCAAAGAATGCCGCGACCTCTTCGATGGTTTTCTGTCCGGGGGTAATGACCTTTTGCATCTCCTGCGTGGCGGGAGCACGCGGAGTGGCGGGGGCAATCGCTTCCGCCAGTTCCACGTTGGCGGCGTAATCGGAACTTGGACAGAACGCCAGCGCGTCTTCGCCGGAATCGGCCAGTACGTGGAACTCATGCGAGCCGGAGCCGCCGATCGCGCCGGTGTCCGCCGCCACAGCGCGGAACTGCAAGCCCAGACGGGTGAAGATGCGCGTGTAGGTTTCGTACATCACGTGGTAGGTTTGTTCCAGACTCTCAAAGCTGCTGTGGAAGGAATAGGCATCTTTCATGATGAACTCGCGCGCGCGCATCACGCCGAAACGCGGACGCACTTCATCGCGGAACTTGGTCTGGATCTGGTAGAAATTCAGCGGCAACTGGCGGTAGCTCTTCACTTCGCGGCGCGCGATGTCGGTGATGACTTCCTCGTGCGTGGGGCCGTAGCAGAATAGATGGTCGTGGCGGTCTTTGATCTTCAGCATCTGCGGGCCGAACACTTCCCAGCGTCCGGTTTCCTGCCACAGCTCGGCGGGCTGTACGGCGGGCATCAGCAATTCGATGGCGCCGCTCTTGTTCATCTCTGCGCGCACGATCGCTTCAACTTTGCGCAGTACGCGCAGTCCCAATGGCATCCAAGTGTACAGGCCGCTGGAAAGTTTGCGGATGTAACCCGCGCGCAGCATCAGGCGATGGCTGGGCAGCTCGGCTTCGGAAGGGGCTTCTTTCAAAGTGGAAATAAAAAATTGTGAGACGCGCATGTCGATTCCGTATGGTGGGTATTAACGAGCGCGCATTCTACCGTAAGTGACTTTAATCATAGAACGGCTTTGAGCCGCGACGGATGCCGAAGCGATAGCAGATGGGGGGATGAGTCTTTGCCGCACTCTCTATGTGCTCTGTGAACTCTGTGGCTGGATTGAGTTTTTCAGGTTTGTTCTTTCCTGTGCGCACGAAATATGGAACAATCCGTCCCATTGATAAACAGTTTAGTGGGGCGAATTATGATAGACCGTGATGGTTATCGCCCGAACGTAGGCATCATTCTGACCAACGCAAAGAATCAGGTGTTTTGGGGTAAACGTATCCGTCAGGATGCGTGGCAATTTCCGCAGGGCGGAATACAGTATGGCGAAACGCCCGAGCAGGCGATGTACCGCGAGCTGCACGAAGAAGTGGGTTTGCAGAACTGCCATGTCGAAATCCTCGGGCGTACCCGCGATTGGATGCGTTACGAAGTGCCGCACAGTTGGGTAAGGCGCGATTCGCGCGGAAGCTACAAGGGGCAGAAGCAAATCTGGTTCTTGCTGCGTTTGGTGGGGCGCGATTGCGATGTGTCGCTGCGGGCTTCGGGGCATCCCGAATTCGATGCGTGGCGCTGGAACGATTACTGGGTGGAGATGGATAGCGTGATCGAGTTCAAGCGCGAGGTGTATGCCATGGCGTTGAAGGAGTTGGTGCGCTTTCTTCCCGCCGTCAAACATGCTTCCGGGCGCATGGAGAAATTCCGGCAGCAAGCCGGAAGCGTGCAGTCGCTTGGAAGATAACAGGCAAGGCGGTTTCCCCGTCCTGCGTTCAATATGAGGTTAATCCCGATGAATTTAATTTTTGCACGCGCTCTGGCGGCGCTGACATTGTGTGTTGGCGCATGCTTCAGCGCCAATTTGTACGCGGGCTGGTTCGACATGGATGAGTCTATCCATATAGCCGAAAACAAAAAGCCTAATCCCAATGCGCCCTCGGTGAAGTACGCTGCCACAATACGCATTGCGGGCTATGGCGACGGGCGGAAAGACACGGCGCCTAAAAAGATCGGCATCAAGACCGAACGGGTATCGGGGATTTTGGGCAACGAACTGGTGCTGGATCGCGAGGTGGCAGAGCTTGTTGCGAGCTCTATCGGCAAGCGCTTTGACGATGCGGGTTTCCGCCTCGTCGGAGACAACAGTGCGCTGTATGAGCTAAGCGGAGTCGTCAAGGAGTTGACGTATAACGTGAAGATGCGGGATGAGGTTGCCATTGCCGTCGAGACGACATTAAAAGAAGTGGCGACCGGAAAGGTGGTTTGGTCCGGCGTGGTGGTGGAAAAGAGCGAGCGCTTTGCGGGCGTTTCGGGGAACGGCAAAAACGACATCGCGGATTATTTGCGCCATGAGTTGGGGGTCGTCACGCAAAAGACCGTTGATGCGATCAGCGCTAGCCTGATGGCGTCGCGCCCGGATTTGTTCAACCTGACGCCGGGAACCAAAGCGATTGCCGGGGTGACGGTGATGCAGGCTGCGGGAACAAGTCTGCCGGCATCGGGTGTCGCCACGTCGGTGGCGAACGACGCCAAGCCTGGCAATGGCATGCTGGTATTGAACACCAAGCCCGCGCGCGCCAAGGTCTATTTGGACGGCGTCTACTTCGGGATGTCGCCGCTGCGCGTGGAGATTGAGGCGGGTATTCACGACGTGAGTGTGAAGTCCGACGGCTACAAAACGGCAGCGGAAAAAATATCGGTGCGCAAAGGCGACACTACTGAACTGGAGCTGGTGCTCGAACGCTGAGTTTCGTGACCGTGCAAAACAAAAGCCCGCGCATGCGCGGGCTTTTGTTTTGGGGGAGTGTTAGTGTCAATGTTTGCCCGTGCTGCCGAATCCGCCTGCGCCGCGCTGGCTTAGTGGGAACTCATCGACGATGTTGAACTGCACTTGCGCCACCGGCACGACGACCAGTTGGGCCATGCGCTCCAGCGGCATCAGCGTGAAAGGATGATGGCCGCGATTCCATAGCGAGACAAAAATCTGCCCCTGATAGTCCGAGTCGATCAAGCCGACCAGATTACCCAGCACGATACCGTGTTTGTGCCCCAGACCCGAGCGCGGCAAAATCATCGCGGCATAATGCGGGTCGGCCAGGTGAATGGCGAGGCCGCTGGGGATGAGTTCGCACTGTCCCGGCTGTATCACCATATTGCTGTCGATGCAGGCGCGCAGGTCAATGCCTGCTGAGCCCGGCGTGCCGTAGCCGGGCGGCTGTTCATGCAAGCGCTTGTCGAGAATCTTCACATCCACTTTTTTCATTGCGATCTCCCTTTCTGGTAAAGCGTAGTGACGTGGAGCAACAGCGCTCGCGCCAAAGTCAATTTGTCCGCACGCGGCAAACGATGCTCGCCCGTATCGTCGAACAGAACCAATTCGTTATCATCCGCGCCGATGGCGTGTTGCGCCAGATTCGCGGCGAGCAGCGGCAATTTCTTGGCGCGGCGTTTCTGTTCGGCGTATTCGCGCAGATTCTCGCTCTCCGCCGCAAAACCCACGCAGAAAGGGGCGTCCGGCAAAGCCGCGACATAGGCAAGGATGTCCGGGTTGGGAATGAGTTCCAGCGTCAGCTTGGCATCGCTCTTCTTGATCTTTTGCTCGCTAGTCTGTGCCACACGGTAATCCGCCACGGCGGCTACGCCGATAAAAATATCGGCATCCGCCGCGCGCTGCTGCACCGCGTCAAACATCTCGGCGGCGCTGGTGATATCCACCACCTGCACCCCCTGCGGACGGGTAAGCGCGGTCGGGCCGGAGACCAGCGTGACTTCCGCGCCCAACTCCTGCGCTGCCTGCGCGATGGCATAACCCATCTTGCCGCTGCTGCGATTGGTAATGCCGCGCACCACGTCGATGGCCTCGTAAGTGGGGCCGGCAGTGATGAGTACTTCGCACCCCGCCAGCAGCTTGGGCTGGAAACTGGAGATGATGCTGTGCGCCAACTCCTCCGCCTCCAGCATGCGCCCCATCCCTTCTTCGCCGCATGCCTGCACGCCGCTCACCGGGCCGAGCAGCATCACGCCATCGGCAGCAAGTTGCCGCACATTGCGCTGCGTCGCCGCGTTAGCCCACATCTGTCGGTTCATCGCGGGCGCGACGAGCAACGGGCAGTCGCGCGCCAAACACAAAGTAGAGAGCAGATCATCGGCCAGTCCGTGTGCCAGCTTGGCGATGAAGTCTGCCGTGGCGGGCGCGATCACAATGGCATCCGCCGCTCGGCTGGCCTGGATATGCGCCATGCCCTTGTCATCCTGCCACTGGTCGATCAACACCGGATGTCCGGTGAGCGCCTGCATCGTGGCGGGCGTGATGAAATGCGTCGCCGCTTCCGTCATCGCCACTTGCACTTCAATGCCTTGCTTCACCAGCAGTCGCGCCAGCTCCGCCGCCTTATAGGCTGCGATACCGCCGGTGATGCCGAGTACGATGCGTTTTTGTTGGGCTTGTTTCATAATGCCGCGCATCTTAGCAAGAAAGTCGCTGAAATATACAGAGCGATTGCTGTAGCCCGTATCAAGTAACTGAAATGAGGTGAAGCATGAGCATTACTGATTGGCCTGTAGGCGAGCGTCCCCGCGAGAAGTTGTTGCAGCGTGGTGCATCGGCGCTTTCGGATGCCGAGTTGCTGGCGATTTTTTTGCGCACGGGCGTGGTCGGTAAAAGCGCGGTCGATCTGGCGCGCGAGTTGCTCGCGCGTTTCGGCAACCTGACGCAGATGTTCGCGGCGAGCGAGAAAGAATTCTGCAAGATACACGGCATGGGGCAGGCGAAGTTTGTGCAGTTGCAGGCGGTGCTGGAAATGTCGCGGCGGGCGTTGCAGGAGGAGATGCGCAACGGCGATGCACTGAACTCACCGGCGGCAGTGCGCAGCTATTTGCAATTGCTGTTGCGCGGGCGTGAGCAGGAGGTGTTTATGGCGATTTTTCTGGATGCGCAGCACCGTGTTGTCGCTGCCGAGGAGATGTTTCATGGCTCGCTCACGCAGACCAGCGTGTATCCGCGCGAGGTGGTGAAGCGGGCGTTGGCGTTGAATGCCGCAGCTGTCATTTTCGCGCACAACCATCCTTCCGGTGTAGCGGAGCCAAGCCAGTCGGATCAGTTATTGACCGATGCCTTGAAGCAGGCGCTGCAACTGGTGGACGTGCGTGTGCTCGATCACTTCATTGTGGCGGGCACCGGGTGTTTGTCGTTTGCGGAGAAGGGGATGCTGTAGTCTTGTGCAGCCTAGTTGATTGGTTGCGTGTCGTTCATGTTTCAACAAGCGCAATATGAGCGGATTTTTGCGATTGTTTAGCGGTGCAGGATAACTTCCAGCACGAACTTGCTGCCGAGATACGCCAGAATCAAAAAGCCGAAGCCGCTTAATGTCCAGCGCACTGCGGTGCGCCCGCGCCAGCCTTGGAAGGTGTGGCCTAGCAACAGTACGCCGAATACACACCATGAAATGAAGCCGAACAGAACCTTGTGGTTGAACTGCCAGGGTTTGCCGAATATCTGTTCGGAGAAAATAATTCCCGAAGCCAAGGTTAGCGTCAGCAACACCATGCCCACACCGATGATGCGGAACAACAGCGTTTCCATGGTCAGCAGCGGCGGCAGGTTTTTTAATACCTTGGGCAGGGTGGCGTGGTGCAGGCGTTTTTCGACCAGCGACATCAGCCCGGCGTGCAGGGAGGCGATGGTGAATAGGCTATAGGCCAGCATGGCGACGAGCACATGCGCATCGAACATCCACGAGGTGGGTTCGGCAAGTTTATGCACCGTCGGGAACAGGGCGGGCAAAGCCACGCCTACTGCGGCCAGTGGCAAAACCAGTGTCAATAAACTGGCCAGCGGATAGAAGAAGCGTGCGACCCAATACACCAGCATGGTCAACCACAAAATCAGCGATACCGCGTACACCAGACTCAGGTTAAGGCTGCTGCCGACGAAGAGGTTGCCGTACAGCAGCCAAGCGTGCAGCGCCAAGGGAATACCGATGGCATGACCCAGCGCGCCACGGTTCAGCGTTTCTGCATTGCCCGCGACTTGTGCCCGCCAAAAATAAAAGGCCAGTGTGCCGTAGGCGAGGAAGGTAAGCAGAGTTGGAACGAAGTTCGACATGATGCGGGCAGATGTTTTAGACTTCGCGGATTCTACACTAAACTCATTCCGAGCCAGAACGGGAACCATAACCATGTTGGACAACCTTACCCAGCGCCTTTCAGGCATCGTCAAAAACCTGCGCGGCCAAGCGCGGCTGACCGAAGACAATATTCAGGACGCCTTGCGCGAAGTGCGCCTCGCCCTGCTGGAGGCGGACGTGGCTTTGCCTGTGGTCAAAGAATTTACCGCCAAGGTTAAGCAGGCAGCGCTCGGACAGGAAGTTATCGGCAGCCTGAGTCCCGGCCAAGCCCTGATCGGCGTGGTGAGCCGCGAACTGACCAAGCTGATGGGCGAACACAACGACGCGCTCAACCTCGCCGCCGTGCCGCCTGCCGTGATTTTGATGGCCGGTCTGCAAGGCGCGGGTAAAACCACCACCAGCGGCAAGCTCGCCAAACTGTTGCGCGAGCAGAACAAGAAAAAAGTGCTGCTGGTGAGTTGCGACGTGTATCGTCCCGCCGCGATCGAGCAGTTGCGCACCTTGGCGCAGCAACTCGAAGTGGACTTTTTCCCCTCCGACATTTCGCAAAAGCCCAAGGACATCGCCTTGGCCGCGCACGACTACGCCAAGAAGCATCACCATGACGTGCTGATCGTCGACACCGCCGGACGCTTGGCGGTGGATGCGGCGATGATGGAAGAGATCAAGCAACTGCATGCCGCGCTGAATCCTATCGAGACGCTGTTCGTGGTCGATGCGATGACCGGGCAGGATGCGGTGAACACCGCCAAAGCTTTCGGTGATGCGTTGCCGCTGACCGGGGTGATCCTCACCAAGCTGGACGGCGATGCGCGCGGCGGTGCGGCCTTGTCCGTACGCCAAATCACCGGCAAGCCGATCAAATTCGTCGGTGTCAGCGAAAAGATGAACGGCCTCGAAGCCTTCCATCCCGACCGCATGGCGCAGCGCGTGCTGGGCATGGGCGACGTGCTGTCACTGATCGAAGAGGCACAGCGCGGTGTCGATCATGCCGAAGCCGAAAAGCTGGCGAAGAAGATGCAAAGCGGCAAAGGCTTCGACCTGAACGACTTCAAGATGCAGATCGTGCAGATGAAAAAAATGGGCGGCATGAGTGCGCTGATGGACAAGCTGCCCGCGCAATTGTCGCAGGCCGCCGCAGGCGCGAAAGTGGACGACCGCCAGTTCAACCGCACCGAAGGCATCATCAACTCGATGACCCCGTTCGAGCGCACTCACCCCGAACTCATCAAAGCCTCGCGCAAGAAACGCATCGCGGCGGGAGCGGGGGTGCAGGTGATGCACGTCAACCAGTTGCTCAACCAGTTCGAACAAACGCAGAAAATGATGAAGATGTTCAGCGGCAAGGGCATGATGGCCAAGATGATGAAGTCGATGGGCGGCAAATTTCCGGGCATGCCGTTAATTTTTTAAGACAACACACTATGACTATCAAAGCCATCATATTCGACGTGGACGGCACACTGGCCGACACGGAAGACGGGCACCGCCAGTCGTTCAATAAAGCTTTTGCCGAAAACGGTCTGGACTGGAACTGGGATGTTGAGCTGTACGACAAGCTGCTCAAGGTGACCGGCGGCAAGGAACGCATCAAGTATTACGTTGCGGATTTTCTTGCGGGCTATGCCAAGCCGGATAATTTTGACGATTTCGTCAAGCATCTGCATGCGGTGAAAACTGGCCATTACACGGCCATGCTGCGCGACGGACTGATCCCGCTGCGCCCCGGCATCAAGCAACTCATCACCGAAGCGCATGCCGCCGGAATTACGCTCGCCATTGCCACCACCACCACGCCGGAAAATGTCTCGGCATTGCTGGAAGTAGGGCTGGGCAAAGACTGGGCAAAGTATTTTTCCGCAAACGGCTGCGGCGACATCGTGCCGCACAAGAAACCCGCGCCGGATATTTACGATTGGGTGTTGCGCGAATTGAAGTTGAGCCCCTCCGATTGCATCGCGCTGGAAGATTCCAACAACGGCCTACGTTCCGCGCTGGCTGCGGGGATCAAGACCTACGTCACCCTCAATCCATACACCTGCAAGCAGGACTTCGCCGGGGCGGCAGCGGTATTTGCTGATTTGAGCGACTTGCCGGGTTTCTATCAGGTTGCGGGTTTGCCTCTTCCCAAATAAGAGATTTGCCTTTAGGATTTTGGCTGTCGGGGGTGTAGCTCAGTTGGGAGAGCGTCTGGTTCGCAATCAGAAGGTCGTCAGTTCGATCCTGATCACCTCCACCAACGCTAATAAAAAACGCCAGTCTGTGAGGACTGGCGTTTTTTAGTTGATGCAGTTGCTTAGTTGCTCTTGAACGTTTCTTTCAGCATGAACAGCGCGAAGCCAACTGCCATCAGGAAAGTGGTTACGGCACAGAAAGTTGCGATGATGCTCATTGTTATCTCCTCCACAGAAATATAAAAAACGACCCCTAAACTTCGGACGCAATCCTAGCATAATTTTTTGCGGGGGCAAGCCTTTTTCTATAGAATTAGCCGCAGTTGTTTAGTAGGTTATTGCACTCGTTTGAATCCCTTGCCGCAGTACGGGCGCTCCCATCGCAAAATGATTTCAGCCGACTTGCTCGGCGACTGGTTAAGACATCTCGTGACAAAAAAGCTATTTATCAAAACGTTCGGTTGTCAGATGAACGAATACGACTCCGACAAGATCGCTGATGTGCTGCGCGCCAGCGAAGGCATAGAGTTGACCGACAAGCCCGAAGAAGCTGACATCATTTTGTTCAACACCTGCTCGATCCGCGAAAAAGCTGAGGAAAAAGTGTTCTCCGACTTGGGGCGCGTGCGCCCTTTGAAATTGGCCAAGCCGGATTTGATTATCGGTGTGGGTGGGTGCGTGGCCAGTCAGGAAGGCGTCACCATCTTCCGCCGCGCGCCCTATGTGGATGTTATCTTCGGGCCGCAAACCCTGCACCGTTTGCCGGAACTGATTGCCGCGCGCCGCGCCAGCGGGCGCATGCAGATGGACATCAGTTTTCCCGAAATTGAAAAATTCGACAGTCTGCCGACACCTCTGGTGACGACGGGTTCGGCCTTTGTCTCCATCATGGAAGGGTGCAGCAAATTCTGCACGTTCTGCGTGGTGCCCTATACCCGTGGCGACGAGATTTCGCGCCCGCTGGTCGATGTGTTGCGCGACATTCGCGGACTGGTGGCACAGGGCGTGGGCGAAATCACCCTGCTGGGGCAAAACGTGAACGCCTACGCGGGCGAACACGACGACGGCGAGACCGTGGATTTGGCCTATCTGATCCGCACGATTGCGGCGCTGGACGGCGTGCAGCGCGTGCGTTACATGACCTCCCATCCCCGGGAGATGACCCCGCGCCTGATCGAGTTGTATGCGGATACGCCCAAGCTGGCGAATCACTTGCACCTGCCCGTGCAGTGCGGCTCGGATCGAGTGCTGGCTGCCATGCAGCGGGGTTACACGGCGCTCGAATACAAGTCGATCGTGCGCAAGATACGCGCTTTGCGTCCCGATATTTCCATCACCTCCGACTTCATCGTGGGCTTTCCCGGCGAGACGGAAAGCGATTTCGCGGCGACCATGAAACTGATCGAGGACGTGCAGTTCGATATGAGCTTCAGCTTTCTGTACAGCCCCAGACCCGGCACTCCGGCGGCGGAAATGCTGGACGAGGTGTCATACGAAACCAAGATGGAACGTTTGCAGCGTTTGAAAACGCGGATCGACGAGTTGGAAAATGCCTATAGCGAAAAAATGGTGGGTACGGTTCAGCGCGTGGTGGTTGAAGGCATCTCGAAAAAAGACGGGCGTGAACTGGCTGGGCGCACCGACAATAATCGCGTGGTAAATTTCATCGCTCCGGCTGATCTGGTCGGGCGTTTTGTCGAAGTTAATATTACCGCCGTATCCATGCACACCCTGCGCGGCGAACTGGTGAGGGCGATATGAGCGAAGAACACAAACTCTCGCTGTCGGTGCAGTACGCCAGCAACGCGAAAGAAATGCCGACGCGGCAGCAATTCCGCCGCTGGGTAAAGGTCGCGCTGGAGCAGGATGTGCAAATTGCGTTGCGCATCGTGGACGAGATCGAAGGGCGCGCGCTCAATCTGAGTTACCGCAACAAGGATTACGCCACCAACGTGTTGACCTTCGTTTATGACGACACCGCACCGCTCTATGGCGATGTCGTCATCTGCGCGCCGGTGGTGGCGCGCGAGGCCAAAGAGCAGGGCAAGGACTTGCTCGCGCACTATGCGCATCTCACCATCCATGCGGCGCTGCACCTGCAAGGTTACGACCACGAGCGCAAACGAGATGCGGAGAGGATGGAGGCGCGCGAGACTGCGTTGCTGCTCAAATTAAGGTATCCTGCGCCCTATCTCATTCGCTGATGTTTTTGTATGGACGGTTCAGGAAGTAGCAGTCATAAGCCCACCCTGTTGGAACGGCTCTCCACGATGTTGTTGCGCGAGCCGGAAGATCGCGAGCAGTTAATCACCCTGTTGCACAGCGCCTACGAGCGCAACCTGCTGGATGCTGATGCCCTCTCCATGATGGAAGGCGTCATCCAGGTCTCCGAGCAGCAGGTGCGCGAAATCATGATTCCGCGCGCGCAAATGGATGTGATCGACATCAGCCAGCCGCCGGAACAATTCATTCCCTACGTTATCGAAACCGCGCACTCGCGCTTCCCCGTCACCGACGGCGACAAAGACAACATCATCGGCATCCTGCTCGCGAAAGATTTGCTGCGCTATTACGCGGGCGAAGAGTTCGACGTGCGCGACATGCTGCGCCCCGCCGTGTTCGTGCCCGAATCGAAACGCCTCAACGTGCTGCTGCGCGACTTCCGCAGCAACCGCAACCACATTGCGCTGGTGGTGGACGAGTACGGCGGCGTGTGCGGCATGGTCACCATCGAGGACGTGCTGGAACAGATCGTTGGGGACATCGCCGACGAATACGACTTCGACGAAGACGAAGACAACATCATTCGCGCCGATGCCGAACATTGGCGCGTCAAAGCCGATACCGAAATCGCCGACTTCAACGAGGAACTGGGCACGGCGTTCAGCGATGAGAACTATGACACCGTCGGCGGTCTGGTGCTCAAAGCGGCGGGACAGCTGCCCAAGCGCGGCGACATCGTCCGGCTGGGCGAATGGCAATTTACCGTGCTGCGCGCGGATAGCCGCAGACTGCATTCGCTGCTGGCGGAGCGGAACCTGATGCCGGAGGCTAAAGAACCGGCGCGCTAAGACCGGGCGGGCGTGCCCGCTTACGCACAACAAACTGAACGGTGGCTGCAAGACTTGCAAGTGGGTATCTCGCGGATGAACTGCTGGCCTGACAGGCCAAGAAGGGGGCGTCATGTTTCGATTGCTGCGCAATGGTTGTCATGCGGGTCGGTCTGAAAATGCGGCAACACCTGAAAATACCGGGCGCCGCCGTTACTTATCCCTCTGCATACTTGCCCGTATGCAGAGGTATGCAATTCTTCCCGTTGTTCTGTCCGCCAGTGTTGTTCCCTCCTTCGCCGCCGAGCCGGATGCTTCTGCCGCGCTAATCAATCCCGCCACTGTAACCGCCCGCGGCAACCAGTCCGCTTTGCTCACGCTAAAAGCGTTCGGCCGTTACGCCGTGACGGTGTCCAGCGCGCAAGGCGTGGCATTGCAGGCCGTGGATCGCATGGCGGGCGCGGGGGAGGCGGCGGGTGTGCCGGGCAAGCAGGATGGCCGCCTCGATCTTTTTCTGGATCGCGGCGAATACAAAATTCTCACGCATGCCGCAGAGCGGGGCAGCGGGCAGGCGACGTTAAGCGCGCATGCGTTCCGCGAATTGCATGAGCGTCCGCCGCTGCTGGTTGAGCAGCGACTGGAGCGTACAACACTGGGCGATTTCGAACAGCGTTCGTACTGGCTGGAAATCAAGGAAAAACGTACCGTGGCGCTGGAGGCGGCCGGCCGCCATCTGGCCGACCTGCGCCTGTGGCGCGACGGCACCTGGCTTTTGGATACCGCTCCCGTGATGTCCAAAAGCCAGGCGCGCGCGGACCGTCCGCTGTCCGTGGCGCGCTTCAGCGGCGAACTGGAACCGGGGCTGTATCTGGTCACGCTTTACGGCGGCCCTAGCGAACCCTGGACCGAAGCTTCCGAAGAAAAACCGCTGTTGCTGCGTTTCGGCATTCCCGTGCTGTCATCGCCCATGCGCCAGCAGTTCACCATGAGCGAGTTCGGTGTCGAACGATTTGTGGTACCCGAAGGCGCCAATTATTTCCGGCTCGAACTGCCGGTTGCCGGTACGGCCAATCTGCAAGTCGGTGCGTACAACGCGCGCGATCCCTTCCAGAGCTACGGCGCCAGCGCCAGCATCGACAAACGCTCGCTGCCGCCGGTGGCCGAATTGAGCGGAGTCGGCGGTAGCGGCGCCAAGTGGGTGACGGTGACCATGGATGCCGGCAAGTCGTTTGTGTTGCAGCATTTCAATGCGGCAACTTATCTCAGCTTCAAAGCCTCGGGCAATTACTGGATCAGTTCGATACACGCGGGGCATGCGGAAGACTCGGTCGGGGCGACTGCGGTGCTCACGCGCAGGCCGTATCCGGCGCCGGAAGAATACGTCAATGCGCAAACGCTGGAATTCAAGCCCGGCACGACATGGCACCGCCGCTTCAACCTGCTCGACGAGCTGACGGTTTTTGTCCGCCTGCCCGAGACGACCAAGGTGCGCGTGGTGGGGCAGGGCGTGAAAGCGCGTTACCGCTTCGAGCCGTTTGTGACCTCGCGTCCGCGCGATTACCGGACTCCGCCCGCGCAGGACAGCGGCGGCGTGTTTGAGCTGGACCGCGGCCTGTATGTGCTGACGATCACGCCGGAGACGAAAGGCATACTGGATTTGCAGTTGCTGCCCCCGGACAGTATGGTGAACAAAGCGCTGTCTTTTGTTTCGGAGGCCGCGCCGGAAATCAAAGGGGTGATAGACCAGCATCTGGCGCTGAACAATGACGCGGCGAACAAAGGCTGGTCCCCGGTCAGTCCGGTGGCGCGTTTTGCCGACGTCAGGCTGGATGCCAACTCGAGCTACACGATGTACATCAATCGCCAGCCCGGCGTGGTTTCGGGCATTGTGCTGCGGCCCTTGCCGATTGATCTGCGCGACGGCTTGCCGGTGACGCAGCGGGCGGGCGAGCGGCTCGTCATCCCGGTATCCGTGACGGAACCCGGAACGCTGAAGGCGATCGCCGAGGACGGGCAGCCGCTCGAGCTTGCGCTCGACAACGGCAAGCGCGGGACGGCCATCGAAGTCGGTGCGGGACGTTATAGCGTGACTGTCAGGGAACGCAACGCGGTGCAGGATTATGCACTGCTGCTTGAACCCGCGCGGCTGGCGAGCCGCACTCCGCTGCCCCCCATGCCCGACGCGACGCTGGCGGGCTTGCCGAAATTCCCGCTCATGACGCCGGGAACGCCGTCTTACCTCGAACTCCAGCGCAACAGCGCCGGCGATTTCAAAGTGCATGTGGCGACGCCCGGCCTCTACCAGTTTGAAACGAGCGGCTTGCTGCGCACCAACGGCAAGGTGCGTACCCGCACCAATCCCGCCTTGTTCAGCCAGTCCGAAAACGGCGTGGGGCGCAACTTCCTTATTCAGAATTACCTGCGCGAGGGCGAATACCAGTTGACCGTGGCAACGCAGGGGGAGACGGCGGGCGATCTCGGCGTGCAGGTAACGCGCACGGAAGTGGTGGACGGCGGCGAGTTGCGCGCTGGCGAAGTGGCGCGCGCCCTGTTGCCCAGCGCGCAGGCGCTGGCTTACCGTTTCCGCATCGCCGCGCGCGGCATTTACCATGTGCAGGCAATGGGGCTGGGGCGCAACTTCCGTTTGCGCTTGGAAGACGATAACGGCTGGCCGGTGTCGGCGCCCGAATTGGACGGGGATTTTTCGCTGGAACTGTTGCCCGGCAACTACCGTGTGATCGTGTTGCCGCAAACCGCCGAGGCGCGCGTGCTGACGCGGCTGGATCGCGTGCTCGGGCAAAAGAAATATAAAGGGCACGGGCCGCACCGCATCGCGCTGGAATCGAAGGTGGAACACATCTGGCGCGAGCCCGCCAAAGGCAAGGCGCGCCTGCCGGATCAATGGGAATTTAATTTGCCGGCAACCGCCGACCTGAACATCGCGCTGGACAGCGAAATGGAAGCGACGCTGGTGAACGTCAACGATCCTAAAACGCCGCTGGCGCAAATCGAGGCCAAGCGCGGCTGGAGCGGCCGGCTTGCGGCTGGGCGTTACCGCGTGCGCGCCCAGCATAGCCGCTCGAACAACCATGTGCCTTACACGCTGCTGGTGTCGTCTACGCAGATGTTGGCGGGGTTGGCGCGCGAAGTGCTGGCGCCTGCGGTGATCCCCGTGGCGGTGGGGGGGGACGGCCTGGTCGAGCTGCAATCGTTCGGCTCCAGCGATGTGCGCGCGCGTCTGCTGGACGCGTCCGGCGAGCTGGTCGCGCAGAGCGATGACCGCGCGGACGACTGGAATTTCCATATCGCGCGGCGCCTGCGTCCCGGTGAGTATAAGCTGTATGTCGATCCGGTGAACGAGAAGCGTGCGCACACCAGAGTGTTTATGCACGCGCCCGGCGAAGTGGATGAAAAACCGCTCGTGCTCGGCAGTGACACCGAGATCAAGGACGACCGCGTGCATGTCTACCCCTTGCCCGTGCCGTCCGACCGCAACGTGCTCATGGTCAGCGCGCAATCGAGCGACACGGTCGGCTTGGCTGTGGAAGGCGCCACGGCGCAGGGCTGGATCAGCCTCGGCACCACGCTGGCGAAGGATGCCTATCTTGCACTGCCGCTCGGGGCGGAGCGCTATCAAGCGTACCGCCTGCGGGCATGGTCGGCGGACCGGCGCAGTTTGAAGGTGCGCGTGCGCGCGGTTGCCGCAACGCTATCGGTTACCTCCGAAAGCAAGTGGTTGCAGGGCGGTGCCGCGCTGGCGCGCGTGGATGATGCGCGTGCCGAGTTGCGCGTGGCGCTGATCGCGCTCAACCGTCCGGGCACGTTCCGGCTCAAGGGCGACCTGACGCAACTGCAATGGACGGACGGCGGCTTGTGCGCGGAGCCGGTGGGCAATAACGCGGTGATCGGCATCAGCGGCAGAATAGTGTGGCTGGTGTCGGCCGGGCAGAATGACAGCGGGCAGGCCACCGCCGCCGAGCGCTTGAGTATGCCCGTCGGCGAACAGGAATCGCTGCGGCTCGAACTCACGCCGGGTCGCAAAGGCGTCATCGACTTGCAGCCCAATCCCAAAGGCCCGTCGCTGATACTGGCGCAGTCCAGCGCCGGCCAGCCCGGCATCGGCATGGGCGAACGCAGCAACACCGACACGATAGCGCTGGTGACGGGCGGCGCGGTAACCGTGGCGCTGCCGGGAGAGACGGTACCCGTTTACGTCTGGAATGCCGGCAGCCAAAATGCGCCGATCGAACTGGATGTGCGCCAGGTGCCGCTCCAGCGCAGCGCCTCGGCGGAAACGCCGGGGATGGGCGTGCGCGACGGCATGCTGGCCGCCAAAACGGCGCAGTCGTTCAACCTTCCCAATGGTCCGTTGCGCGTGGGGCTGACGCTGTCGCCCATGAGCGCTGCGGTCTTTCTGAAACGCGGCGACATTGTGTCCACGCACTGGTCGGGCACGGAAACCCTGCACGAGGTGGTGGCTACCGAAGCCGACGAACTCTGGCTGCTCAACGCCGAAGCGCGCAACACCCGTTACGGCATCGAGATCGCGCAGGGCACGCAGGCGGCGGGCGCGGCATTGAAGCCGGGCGAGTTGCTGGAACACAACGTCAGCACCGCCGGGCGCATGCGCGTTGCGGTGGAAGTGCCCAAAAGCGCCGGCGACTATTACCGTTTGCGCGTGAGCGGCAATACCCAGGTGCTGTGGCAGGAAAAAGGCGGGCGCGTGGTGAGCGGCAACGACATCATGGTCAACGACAGCGGCGTGCTGTGGCTGCAACACCAGCCGGGCATACTGGTCGCGTGGCTCGAGGCGCCGCTACAGACGCAGAGCGCGCAGCGCATGCCGGAGTGGTACAAATTGCTGCGCGAGATCACGGTCAAGCCGCCGCAAACCGTCAGCCTCGGCGGCAAATCGCAAATCCTCAATCTCAAAATGGAGCGGCCGACGATGCTGCATGTGCGCACCAGCGTACCCGTGGTGACCCACTTCGTGGTCGATGGCCGCCCTCCGCAAATCGAGGCGCATTTGCAGGGCGCCAATGTCAATCTGCTGGCGCCAGCCGGCACGTCGCGGCTGATCCTGCGCGCGGTCGGAGCGGACAGTTTATCCGGGGGCGCGACGGTCATGGCGACCGACGCCGGCGAATTGACCGAAGGGGCGGGAGCGGAAATTCTGCTGGCGCCGGGCAGCGCGCGGCTGTTTTCTTTCGAAATCAAACAGCCCACGCCGGTCGGCATCGGCGTGCGCGCCTCGTCCGACATCGTGCGCAGCGTGTTGTACGACGCGAACGGCGCGGTGCAGTCGCAGGGCGTGGTGCAAATGCCGACGCTGCTGCCGGGACGCTACTACCTGACTATTGAAATCCCGACGGACAGCGCACCGGTGCTGGTGCAGCCGATTGTGTTCGGGCTGATGCAGCCCGATACCCGGCCGCCATACGAGATTTTGCGGCGTTACGTCGAAGCGCGCGACGGCGAGGCTTTGCTGTATGTGCCGCAGCAAGCTGCGCCGGTGGCCGCGACCATCCCGTCCGAAGAGGCGGAAGCCGCGCCTGTCCCCGACGCGGACAGCGAGGCGCAGCCCGCGCAGGACGAGGCCGCGCAACAACCCACGGAAGAGGAGCCGCAATGAAACGCGCAAACACACACGGATGGGCGGTAATTTTCTTGCTGTTGGGGGCGCTGGGCGCAAGCCCGTGCGCGCGGGCCGCCGAACCCGCCGCGCGCGGCACGCTGATGCAGCCGCCGGGCGTGTCGGTCATCCCGGACAAATTTTTGCGGCGCTGGGACCCGGTCACTTTTTTCTTTGACGAAGCCAGCGGCCCCGCGCAGGGCGGGCCCGAACATAAACCGGCGCGCTTTGTCGGCATGACGCCCGCGCATCCCGGCGTATACACCTGGCTGGATGCCAAGACGCTACAGTTCCGCCCGGCCGAACCGTGGCCTGCGCTGTCGCGTTTTTCTTTCCGCCTCAAACAAAAAACCTACGACGTGATTACGCTGATGGAAGTGCCCACGCACACCATCCCCGCCGACCATGAGGAAGGGCTAGACCCGATCGAGCGCATCTCGCTCACGTTTGCCGAGCCGCTCGACCCGAAGGCGCTGCGCCAGATGGTGCGCATCGGCGTGCGTCCGCTGCCGGGAATCGACGACAGCCAAACGCGCTGGCTCGACCAGAAAGATTTCGATCTCAAAGTGGTCGAGCGCGTGCAGCGCCGCGATCCGGCCAGCTATGTGCTGACGCTGCTGCGGCCGATCCCGAGCGGGCAGCGCGTGATTGTGCGCCTGCGCCTAGCGCTGGCGGATAGCACCTCCGACACCTTCAAGGACATCAGCTTTACCACCTCGGAGTCGTTCCGCATCACCGATCTGGGCTGTGCCGAACTGCGCCTGCCGGTCACGCCCGAAGGCGTGTCCTACGCCAAGGATCAGGCGCTGACCTGTAGCGCGGATCGCCGCCAGGTGCAGGTGGAATTTTCCGCCGCACCGAAAGCGCTGAGCCCGGTCGAGGCGCGCAATCTGGTGCGCTTCACCCCGGCCGTCAAAGACCTGAGTTTTCGCATGGCGGGACGGCGTCTGCTGGTGGACGGCAACTTCCAGACCGACACGCTGTATCGCGTGAGCGTCATGCCGGTCGCGCTGACCGACACACGCGACCGCCCGCTGCTGTTCAAAGCCGCGAGCCAGCTCTATCTGCATTTCCCGCCCAAACCCAAATATCTGCAACCTCAAGTGGGGCAGGCTATCGTCGAGCGTTTCGGCGCGCAGCAATTGCCGTTGAGCGGCCGCGGTTTCGAGCGCGTGGATTTGCGCGTGTATCCGCTGGACCCGCTGAACCGCTCCTTCTGGCCGTTCCCCGAGCAGCCCGTGATAACCGACGAACAGACCGCCCCGCCCGCGCCGGGCGAAGAGCCGCCGCCGTTCACCGAAGTCAATGCGCGCATTGACAGCTACGGCTTGACGCGCCAGTTGCGCCTGCTGGGTTCGCCGCCGGTGTCGGCGATTGTAAAACTGCCCATGCGCGCCACGGGTTCCGCCGCGCGTTTCGGGCTGGATCTGGAGCCGCACTTCGCCGCCATCTCCGGCAAGCAGCAGCCGGGAACGTATCTGGTCGGCATCCGCAAGCTGGACGAGACCGGGCAGCGCAGCTGGATGCGTGTACAGGTCACCGATCTTTCGCTCACGACGGTCGAGGAAGAGGACGGGGTCAAGTTCGCGGTTACTTCGCTGGCGACCGGTGCGCCGGTTTCCGGTGCGGAAATCAGGGTGGAAGGGACACGCAAAAACCAGTGGGAAACTTTGCTGCGGGCGACGACCGGTTCGGACGGCACGTATCGCTGGGCAGCGCCGGGGCGCGGGCTGGATTACGCGTATGTGCGCCGCATCGTGGTGCAACAGGGGCGCGATGTGCTGGTGTTCGATCCGGTGCGCGCGCCGGAGCGTTTTGCCGATAACGTGTGGAGCCGCTCGGGCGGGAACTGGCTGCAATGGACGCAGGAAGCATTGAGCCAGCGCAGCGAACCGGCGCAGCTGGTGTGTCACGTGTTCACCGAACGCCCGGTCTATCGCCCCGAAGAGAAAGTGTACGTCAAAGGTTATGTGCGGCAACGCAATCGCGGTGCGATCAGCATCGCCGCCGGCGAAGGCACGCTCGTGGTCGAAGGGCCGGGCGGCTTGTCATGGCGCTATCCGGTCAAACTGTCGGAGTCGGGCAGCTTCAATCATGTGTTCGAGGAAGCCAGCACGCCGACGGGTACCTACCGGCTTTACTTCGAGTACAGCGACCACAGCCAGTGCGGTTCGGTGAATGTGTTGAAGGAGGCCTACCGCACGCCGGAATTCGACTTGCGGCTGAGCGCGCCGGATCAGGTCGCGCTGGATCGCGAATTCAAAGTGCAGCTCGCCGCGCAATATTATGCGGGCGGACAAGCTGCGGGACGCCCGGTGCGCTGGCGCGTGACGCAGTTCCCCTACGCTTGGACACCGGCGGCGCGCCCCGGATATTTCTATTCTTCCG
Source organism: Gallionellaceae bacterium (assembly GCA_037446005.1). GTDB lineage: Bacteria > Pseudomonadota > Gammaproteobacteria > Burkholderiales > Gallionellaceae > PALSA-1006. Next base: position 3,538 of record JBBIJL010000003.1, on the reverse strand, counting down.
ACGGGCGTTTTTCCGGGCGCGAAAGTTTTCGCGGCAGTCCGGTAATGGAGCGTGAAGGCGAAACGGATGCGCAGGGCGCGGCCAGTCTGACGCTTAACCCGGCCACCGAAACGACCGGGCAGCCCCGAAGTTATATCGTCGAGGCCACGGTAACGGGCGCGGACGACCAGACCGTGAGCGCGACCCAGCGCGTGCTGGCGTTGCCGGCCGTCGTGCTGGGCATCAAGACGCCGCGCTACCTTGAACGCGCGAAGAGCGTGACGCCGGAAATCATCGTGGTCGGGCCGGACGGTGCGCTGGTCGCCCAGCAAAATGTGACTGTGCGCCTGATAAAACGCGAGTGGCATTCGCATTTGCGCGCCGACGATTTTTCGCAGGCTGAACCGAAATACGTCACCGAAGTGGTGGATAAAAAAATATCCGAGCGCCTAGTGAAAAGCACCGCGCAGCCGCTCAAGCTCGACCTGCCGCTGGACGGCGCCGGGGTCTATGTGGTCGAGCTGGAAACGCAGGACCGTCTCGGGCGCGCGCAGACTGTGGCGGTGGATTTGTACGCGGGCGGCGACGAGCCGCAAACCTGGTCGCGCCGCCCCAGCGATGTGTTCAAGGTGACGCCGGATAAAACCAGTTACGCGCCCGGCGACATCGCGCACCTGATTATTGAAAGCCCGTTCCAGCAGGCGCAGGGCTTCGCCGTCATCGAGACCCCGGAGGGCAACCGCTACCAGTGGTTCCCGGTCAAAAACGGCGCCGCCAGCTTTGATGTGCTCGTGCAGAAAAATTTCGTGCCGCGCGTGCCCGTGCATTTTGTGCTGATGCGCGGACGCGTGCCAGGTGTGCTGCCGGTTGCGGGCGGACGTGTCGATCTGGGCAAGCCGGCGACCGTGGCCGCAACCAGTTGGCTGACCGTCGCGCCGGTCGAGCATCAGGTGAATGTCGCGCTGCTTCATCCCGAGCGTGCGCGTCCGGGCGATAGCGTCGATGTCAAAATTACGCTCACGGATCGCGCGGGCAAACCGCTGGCGGGCGAGGTCACGCTCTGGCTGGTGGATCAGGCCGTGCTCGCGCTGGGCAAGGAACAGCGTCTGGATCCGATCCCGGATTTCATTACACCGGTGCACTCGCGTGTGGGGGTGCAGGACACGCGCAACTGGACATTGGGCATCCTGCCGCTGAGCGATGAGCCGGGCGGCGACGGCAATGCCGCAGAACCCGGCGAAGGCTTGCTCGACAAGGTGACGGTGCGCAAAGACTTTCAGTCGGTGCCGTATTTCAATCCGAAAATCGAGGTCGGCCCCAAGGGTGTGGTCGTGGTGCGGGTGAAGCTGCCGGACAACCTCACCAATTTCAAACTGCGCGCCAAAGCGGTGAGCGGGCCGGATCGTTTCGGTGCCGGCACCGGGCAAGTGTCGGTGCGCCTGCCGGTCATCGTGCAGCCCGCGTTGCCGCGCTTCGTGCGTCCGGGCGACCAGTTCACCGCCACGGCCATCGGGCGCATTGTCGAAGGCGAGGGCGGTGCGGCCAGCGCCGAATTGCGCGCCAACGGCGTCGAGGTAAAAGGCAACGCGCGGCGCGCACTCGATCTCAAACTCAACGAGCCGAAACGCATCGAGTATCAGGTCAGCGTGCCCACGCCGCCCGTGTCGGCACAGGGTGAGCTGGGCTACGAGAAAGTCGGTTTCACCGTCGCGGTGGAGCGCACATCGGACAAGGCGCGCGACGCGTTCGATGTGCAAATCCCAGTACGCCCCGACCGGTATAAACTGACCCAGCGCCAGTTGATCGAGATCAAGCCGGGTGCCAGCGCCGAGTTGCCCGAAGTGGCGGAAGCCGTGCGCGCGGGCAGTTTGCGCCGCTCGCTGGTGGCCTCGGATCAGCCCGCACTGGTGCGCATGGCGGCGGGGTTGAGTTTTTTGATGAGCTATCCGCACGGTTGCACCGAGCAGCGCGTTTCGAAAGCGCGCGCCTTTCTGGCCAGCAAAGAATTCAACGCGCGCTTGTACCGTGACGGGCAGGACAAGGAATTGAAGCGCGTCGTCAATGAAGTGCTCGTCTGGCTGCCCGGCGTGGTGGATAGAAACGGGCTGGTTTCGTACTGGCCGGGTTCGTCCGGTTATGTTTCGCTGACGGCATGGATGGTCGAGTTTCTGGTCGAGGCGCGCAACGCCGGATTCACCATCGACCAGCCGATGTTTGAACGCTTGCTGGGCACATTGCAACAAGCGCTGCGTTCCGACTACACGCATTTCATCACCGGCGAGAGTTACACCGAGCGCGTGATGGCCTTGCGTGCCTTGGCGGCGGCGGGGCGCCTCGATGCGGCGTATGTGGCCGAGTTGGCGCGCCGCACCGAGTACCTCAATCTGGAATCGAGCGCGCAGGTGTGGCGCTTGCTGGATACCTCCGGCAATGCGAATTCGTCGGCGCAGGATGCGCTGGGCAAAAAAGTGCGGGATGGCGTGGTGATCCGCATGTATCAGGGGCGCGAAATCTACGGAGGCTTGCAAGATACCGCCAGCTCGCGCAACGGTTTGATTCTGCCGAGCGAGACACGCACGCTGGCCGAAGTGGTGCGCGCCTCCGCCGCCAGCAAAAAGCCCGACCCGCGTCTGACCATTTTGACCGATGCGCTGGTTACGCTGGGGCAGGGCGACGGCTGGGGTTCGACCCAGGCCGATGCGGCTGCCATGCTCGCTTTGGCGGATTACCTCAAACGCAATAACGCCAAGAGCGAAATCCAGAAGCTGAACGTCACGATAGGCACGCAAGCGCAAGTGCTGGAGATTGGCGCATCCGGCAGGATCGTGCAGACCGCCACCAACAGTCCGGCCAAAATCACCCTGCGTTCCGACGCCAAACAGCCGCTGATCGTGCGCGCCGAAACCAGCTATCTGCCGCAGGCGCTAGGCTCGCAGGCGCCCGCCGGATCCAGCGGCTTTGTCGTCACACGCGAGCTGTTGCGCCAGCGTGCGGCGGATGAACCGGCGGACAAGGTGAGCCTCGCCAAACCCGGCACCACCGTTCAGTTGAAAGTGGGCGATGTGGTCGAGGAGCACGTGGAGGTCACCAGCAACGCTATCCACCACCATGTGGCCGTTGTGATTCCGCTGGCCGCAGGCTTGGAGCCGCTCAATCCCAAGCTGGCCACCGCCCCGCCGGAGGCGACACCCGGCGGCTCGCTCAGCCGCGAGCCCAGCTATGTCGCTTATCTGGATGACCAGGTCGCGTTTTACTACGACGAGTTGCCCAAGGGGGCATACCACTTCTACTTCCGCACCCGCGCCACCGTCCCCGGCCAGTTCACCCAACCGCAGGCACGCGCCGAGCTGATGTATGACGCGGCGGTGCACGGGGAGTCGAACGGAGCGATGGTTGAGGTAAGCGCGAAATAAACATGAGTCTGGAATCCGCCGCCTTCAAATTAACGTTATGGATGCGGCAGAAAGGGGAGTGAGTTGGTTTCAAGCTGGCGTGTTTTAACTTGGCGGAATTTTCTGCGCACAGTGTCGTTTGCGCTGGCGTGTTGCCTGAGCACAGG
>JBBIJL010000002.1:0-44358 GCA_037446005.1 Gallionellaceae bacterium | reverse complement strand
CCGCGATCACCGGTGCGGCCGCCTATTACCTCCTCGGAGTGCCGCTCATCGTGGCGCTGCTGTTGGGGGCAACGCTGGCTTCCACCGACCCTGCGACGCTGGTGCCGGTGTTCAAGCAGATCAAGATCAAGGAGCGCGTGGCGCAGACGGTGATGAGCGAATCCGCGTTTAACGATGCGATGGGCGCCATCGTCACTTTCACCGTGCTCGGCGTGGCAATGGGCGCGGGCGAGTTCTCCGCATCCGACGCGCTGCTCGACCTGCTCAAACAGGCTTCGTTCGGCATCGTGATCGGCGGCGTGCTGGGTTATCTCGCCGCCTTGCTGATCGCGCACGAACGCTACAACTTTCTCGCCGAGTTCGCCCCGGTGGTGACACTCATGGCGGTGATCGCGGCTTACATGGCGGCGGACGGATTGCATGCCAGCGGCTTCATGGCGGTGTTCGTGTTCGGCATCATGCTGGGCAACGTGGAGTCGCTCGGTTTCAAACGCACCGAAAGCGAGAGCCATCAACTGGAAGATTTCGTGATGACCACCGCATTCATCATGCGCATGTTCATCTTCATCCTGCTCGGCACGCAAGTGGACTTCGGCCTGATGAACCAATACCTGTGGGCGGGCGTCGGCGTGGTGATGGTGTTCATGCTGGTGGCGCGCCCCGTCACCGTGTTCCTGTGCGCGCTGCCGGATCGCCGCGCCAAATGGAGCTTCAAGGAGATGCTGTTCATGTGCTGGACGCGCGAGACCGGCGTCATCCCCGGCGCACTGGCCGGCATGCTGGTCGGCATGAAAGCGCCGGGCGCGCAGATCATCGCCTCGGTCACCTTCATTGCCATCCTGATGACCATCCTGATCCAGGCCACCACGACCAAGTGGCTGGCGAAGAAACTCGACTTGCTGGTGGAAGAATAGATTTTGTAACGGGCGTGGGGTACCTCAACTCTTCTTTAGGTGCATCGCCAGCGCGGCGTCCATCATCGCCAAGTGCGTATCGAACCACTCCGGCAGGCCTTCTTTCACATAGGCGCGCACTAGCGGCAAATGGCCGCGCTTGAGTGTGCGGTTGAGTTGCAGCAGTTCGCCCAGCACGCGGTGGTGCTCGCTCTCGTGTTCCGGCAGCCCCCGGTATTTCGAGGCGCGCATCAAGTTGCCTTCGGCGGTGAAATGCGCGCGGGTGTGATTGACCAGCGCTTGAAACAACGCGGGGAATTCTGCATCGCTAGCCGCGATGAGTGCAGCCACTTGGGCGATGAACTCGCGATGAGTGTTGTCCATCTCGGTCATGCCGAGCGAGTGGCGCGCCTCGTCCCATTGCGCCGGATGCTTGCTCATGCCGCGACGGGGCTACCGCTCCAGCTTTGTGCGGCAGTGAGAAAGTCCGTCACGTCGGCATTCACGATCTCGATGTTGAGTTTTTCCAGATAGCGCTTCTCTTTGTCGGTCGGGTGCGGGATGAACGCCCAGCCGGCGGGCTTGTCCGCGCCGAAGATGAGGTCGGAGAACACCATGCGGTCGGTGTCGCGGTTCAGGCGCTGACCGAGCAGCAGGTAGCGCTTGTTCTGGCGCGAACGTTTGACGAACGAAGGAATGGCGAAGCCGCCCATCAGTTCGGTGATGTAATCGACAAAGTCGGCATCCGATGCGATGTAATTCGATTCCGGCAGCGGCGTGCCCAGCGGCTTGAACAGGATGGGCTGCTGCGTATCCACCGCTTCCTGTTCGATGGCCGAGTAGCTCGCGCCGTCGTAGTTGAACAGGCGGAAGCGGTATTCCTTGCCGGACATGCGCGCGATGCCGACGATCAGCGTGTGCGGTGTGCCGGCGTATTGCTTTTGCAATTGCGTGTCGCGGTTGGCATCCACGATATAAGGCAGCTTTTGCTGCGCGAGCCAAGCGTGCAATGCGGAGGTGCTCCATTGCGTGTCGCGATAAGTGGCATCGAGAAATTTATTCACCGCCGAGCGCCCGCGCTTGAGCTCCACATTCATCGCCGCGCGCGGGAATTCGTACATCAATTTGGGCGCCATCGGCTGACCGTTGTTCATCGCCAAAATCAGGCTGTCGCTGTCGGCGGGAATCGCTTTGCCCGTAGCGGGATCAATCACGCCATTCAGCGCGCCGGCGCCGAGATAGGGAACGATGCTGCCGTCGGACAGGCCGGAAAAAATATTGTCGAATGCGGTGCTCATGCGGAATAACTCCTCGTGGTGTTTGACGAACAGGACATTCGCAATAAACGCGCCAGCGACGACCTCCAGTATTGGCGCGGGTTACAACGAGTCCCGGCTTGGAGCAAACACGACAAAGCGGAAAACCTTGTCGCACAAGAGTGCCGGGGTAGAGCGCCGCACCATGCGGAGGCGGAACGTCAATGGCGCGCCTCAAAACGAGGCCACGCGCACCGTCTATTCGGCTCCTCCCCTCGAAAACAGGAGGTGGCACACAAAATGCTCGACTGAACTTGCCATGTGGCTGAATTGAGTGATCGGGAGAACGATGATGAGTTATCTTTTATTCATGTTTTGCATACTGTTGGCGGGGATGGTTGTTCTCGTGGGCGGCATGATGCTGATAAACCGCGATGTCGATAACAGCCCTTACGGATTACGCAGCAGCTTCAAAAGTTACGTGGTCTGGGGCGCCGGATTTTTTGTTGCCTTTGCTTCCGAATTTTCGATACTGGCGTATTTCTGAGCCAACAATATCAGCGCCAATTTCAAGCGTGAAATTGGCGCACGAGCATCTTGCCTGATTACGGCGAAACCGGCCTAGCCTATCGCCCGTTGCAGCACTTGCGCCAGATGCTGCGCTTCGCGCGCCGCGCCGTCGCGTATCTGGTGGCGGCAGCTCGTGCCGTTGGCGAGCAGCAGCGTATCCGCCCCGGCGGCGCGCACCTGCGGCAGCAGGGAGAGTTCGCCCATCCGCATCGACACGTCGTAATGTTCCGCTTCCATGCCGAACGAGCCCGCCATACCGCAACAGCTCGCCTCGATAAACTCGACCTGCAACTCCGGCACCAGCGCCAGCACATTGCACATCGCCGTCATCGCGCCGAACGCCTTCTGGTGGCAGTGTCCGTGCACCAGCACTTTTTCATTCAGCGGTTTGAGCGGCAAGGTCAGACGCTTGGCATCGTGTTCGCGTGCGAGAAACTCTTCCAGCAGCACGGCGGATTTTGCGAACGTGAGGACGCGCTCGCCCAACCCGAGCGAATGGTATTCGTCGCGCAGCATCAGCAGGCAGGAAGGCTCCAGCCCGATGACGGGGAGCCCGCGTTCGGCAAACGGGGCGAGCGCATCGAGCAAGCGGGTTGCCTCGGCGCGCGCTTCGGCGACCAGCCCGTTGGAAAGAAAAGTACGTCCGCAGCACAGCGGGCGCTCACCTGCCGCTGGCTGCGCAATATGCACGGTGTAGCTCGCCGCCTGCAACACCTCCAGTGCGGCATGGGCAATCTGCGGATCGAGATGGTTGGAAAAGGTATCCACCAACAGCACAACTTCACGCGCATTCTCAGCCGGCGAAACCGACTGCGGCTGTGTGGAAAGAAAATCGCGCGCCGCCGCTTGAGGCAGCGAACGCTTGGCGGCGATGCCCGGCCAGCGCTCCAGCGCATTGGCGATCAGCGGAATGTGTTTGCGCACGGCGTTTAGCCAGTTGAAGAGCTTCAAGTGCATGGCGAAGCGCGGCGTATAGGCGAACAGGCGTGTGCGCAACGGCACGCGCCCCTGCGCCGCCCAGCGTTGCGCCAGCGCTTCGACGCGCAACAGCGCCATGTCCACACCGTGCGGGCATTCGCTTTTGCATCCCTTGCAACTCACGCACAGCTCCATGGCGGCCGCCAGCTCTGCTCCCGCGAACGGCTGGGCGCCCAGCTCACCGGCGAGCGCGGCCTTGAGCGTGACGGCGCGGTGATGGGTCGAATGCTCGTCTTTATCGGTGACGCGAAAACTGGGACACATCACCCCCGCCTCTTTGCGCTGGCACTGGCGCTTCCCCATACATACCGCAGCGGCCTTGGCGTAACCGCCACCCGCCGACGGCGCGAGCGCATCGCTCTCGCCCAAACCGCCGAAACTATCAAAGCCGAAACTGCCGTAGCTCTCATAGGCCGACCAATCGAGCGCGGTTTTAATTTGTGAGGTCTTTTCCTTCATGGCACTCAAACCCGGTACCCTTCTTCCAGCAACACCCGCCGCACCGCAGGCCGTTGCAGCATGCGGCGGTAATGCGCCAGACAATTCGGCGGCACTTCCAGCTTGATCTTGTCGGCCCAGAATTCGACATAGAACAGCGCCGCATCGGCGATGCTGAAGCGGCCGACCGCATATTCTTTTCCGGCCAGCACCTCGTTCAGCACCGCAAAACCCTTGGCGACGATCTCGCGCCCGCGCGCCCGAATCGCCTCGTGCTCCGCCTTGTTGGCCGAATAATTCTCCGTAGTAAAAATGCGCGTGTAGCCCTGCCCGTGTATCGTGCCGACCACGTAATCGAGCGTTTCGATCACGCGCACTTCGCCTTCGCTATCCGCCGGCAACAAACCCGCCTTGGGATACGCGCGCGCCAGCCACCAAGCGATAGCCTGAAACTCGGTGATGGGCACACCGTCATCGCGCACCAACGTCGGAATGGTGGCCTTCGGATTCACCGCCAAATTCTCCGGCTTGAGATGATCGCCCGCCATCAGATTGACCAGATACACCTCGAACGTGAGCTCCAGCTCTTCGAGCAGAATGTGGATGCCGGTCGAGCACGAGCCGGGTGTCATGTAAAACTTCATCGTCGCTCCAAATATTTTTACGAAAACCACGCAACAAAAATCACCGGCAATGTCGGTTTGCCTACATTCATGTCGCACCTGCGTGCGGACGAATGGAAATGTGCAGGCCAGAGCAAATGACTGGCGATATTGCCGATGGCAGCCGGGGGGAGGAGCAAGAAATCAGCCAGAGGTCGGCGTGCGGGATGCAGGAGCGATTATGCGAAAGGATTTTTTACGGACATGCCGTCGATCTTTAAACCGTCTTGCATATCTTCAGACAACAGCACCTTCGCGCCGGACAAAATCGCGGACGCGCAGATATCCGAATTAAGGGCAAGTGTTTTGTGTTGGTGAGAGCCTGTGCGGGCGAGATCAAAACATTCGGCACAATAAGGATTGTGCCTTACGTGAACTATGCACGCAGACCGAGAACATTGCCTTGTTGCGTGATTTGATTGACGATGTCCATCCATACTTGCTTGGCATTTTGAATAGATATAGCGCGCAATCCGCGTCCGTGTTTATGATTTATGAGTCCGGATAAATTCAAAGTTGGTCGAGCGAAAGGCTGCGGTGTTCCGTCGCTGCATGGCAAGGCGGGAAAGAAGCTGAACATTCCATTAACGGGATTTGCAAAGGTTGCTCCGCGATAGACAAGCGGATCGGTGGAAAAATAACCTCCGTTGGCTTGTGAGAATAGCCCGCACAGAGATTGGTCTTGCACTGATACCCGATTGTTCACAACAAACACAGTATCGACAACAAATTTTCCGTTGAGTTTGGAGCCAAAAACTACAATGTCACCATTGTTCAAACTTCTAAGCTTCTTGTACCTTTTAATTTTGCAGTGATAGTAGAGCATCGGTTCGCAAAATACGAAAGGATCCGTGGACTTTGCGCCCTGTGTAGCGCATGACGCAGAGGTGGCGCTACACGAGGTTGTCTTGATGCCGCATGAACTTGCTTTGATGCCGTTGCTAAAAGGCATAGAGGGTTTAATGGGCGTATGTAATTGGAAAGGAAATCCATTGTATTGAATGGTGCGTGGACTTTGGTGGAAGTTAGGGGGAAAGGTGACGCGGGAGGGTAGCTCCCACTCCCCCCATAGGGTAAAACAGGAATTCTCTTTACGTTCCCAGTCTTTTGGCTCTGCATTGCTGTTCTGGGCAAGATAACAACCATTCTCGGCTAGGAGAAATTTTCGAAAGTGATTTCCCGTAGTATTGGCGGGACAAATATTTCCTCTGATGAAATTGATTGGGGGTTCTCCCCCTGGATGGGGGAATTGAACGAAACTATTTGACATCTAACGAACTCCAGTTGGTTGGAATTAAGCCTTTTTCCTATCATTAAGAAATTGGGCTTTTATTTTTGATTTCGCGCAATAATCAACGGGCATTGCGCCGCATGAAAAGCCTCAAACATCCGGTGCAATGCGCTATGCTTATTGCCCCCTACCTGTTGGATCAATACGCCGCAATACTCACCTCATACAACCCGCCAATCACCGTGTACTCGTCTTCCCCTTGCAACATCCCCGGCAGTAAGCTCGTGTAGAAAAATATTTTTGATAACGGCACCTGCGCGGTGAGCAGGTAGTCGCCAAATTCGTCGGCGCGTTCGCGGTTGGCGGTGAAGGAGCTCAGGCTGTTGAACAGGACGACGCGGCGTTTGCTGTCGAGCGTGGCGAGGGTCTCGTGGTCGTCCACGCGGTTCACGCCGCGATACAGGGTGAGGTGGGTTTGCCCCGGGTGTTGGCGCGCGAGTTCATATTGGCAATAGCTGTAGAGCAGGTCGAACTGGGCTTCCAATGCGTTGGTGCCATATAAAGCGGTGGCGCGCATTTCCAGATAATGCCGGTAAGTGTTGCTGGAAAAATCGCGGATGTTGCCGCCGTGATGGCGCGGCAGTAGGCCGAAGCGCGATTCGACCCAGCCTTTGAGCGCCGCCCCTTCCCTGCCGTCCGCATCGAAACCCCAGCCGCGCACCATGCGCAGGTAGTCGGCCTTCTGGCGCTTATTCATTGTTTGCAGCGAGTAGCCCGCCTGTTCCGGTTCGTCCAGATAGAAGGCGGCATTCATGTGCATGGTGAAAGCGCGTGCTCGCTCATTTGCATCGTCGAGCTTATCCAGCAGCGCAAAAAATCCGCGGTGGAATTGCGCGATGCCGTCGAGTTCGAGCGCGACGGGTGCGCGCTGAAAAGTAAGACCGCCGAGTATGTCTGCGGGCAGGTTGCAGCGGTTGATGGGCAGGCGCGCGTTGCGCGGCAAACCGAGAATTGGCGTTGTCGCCACTGCTACAAAGCCGTTTGTTTTGTTGTGTTGCGCCTCTGCCAACGCGTTTTGTGCTGAATAATTTTGTGTTGGCATTTCAGTGGCTTGGAGGTTTTTTGGCGGGGTGGCACGGAGCTTGCGATGGATAGGGTGCGAGCAACAGTTTTTAAATCGCATTTCATTTTCGTAACTCTCAGGAGACTAACATGGCACTGCGTCAATGCGCAATTTACGGGAAGGGTGGTATCGGTAAATCCACTACGACCCAAAACCTGGTGGCTGCTCTGGCCGAAGCCGGTAAGAAGGTGATGATCGTCGGCTGCGACCCCAAGGCTGACTCTACTCGTTTGATTCTGCACTCCAAGGCACAAAACTCCGTGATGGAGCTGGCTGCCGAAGCGGGTTCCGTGGAAGACCTCGAGCTGGAAGACGTACTGTCCGTTGGTTACGGCGGCGTTAAGTGCGTTGAGTCCGGTGGTCCGGAACCCGGCGTTGGCTGCGCAGGCCGCGGCGTTATCACCGCCATCAACTTCCTGGAAGAAGAAGGCGCGTATGACGAAGACCTCGACTTCGTGTTCTACGACGTGCTGGGTGACGTGGTGTGCGGCGGTTTCGCGATGCCTATCCGCGAAAACAAAGCGCAGGAAATTTACATCGTTTGCTCCGGCGAAATGATGGCGATGTACGCTGCCAACAACATTGCCAAGGGTATCGTGAAGTATGCGAATTCCGGTGGCGTGCGTCTGGCCGGTCTGATCTGCAACAGCCGTAACACCGACCGCGAAGACGAACTCATCATGGCGCTGGCAGCTCGCCTGGGCACCCAGATGATCCACTTCGTGCCGCGCGACAACGCTGTGCAACACGCTGAAATCCGCCGTATGACCGTGATCGAATACGATCCGAAGGCAAAGCAAGCCGACGAGTATCGCGCTCTGGCGAAGAAGGTTGTGGAGAACAAGAAGTTCGTGATCCCGACCCCGATCACCATGGACGAACTGGAAGCCCTGTTGATGGAATTCGGCATCATGGAAGTCGAAGACGAGTCCATCATCGGCAAGGCCGCCGCAGCAGCCTAAGTGTCGCAAGAGCGGGCCGGGTTGTCCGGTTCGCTCGAACTCCCCAACCCTGACGGACTCCACAGATTGGTGGGTCATCAAAGGAGAATGAAATGACAGCATTAACACGCGAAGAAACCCAGGCTCTCATTCAAGAGGTGCTCGAGGTTTATCCCGAGAAAGCCAAGAAAGACCGCGCCAAACACTTGGCGGTCAACGATCAATCCATCGAACAGTCCAAGAAGTGCATCACTTCCAACCGCAAATCTTTGCCGGGTGTGATGACGATCCGCGGCTGCGCTTACGCCGGTTCCAAGGGTGTGGTGTGGGGCCCGATCAAGGACATGATCCATATTTCCCACGGCCCGGTCGGCTGCGGTCAGTACTCCCGCGCCGGTCGCCGTAACTACTACGTCGGCACCACCGGCGTGAACGCCTTCGGCACCATGAACTTCACTTCCGACTTCCAGGAAAAAGACATCGTGTTCGGCGGCGACAAGAAGCTCGCCAAACTGATCGGCGAAGTCGAACAACTGTTCCCGCTGCACAAAGGTATCTCCGTGCAGTCCGAGTGCCCGATCGGTCTGATTGGTGACGACATCGAAGCGGTGTCGAAGAAGACTGCCAAAGAAATCAACAAGCCGGTGATCCCCGTGCGCTGCGAAGGTTTCCGCGGCGTGTCGCAATCGCTGGGTCACCACATCGCCAACGACGCGATCCGTGACTGGGTGCTGGGCAACCGCGACGAGAAGGCTTTCGAGTCCACTCCCTACGATGTGACCATCATCGGCGACTACAACATCGGCGGCGACGCATGGGCCACCCGCACCATCCTCGAAGACATGGGCTTGCGCGTAATCGCGCAATGGTCCGGCGACGGCACCTTGGCCGAAATGGAAAACACCCCCAAGGCCAAGCTGAACCTGCTGCACTGCTACCGTTCGATGAACTACATCAGCCGCCACATGGAAGAGAAGTACGGTATCCCTTACATGGAATACAACTTCTTCGGCCCGACCAAGATCGAAGCCTCCATCCGCGAAATCGCCAGCTTCTTCGACGACAAGATCAAGGCCAACGCCGAGAAAGTGATCGCCAAGTACAAGCCGCAGATGGAAGCCATCATCGCCAAGTACAAGCCGCGTCTGCAAGGCAAGCGCGTCATGCTGTACGTCGGTGGTCTGCGTCCGCGTCACGTGATCGGCGCTTATGAAGACCTCGGCATGGAAGTGGTCGGTACCGGTTACGAGTTCGGTCACAACGACGACTACGACCGCACCATCAAGGAAATGGGCAACGCCACTTTGCTGTACGACGACGTGACCGGCCTCGAATTCGAAGAGTTCGTGAAGAAGGTCAAGCCCGATCTGGTCGGTTCCGGCATCAAGGAAAAGTTCATCTTCCAAAAGATGGGTATCCCTTTCCGCCAGATGCACTCGTGGGACTACTCCGGCCCGTATCACAGCTATGACGGCTTCGCCATCTTCGCCCGCGATATGGACATGACCCTCAACAACCCGTGCTGGAACAAGCTGACAGCACCGTGGTTGAAGAAGTAAGCACAAGTAATTTGGGGACGGCGCGCGCCGCCGTCCAATACTCAATCTGTGCCGGCATCTGCAAATTGGCAGTGCGGCTAAGGAGATAGAAATGCAAAAAGTTGATGACATCAAACCTTGTTATCCCCTGTTCCGTCAGGACGAGTACAAGGATTCGCTGGGCAACAAGAAGAAGCTGTTTGAAGAAGGCCACGACGCCGACAAAGTTCAGGAAACTTTCAAGTGGACCACCACGATGGAATACCGCGAACTGAACTTCAAGCGCGAAGCGCTGACCGTTAACCCGGCCAAAGCCTGCCAACCGCTGGGCGCCGTATTGTGCGCGCTGGGCTTTGAAAAGACCCTGCCGTATGTGCACGGTTCGCAAGGTTGCGTGGCCTATTTCCGCACTTACTTCAACCGTCATTTCCGCGAGCCCGTGTCTTGCGTATCCGACTCCATGACCGAAGACGCGGCCGTGTTCGGCGGCCAGCAAAACATGAAGGACGGTCTGGAAAACGCCAAGGCGATGTACAAGCCCGACATGATCGCGGTTTCCACCACCTGCATGGCCGAGGTGATCGGTGACGACCTGAACGCCTTCATCCGCAACAGCAAGAACGCGGGTCATGTGCCGGAAGAGTTCCCCGTGCCTTACGCGCATACACCGTCTTTCGTCGGTTCGCACGTGACCGGCTGGGACAACATGTTCGAAGGCATCATCCGTTACTTCACGCTGAACACGATGGAAGGCAAAGAGCCCGGCAAGAACGGCAAGATCAACATCGTTCCCGGCTTCGAGACTTACCTCGGCAACTACCGCGTCATGCACCGCATGATGAAGGAAATGGGCGTGGACTACACCCTGCTGAGCGACCCGACCGAAGTGCTGGATACCCCGGCTGACGGCGAGTTCCGCATGTACGCGGGCGGCACGACGCAAGAGCAAGTGAAGGATGCGCCGAACGCCAAGACCACTTTCCTGTTGCAGCCGATGCAGCTCGACAAGACCAAGAAATTTGTTGAGACCACATGGAAACACGAAGTGCCGAAGATCAGCATTCCGATGGGTCTGGAGTGGACTGACGAGTTCCTGATGAAAGTCGCGGAAGCAACCGGCAAGGCTATCCCCGCATCTCTGGCAACAGAGCGTGGCCGTCTGGTCGACATGATGATGGACAGCCACACTTGGCTGCACGGCAAGAAGATCAGCCTGTACGGCGATCCTGATTTCACCTTCGGCATGACCAAGTTCCTCACCGAACTGGGCATCGAGCCGCTGCACGTGCTGTGCAACAACGGCAGCAAGAAGTGGACGAAGGCTATGGAAAAGATGCTGGCCGAAACCCCTTACGGCAAGAACACCCAGTTGTTCGCGGGCGCCGACCTGTGGCACTTCCGTTCGCTGGTGCTGACCGAGAAGCCGGATTTCATGATCGGCAACTCCTACGCCAAGTTCATCCAGCGCGATACCTTGCACAAGGGTAAAGAGTTTGAGGTTCCGCTGATCCGTATCGGCTTCCCGATCTTCGACCGTCACCACCTGCACCGCTCGACTACCCTGGGTTACGAGGGCGCCATGCAGATGCTCACCACCATCGTGAACGCGGTGATGGAACGTCTGGACGAAGAAACCCGCGGCATGGGAACGACCGACTACAACCACGATCTGGTGCGTTAAGGCAGGAACTAGGATTTAGGAACTAGGATTGAGGGGAGCCGCTGCTCCACTCAATCCTCAGTCCTAATAGCTAGATCCTGCAATTCCAAAGGAATTGCAAATGGCAAACATCATGATCCGTCGCGACGCAAAGGGTAGTTATCAGTTCTATCTGCCCAAACGCGATCTCGAGGACACCATCGTTTCGATGGAGTTCGACACCCCGGAGAAGTGGGGCGGAGAGATCAAGCTCAACAACGGCGGAACGTATTACATCGAACCGCAGGCCGCTCCGGCACGGCTACCTTATTCGGTGCGTGCCAAGCGTCTCGATGCGGCGGAATAATCGACAGGAGAAATCATCATGGCAATGAAAATCAATCCCGACATGTGCACTTCCTGCGGTGACTGCGAACCGGAATGCCCAACGGCTTCCATCAGCACCAAGAAAGGTCTGTACGTCATCAACGCAAACGAATGTACCGAGTGCGAAGGTGAATACAACAAGCCGCAATGCGTGAAGGTGTGCCCGATCAAGGGCTGCATTACCCAGATCGCGGCGTAACAAACTCCGTTCGTCCCGAGCTTGTCGAAGGATGAACGGCCAAATACTTCGGCATGCTCAGAACGAATGGTTTAAGCGTGTCGAACAAACAAGAGGCCTCGTATGACTTCCACCACCGTCATCACCAAAACAGCCGCCCTGCGCATCGCACAGGCCGCACGCGCGCTTGCCGATGTGAACGCGGGGGCTTTCGCGACCAAATTGGGCGACCAGATCGGCTTGCCGATCACCGAAGAAAAGCTCGCCAAGGTGACCGTGGCCGACATCAAGCTCATCCTCTCCGGCGAAGAAACGGTCGAGCCGGATGTGGACGGCGCATCCATCAAGCTGGCCGTGCGCCTCTTGTGGGGAGCCTCCGGTGAAGATGAAAATCTGCCGCCGACCGTGGCCTACAAAGAGGGCGACATGCCCGGCAGCCTGCGCGTGGCCGTGGCCTCGAACAGCGAAGAAAATCTCGACGGGCACTTCGGTTCCTGCCCGCGCTTTCTGGTCTATCAGGTCGGGCGCAACGAGATCCGCCTGATCGACGTGCGCTCGACGGCCATCACCGATGTGGCCGAAGATAAAAACGTCGCACGCGCCAATCTCATCAACGATTGCCAGATTGTTTACGTGCAATCCATCGGCGGCCCGGCAGCAGCCAAAGCCGTGCGCGCCAACGTGCATCCGGTGAAAGCGCCGGAAGGCGGCAAGGCCAGCATCGCCCTGCAACGCCTGCAAGCCGTGCTCGACGCACCGCCGCCCTGGCTGGCCAAGATACTCGGCGTGGAAGCAAAATCGTTGAGCCGCTTCTCGGAAGCGGAAGAGGACTAGGCGATGATCGTCCCCGAAACACTGGAACATATCGCCAACACTGCCGCGTCACTGGGCGCGCTGAACGATGACACGCTGGTCTCGTTGAAGCAGACGTGGCCGGATTTGCGCTTCACCTTCTGCAACGACGACGACATGCCCGCACGCATGCCCCCTACCCTGCGCCGCGAAAAATTCAACCTCTATCTGGTCAACGGCAGCGAACACTGCCTGAGCCTCACTGACGATCCGTTGCAGGCCATCGGCGTGGTGATCGCCGAGGTGGATAAAGAATAGTTCAACCCCGAATGGGCCTACACGGCTTGCATTTGGGCTTGGGCGACACTCAATATTTCCGACACGAACTCGGCTCTTGCAGTAGCGTTGTTTTCCTGACTGTTCAGCGCGCACCACTCAAAAAATTCTTGCGGGTCGATCAGGCATTCGATTGCACGCACGCCTGAACGCTGAAACTCCCTGCGCGCCGCTACCGCCATCGCCTTCCATTTCTCAAACGAATCCTCGAAACACTCGGGGTCGGATGCCGTGGCCTTCACCTGCGCCCAGGTTTCTTCGTTATACCAAGTGACACCAATCAGAAGCGCCTGGCTGCGTTTCTTTGCGTGCAAGCGTTGCTGTAAGGAAGGTTTTCTCATGTTTTAAGTACTCTCTGAAATAGGCGGAAATGGCATCCACATGTAAGCAAGATGTGCGCCTCACGGACGTACACCTTGCGCGATGCTTACCCGGCTATCCGACCATTTGCAGAGAGACCGGCGTCACCGGTTAGAAAGTGTGTTTCATACCGAAAGACAGCGCGGACGGGTCGGCGCCCTTGCCGATGGATGCCACGGCGCCGCTGGAAAATGCCGCACTCCCCAACCCGTAGTTGGCGTTGGCTTGGTTCGTCAGCTTGGTATACACGGTGAACAGCGTGGTGCGCTTGGTCAGGCGGTGGTCGTAGCCGAGCGACAGCTGATCGGCACCGGTGTTGCCGAGATAACCGAGAGCGCCGACTTTGCTATAAGCCGCTTTTACGGCTCCGCTACCGATAGTGTATTTCCCGGTCAGGTACGCGGCCGAGTGTCCCAGACAATTCGATCCGACGGCCAATGCGGCACAGACTGTTGGCCCGCCCGTGCCCAGTGTCGCGGCACCGCCGAGCGCATCGGTCGTCTTTTCGTAAGCCGCACCGACCGAGTAATTGTCCATCGTGTATCCCAAACCGGCTCTCCATGCCTCCTCCTTGCCGCCGATGCGGACGGTGTCCAGATTGTGAGCCTCATATGCGAAAGAAGCGTAGATGATGCCCGAGTCGTACATGCCGGCAAACGAATAGGCGGAAGCTTTTTGCTTGGCGGCGGTGGTGGCCGTTTCATCCAGATTTACATAGGCCAGCGCGGCGCTAAACCCTTCGATCAACGGGCTGGTGTAGGCAATCGTGTCAGCTTGGCGTCCGTCGAAAGCGGCATAGGCAGAACTGAAAGCGGTAGCCGTTGCGGCAGTAGAGACGGTGCCAAACAGCGAGCGGTTATCGGCGATGCTGTCGGAGAAATTGTCCTGCCTGCGCGTGGATAGTTTGTAGGGCGTGTCGTAACGCCCCAGCAATAGCGCGCCATAACTCTTGTGGCTCAATCCGGCAAAAGTATTGCGCGTGGCGAACGTGCCGCCCGCATTGTCCAGCGCGATCAATGATTCGATTTGCCAGTTCGCGGAAAAGCCGTCGCCGACGTCTTCCGTCCCCTTGAGCCCGATGCGCGAGGCGTTGCTCGACACTTTGTTGACGGTCGTCCCGGTCGCGGTGGTGCCGGTTCCGGTGCTGATCGAGTCGTATGAAACGTTTGTCACACCGTACAGGCTGACGTTGGCGGAGTCGGCCAAGGCCGGTATGGGGGCAATCAAAGAGAGGGCGATCAGGTGACTGAGTAATTTGCGATGGATCATTTGCGGCTCCTTATGAGATTGAATTCGGTTATGTCGTTGGGTGCATAACGCAACCGCCATTCAGCAAGGGGCATGCCAATGAGGCAACGCCAAGCTTTATGCAGACTTGGATGGTGCGCTGGCATAGCGTTATGTCTTTTAGGTTGTAACAAACCAACTAAATTGTTCAGAAAGCTACAAGACGCACGCCATTGCGGAATGTCCGTGCACATGCACTGCCGCATCGGAATCAAATAGCAGCGGGGACAGCGAGCGCGATTGCAGCGATGGCATCGCTTTTGCTCAGCGTTAGGCAGGACAAAGTTATAACGCATGGAGGCAGGACGACATGACTCAATCAGTGGCAGTGAAAAAGACGCTCAAGAATTCAGAACCCGCTGTTGTATCCAAGTTAAAGATCGCCAAAGGTCGGCGCTGGGATCATCTGGAATTGCTGGAGCGCATCGACGCGACAGGTTCCATCACGGCGGCGGCCAGCGCGATGGGGATGAGCTACAAGGCGGCATGGGAGGCGGTGGAGGGGATCAACAACCTGTCCGAGCAACCGCTGGTGGAGCGCAAGACCGGTGGCGCTAAAGGCGGCGGTACGACGCTCACCACTTACGGCCGCCGCGTGGCCGGTGCGTATCGGCGCTTGGAGCAGGAGCGCGAGCAGGTGCTGAAAAAGCTGGCCGAGGTGATGGACGATTTTGACGAGTATTACCATTTGATCAGGAGATTCGATATGAAGACGAGTGCGCGCAATCAGTTCTTGGGCAAGATCAAAAGCATCAAGCTGGGGCAGATCAATGCCGAGGTGGTGTTGGACATTGGCAGTGGCGACACGCTGGCAGCGGTCATCACCAACGAAAGTGTAGAGCATCTGGGTTTGAAGGTGGGCGGCGAGGCGTATGCGATGGTGAAGGCACCGTGGGTGATCGTGACGACATCCGAGGGATTCAAGACCAGTGCACGCAATGAGTTGCATGGCACGGTAGTGCGTTGCCAGGAAGGTGCGATCAACGGCGAGGTCGTCATCGAGCTGGCGGGCGGCAAGAGCGTGGCGGCCATCGTGACCAACGACAGCGTCAAGACGCTGGGGCTCAAAGAAGGCGTGAAGGCTTGCGCGCTCATCAAGGCTTCGCACGTTATCTTGGCCGTCAACGCATAGGGAGAGAAATATGAAAGCGCATAAATTAAATTTGCTGACGGGAGTACTGCTGCTGGCTGCGATGGCATCGGCGAATGCAGGTGAAGTCAACGCGGCAGTGGCGGCTAACTTCACCGAGCCGGTCAAACAGATCGTCGAGTTGTTTCAGAAAGAGAGCGGGCATACGGTGAAGCTGAGTTTCGGTTCGAGCGGCAAGTTCACTGCGCAGATCAAAGAAGGTGCGCCGTTCGACGTGTTCCTCGCGGCCGACGAGAAGAATCCCAAGCTGCTGGAGAAAGAAGGGCTGGCGGTAGAAGGCTCGCGTTTCGTTTATGCGCTGGGCAAGCTGGTGTTGTGGAGTGCGCAGCCCAGCTATGTGGATGACAAGGGTTATGTGTTGCGCAAAGGCGCATACAACAAGATCGCTTATGCCGATCCCAAACTGGCTCCTTACGGCCTCGCTGCCAAAGAGACGCTGGAGGACATGGGGCTGTGGAGTGCCGTGCAAAGCAAGCTGGTGACGGGCGAGAGCATCACCCAGACTTACCAGTTCGCCGCGACCGGCAATGCCGAGATGGCTTTCATCGCGCTGTCGCAGATCACCAAAGACGGCAAGGTGACGGAGGGGTCGTGGTGGGTCGTGCCCGCGCATTTGTACAATCCCATCAAGCAGGCGGCAGTGCAGTTATCCGCAGCAAAAGATAAAGAGGCGGCCAAAGCTTTTATGGCCTATCTAAAAAGCGACAAGGCCGTTTCCATCATCCGCAACTTCGGATATGAGTTGCCTTGAGTAACGATAAATCCTGTTGAGTTGAAGCAATGTCCATATTAGCCCCAGCCGATCTGCAAGCTGTCTGGCTGACGCTCAAGCTGGCGAGCGTCACCACGTGTTTGCTGCTGCTCATCGCCACGCCGCTGGCGTGGTGGTTGGCGCATAGCCGCCGTTGGTACAAAGGATCCGTCGCGGCAGTTGTCGCCTTGCCGCTGGTGCTGCCGCCGAGCGTGCTGGGCTTCTATCTGCTGTTATTGATGGGGCCGCACGGGGCGGTGGGCGAACTGACCACGGCGCTAGGCTTGGGCCGGTTGCCGTTTACCTTTTACGGTTTGGTGATCGGCTCGGTGTTCTTCTCCATGCCCTTCGCGGTGCAACCGCTCCAGAACGCGTTCGAGGCAATCGGCAAGCGTCCGCTGGAAGTGGCGGCAACTTTGCGCGCCAATGCGCGGGATAGATTTATCAGCGTGGCGTTACCGCTGGCGCGCCCCGGTTTTCTCACCGCGATAATCCTGGCCTTCGCGCATACGGTCGGCGAGTTCGGCGTGGTGCTGATGCTGGGCGGCAACATCGACGGCGAAACGCGCGTGCTCTCGGTGGCCATCTACAACCACGTCGAGGCGATGGAATACAGCGCGGCGCATGTGCTGGCGGGCGGCATGGTGCTGTTCTCGTTCGTGGTGCTGCTGGCGCTGTATCTCGCGGGCGGCAAATTGTCGAGGATGAGCAAATGAGCAACATTCACGCGCAGTTCAAGATGCAGTTGGACAGCTTCACGCTGGATGCCGCTTTTGATGTGCCAGCGCAGGGGGGGACGGCGCTGTTCGGCCCCTCCGGTTCGGGCAAGACCACGTTGCTGCGCTGCATTGCGGGATTGGAGCGTGCGCAAGGTTCGCTGCAAGTGAACGGTGAAATGTGGCAAGACGACAAGACCTTTGTCCCCGTGCATCAGCGTCCATTGGGCTATGTATTCCAAGAGGCGAGTCTGTTTCCGCATCTGTCGGTGCGCGCTAATCTGGAATATGGCTACAAACGTATCGTTCCGGCAGAGCGCAAAGTGCAGTTGGAACACGTGGTAGGTTGGCTGGGGTTGTCTCACTTGATCGGGCGCAACGATCCGACGCAACTCTCCGGCGGCGAACGCCAGCGCGTCGCCATCGGTCGCGCGCTGCTCACCAGCCCGCGCATTCTGCTGATGGACGAGCCGCTCTCCGCGCTCGACAGCGCCAGCAAGCAAGACATCCTGCCCTATCTGGAACGCCTGCACCGTGAGCTGGATATTCCCGTGTTTTACGTGAGCCATGCCATGGATGAAGTGGCGCGGCTGGCCGATCATCTGGTGCTGCTGGAACAAGGGCGCGTCATCGCCAGCGGCGAGCTGCATGAGACTCTCGCGCGGCTCGACCTACCCACCGCGTATTACGACGATGCGGGAGCGGTGCTCGACGCGACGGTGGCGCAGCACGATGAACGCTATCATCTCACGCGGCTGGAATTCTCCGGCGGAAGTCTGTGGGTGAGCAAGGTGGAACAGCCGTCCGGCAATCGCGTGCGCGCCCGCGTGCTGGCGCGCGACGTGAGCATCGCCACGCAGCCGCCGCAAGGATCCAGCATCACCAACATTCTGCCCGCGCGCATCGCCGAGATACGCGATGAGGAAAACGATAAAGTGATGGTGCGCATGATGGTCGGCGATTCGCAAGCGTTGCTGTCGCGCATCACGCGCCGCTCGCGCGACCTGCTCAGTCTGGCGTCCGGCATGGATGTGTTTGCGCAAGTTAAGAGCGTGGCGCTGATGTGAGGGGAGCGCCAGCGGGACGTCGGCTCTCCGGCAGTTTTGCTGACGGCCTAACCCGACCTACAGCGCAAATTTGTCGCAATCGCTACAAAACATTCCGGCCACGTTTTCTTCCCTGCACCGCCCCCCTGCCCTTATCAGGTTTATCCCGAATCTTGCGAAGTGGCACGGTGGTTGCTCTTCCCCATGGCAAGGTTTATTGCGGAGCGAAAATTGAAGGGATTGAATATGTCCGATGCGTCCCCGCTGGGCGGGGTGGTGCTTGCCGGTTGCTCGGCCTGTCCGCGTCGCGCATTACTGACGCAGGGCAAATGCGTGCCGGGCGACATTTGCGTGACGGCGCAGAGCGGGCGGCAAATCGACCGCTTCCTGCGGCGCAATTCGGAGTGTGCGCCGGATTATCTGGGCGATGCGTTCTGGGAGCGGCGCGCAATAGCCGCGCGCTATGCGCCGCTGGAGCTGGTGCGCCAGTTGCCGCGCGATGCGGACGAGGTGGTGCGCCGCGTGGTGGCGAGCCGCTTGCCGGTCGATGAACTGGATGCGTATCTGCATGACAGCGACCGCGAAGTGCGCATGACGGTGGCCGAGCGCATCGCGCCGGAACGGCTGGGCGCTTTGCTGGGAGACGAAGATTATCTGGTGCGCTTGCAGGTAGCGAAGCGCTTACCGCACGGGCAGTTGCGGCGCATGGCGCACGATACAGACCGCGAGGTGCGCAAAGAAGTGGCGCGGCGCCTGCCGCCGTTCGCCTTGGGCGCGCTGGCGCAAGACGGGGACGCGGAGGTGCGGCGCATGGTCGCGTCGCGCATGTTGCCCGACGACGCGGCAAAGATGCTGGTGGACGAAGACTGGATCGTGCGGCTGGAAGCGGCGCAGCGTGCGCCGCTGGAGGCGATTACCGGGATGGTGGATGATGCCGAGCCGGATGTGCGCGCCGCCGTGCGGCAGCGCCTGAATGAATTTTTACTGGGGGACGATAAATGAGTATCTACACGCCTGATGAAACCGCGTTGCGCAATTTGGCCGGCGAGATCGAAGCGCTTCCGCCGCGTCCGCATCACAGCGCGCTGCTGGAAATCGCCAACCGCATCCGCTCCGGCTGCACCTTCCGTCAGGCGCTGGATCGCGGCGGCTGGTATCGCTCCGGCGGGATCATCGCGGCGGACGGACGGCGCATTGCCGACAGCCTGGAAACCTGGGCAAAGGCAGAACTGGCCGAGTGCAAAGGCGACATGGGCGAGTTGGTCGAGCGCCATGCCGACAGCGGCCTGCTGGTCACCCGCCACACCGGACGCACGCATTATTTCGTCGCGTCCTACGGCCCGGCGCCGGCGGATTTTCTGCAACTGGAAGTCGAGGAATTGCAGGAAGTGCTGGATCGCAAACTGATTGACCTCGACAAACCGCCCGAAGATTTGCAGGAGCTGCTTGAACCGATTGCTCCCGCCGTGCTGGCCGCACAGGCCGTCGGTGCGCCGCGCTATCGTTTCCGCCGCTTGCTCGACATGCGCCAAGCCATCGCCAAAGTATCGCTGGCCGACGGTCGCAATGCCGGCTTGCTGCGCCTGCTGGCCGAATGGTCGCACAGCAGCGCCGCCGCGCGCGGCCACTTCAGCGACCACTGGATTGTGGCACTGCGCGAACATCAGGACCGTTACCGCAACCCGGTGCTCTCCGCTTCGCTGGTGTCGCGTTATGCGCGCGCGCTCAAACCCTTCCAGTGGAACCTCGAACTTTCCGGCGTGGAAATGTCCGCACAGTTGCAGGCCTTCGACCGCGCCGCCCACTATCCGTCCGCATGGTACTTCCACCTCGTCGCGGGCACCTTCACGCCCCCCAAGATTGCCTACGCAGTAGCACGCGACCTGGAAGCCGGATTCAGTTATTTGCCGGAGACAGAGGCGGCGTTAATCAAGAGCTGGGCTGCGGCGCCGTACTCGGTTTAACGAATTTGAGTAGGTCGGGTTACGCTACGCCAACCCGACCTACGTTTACTTTTGTTGTTCTTGTCGGTTTTGCTACAAGATAATTTCCGATAAACCCCATTGAAATCAACCTGCCGACCTTGGCACAGCATTTGCAGATACGAGAGTGTCATTACTCGTGAGCCAATGCCATGCAAGCCAAGGACATCGCCGAACTGCTGAACGAACCCGCCTGCGCGCATAACAAGAAGGAGAAATCCGGTTGCGCGCGTCCCAAGCCGGGGGCGACGGCGGGCGGGTGTTCGTTTGACGGTGCGCAGATTGCGCTGCTGCCCATCGCCGATGTGGCGCATATCGTGCACGGCCCCATCGCTTGCGCGGGCAGTTCGTGGGATAACCGCGGCACGCGCTCTTCCGGGCCGACGTTGTACCGCATCGGCATGACCACCGACC
Organism: Gallionellaceae bacterium; assembly: GCA_037446005.1. Taxonomy (GTDB): domain Bacteria; phylum Pseudomonadota; class Gammaproteobacteria; order Burkholderiales; family Gallionellaceae; genus PALSA-1006. Next base: position 23,690 of record JBBIJL010000002.1, on the reverse strand, counting down.
TCACCGAACAGGATGTCATCATGGGGCGCGGCGAGAAGCGGCTGTTCCATGCCATCAAACAGGCGGTCGAGAGCTACTCTCCCAACGCCGTTTTTATTTACAACACTTGCGTGCCCGCATTGATCGGCGACGACATCGGCGCGGTGTGCAAAGCCGCCGCCGAAAAATTTGGCGTGCCGGTGGTGCCGGTGGATTGCGCGGGTTTTTACGGCACCAAAAATCTCGGCAACCGCATCGCGGGCGAGGCCATGTTCAAGTATGTGGTGGGCACGGCGGAGCCGTTGCCGCTGTTGCCCGAAATGCAGCGCCCCGGCATCGCCGTGCACGATGTGAACCTGATCGGCGAATACAACATCGCGGGCGAATTCTGGAATGTGTTGCCGTTGTTCGACGAACTCGGTTTGCGCATCCTGTGCACCTTGTCCGGCGACGCGCGCTTTCATGATGTGCAGACCATGCACCGCGCCGAAGCCAACATGGTGGTGTGCGCCAAGGCTTTGCTCAACGTGGCGCGCAAGCTGCAAACCGACTACAAAACCCCGTATTTCGAGGGCAGTTTCTACGGCGTGACCGACACCTCGATGGCGTTCCGCGAATTCGCCAAACTGCTCAACGATCCTTCGCTCACCGCACGTACCGAAGCGCTCATTGCGCGTGAGGAAGCCAAGATCAATGCGGCGCTCGAACCGTGGCGCGACAAGCTGCGCGGCAAACGCGTGCTGCTCTATACCGGTGGCGTGAAGTCGTGGTCGATTGTGTCCGCCTTGCAAGACCTCGGCATGGAAGTCGTCGCCACCGGCACCAACAAATCCACCGAAGAAGACAAAGCGCGCATCCGCGAAATCATGGGCGACAAAACCAAGATGATTACCGACGGCAGCCCCAAGGCGCTGCTGGGCGCGGTGAAGGAATATCGCGCCGATATTCTGATTGCGGGCGGACGCAATATGTACACCGCCTTGAAGGCGCGCATCCCGTTCCTCGACATCAATCAGGAGCGCGAATTCGGTTACGAGGGATACAGCGGCATGGTTGAGTTGGCACGCCAGTTGGCACTGACCATACAGAGCCCGGTGTGGCCTGCGGTGCGCAAACCGTCGCCTTGGGCGAAGACCTCTGTGCCCGGCATTGAATTGGGAGCATGACATGGCCGAAATCCTGAAACGCAACAAAGCCCTCGCGGTGAATCCGCTCAAGGCCAGCCAGCCGGTTGGCGCATCGCTGGCCTTCCTCGGCATCAACAAAGCCATTCCGATGCTGCACGGTTCGCAAGGCTGCACCGCGTTCGGCAAGGTGTATTTCGTGCGCCATTTCCGCGAGCCGATTCCCTTGCAGACTACGGCGATGGATCAGGTTTCCACCGTGATGAGCGCGGACGAAAATGTGATTGAGGGCTTGCGCGCGGTGTGCGAGAAGAGCAAGCCCGCGCTGGTTGGTTTGCCGACGACGGGGCTGTCTGAAACGCAGGGCACGGACATCAAGCGTCTGGTGAAAGAGTTTTACAAGGCACATCCGCAGTTTTCCCACATTCCGGTTGTGCCGGTGAATACGCCGGATTTTACGGGGTGTCTGGAGAGCGGTTATGCGCTGGCGGTGAAGGCGGTGCTGGAAACATTGCTGCCGGAAAAAAGCGCCAATGTGGGCAAGCGCAAAAAACAAATCAACGTGCTGGCCGGATCATTTCTCACCCCCGGCGATGTCGAACACATCAAAGAACTCATCGAGGCATTCGGCCTGCGCCCGCTGGTGTTGCCGGACATCGGCGACTCGCTCGACGGGCATCTCACCGAGATGGAAAGCAGTCCGCTCACGGTGGGCGGCACGCCGGTGTCGGAGATCTCCACGATGGGCGAATCCATCGCCACGCTGGTACTGGGCAATTCTTTGTTCGAGGCCGCCGATTTTTTGCAGGCGCAAACCGGCGTGCCGGATTTTCGTTTCGACAGTTTGATGGGATTGGGCGCGGTGGACAGTTTCGTCGCGGCGCTGGCCGAAATCAGCGGCAAGCCCGTGCCGGAAAAAATCGAGCGCCAGCGCGCGCAGTTGCAGGACGCGATGGTGGATTCGCATTTCATGCTGGGCTTCGCGCGTGTCGCTATCGCCGCCGATCCCGATCTGCTCTACGGCTTTGCGCGGCTGGTGAGCGAGGTGGGCTGCGAGGCGGTGGCCGCGGTCGCGCCTTCGCGCGCCAATATTTTGCAGGATGTGAGCGTCGTGCAGGTCGGCATCGGCGATCTGGAAGACCTCGAAATCGCGGCCAGAAAAAATGGCGCGCAGCTCGTCATCAGCAATTCGCATGCGGTGGCTTCCGCGCGCCGCCTCGGCGTGCCGCTGCTGCGCGCGGGCTTCCCGCAATACGATCTGCTCGGCGGCTACCAGCGGTTGTGGGTGGGCTACCGCGGCACGCGGCAGGCGCTGTTCGATCTGGCCAACATGCTGGTGGAGCACGGCCACCACGAGCCGGAGCCCTACGTTTCGATCTATGCACAGCGGACAGGAGAAGGTCGTGCGACACCTGCGGCTGGTCAAACCCATTGAGGAGGCGAACATGACGGTAAAAATCGCATTCGCGACCAGCGACCGCCGCGCGGTCAATCAGCACTTCGGCGCGGCGGAAGCGTTCGCGGTTTACGAGTTGGGCGAGAATGAAGCGCGGCTGGTGGAAGTGGCGGAATTCATCGAGACCGCGATGGACGGGCACGAAGGCAAGCTGGCCGCCAAGGTTGAGCTGCTGGGCGATTGCGCGGCGGTGTACTGCAACGCGGTGGGCGCATCGGCCATCCAGCAACTGCTGGCGAAAAGCATCCAGCCCATGCGTGTGGAGGAAGGCGTGCTCATCGACGAGTTGCTGCTGGGGCTGCAAAAAAATCTGGCGAATGATCCGCCGGTGTGGATGGCCAAACATTTGAAGAAGCAGGCGGGCGGCGGCTTTGATGCGGACGAGGAGTGGCAGGAATGATAGAGACCAGCGCAAGAGTGATTTCTACCGGCAACGGCACGGCGCGTGTCGAGCCTTCCGGCGAATCCGGCTGCGGCGGTTGCAAGTCGCGCAGCAGTTGCGGGGCGTCCGGCTTGGGGAAATATTTTTCCAACCACCGTAATGCGATTGAAGTGAAATGCGAGGCAAATATTCACGCGGGCGACGAGTTGCAACTGAGCATGAGCGAGGGCGATTTGCTCAAGGCGGGCTTGCTGGCTTATCTGCTACCTTGCGTGCTGGCGATTGTTTTTGCGGGTATCGCGGCAGCGCTGGACTTGGGCGACGTGGGCGCGGTGCTTGGCGCGGGGAGCGGTTTTGTAGCGGGATTTTTGCTGGCCCGGCTCACGGGCTGGGTGCCACGCATGACTGTACAACACAAGAATGAAAACTTTTCTAAAGGAGAAACACCATGACTCAAGCAGCAGACCCGTTGTTGTCTACCGATTTCATTCAGGAGATGGTCAAGCAGATGCGCGCTATTGACAGCTACGGCACCTATGACGGCTGGCCGGTTGATCGCATTCTCGCGCCGTATGTGGTGACCAAAGAACAGCGCCGCGAAATGCCCGTGATCGGCGACCCGGACGAAATTCTGTTATCGCGCATCAAGGCGTTTTACAACGCTATCGCTTCGTTGATCGAAAAAGAGTGCGGACAGATGGCGGTGCCGATGATTAACATCACTCACGAAGGTTTTGGCCGTGCGGTGATTACCGTGGGCAAGCTGGTGGTGATGGACAAGACCCTGCGCGACGTGCACCGCTACGGCTACGAGAGCCTGTCCAAGATGAAGGACGAAGCGGACAAGCTGCTTTCCGTGGCGCTGGAAATTATCGGCAAGTACCCGGAAGTGGCGGGACTTTAATACAGGAAAACCTAACCCCTCCCAGCCTCCCCTGAGAAGGGGGAGTTGGAGGTGGTTAAGGTTTTAAACGCAGGAGAAACAAATGACCGAAGAAGAATTGAAAGCGCTCGACAAGGAAGTCAAAAAACTCAAACGCATTTCCAGCGAATGGGCTTCGCAATTGCATGATCTGGTCGAGGATAAGTTACCCGCCGGATACAAAGAGATTCCCGCTATTGCGCAGTCGACTTACGACGCGTGCCAGGCATGGGCGGAAGCGAATGCGAAATTGATTGCGGCACAGAAAGAAATACAAGGATAAACAGAGGAAACATTATGGCTAACATTACCGGAATCACCCGAGGCGGCACGCCTTACGAACCCACTTTCGTCACCGAGTTGAACGCGGCCAACTGTATCGGCTGCGGACGCTGCTACAAAGTTTGCCCGCGCAAAGTATTCGAGCTGGTGGAGCGCAGCGAGGATGACGAAAACTACGATGAAGACGAAGACAACAGCATGGTGATGACGCTCGCCGATGCGATGGACTGTATCGGTTGCGGTTCCTGCGGCCGCGTGTGTCCGAAGCAGTGCCACACCCATCAACCCATGCCAGCGGGAGCCTAACGATGCCCAAGCCAGCGAGACACGTATTTGTCTGTTCCCAGAATCGTCCGGCGGGACATCCGCGCGGTTCCTGCGGTGCGAAGGGTTGTGCCGAAGTGGTGGATGAATTTATGAAGCAATGGCAGCAGCGCCAGGCGTTCGCGCAAGTGATGGTGACACCGAGCGGCTGTATCGGCCCGTGCAGCATGGGGCCGAACGTGCTGGTCTATCCCGAGGGCGTGATGTACAACAACGTGAGCAAGGCGGATGTGGGCGAGATATTCGAGTCGCATCTGCTGGGCGGTAACGTGGTCGAGCGCCTGAAAGCCCCCGCCGATATATGGTAGCAGCGGAGGTGGCGCGGCAGCTTCCCGCCGAACTCGAAGCATTGGGAACACGCATCGCTGCCGCGCTGCAACAGGAAGCCGAGCGTTTTACCTTGACCGGCGCGGCACCGAAGATAGAACTGGCCGCCGCCAAATTTACGCTGGTCACCGATCCTTCCAACCAGCGCTCCGGCTATGAAGGGGTATGGCGCGATGCGCGCAACAACCGTTGCGGCACGCTGACGTTTAACAGCGACGGCAGCTTCTACGCCGAGTACGATCTGTTCTGTCCGCACCCGCGCGATGTGCGCTGGTTTGTGGAGATGGTCACGGCATGGGGTGACGACAAGACGCTGCGCTGTGAAGCGCAACTGATTCCGAATCCGGGAGGGTAACGCGATGAGCAGATTTCAAATGGGCGACATGGTGTTCGCCGCACTGGATTTATATAACGAAGCGCTGGAAGAAACCGGCGAGAGCGGCATCCCCGGTGTGGAGCCGGATGTCTTGCTCGCCGCTGCGGGCACGCGCGGCGTGGTGGTCAACATCGGCCATGCACAGGAAATGCCCGACGAGGAGATTTATCTGGTGCGTTTTGAGACGGATGCGGAAGGCACATTGGGTGAGCCTATCGGTTGTCTGACCGACGAGTTGACCGGACTCAATTAGTGATGGGGGATGTTCGCGTCGCGACCGTGCTGGCTTACCACTCGCGCAGCAAGCACGCGCCGGAGCGTTATGCCGCCGGACCGGGCACATTGGACTGGGATGCCCAGCCTGCGGCGTTTCGCGATTGGCTCGGCGCAGCGCAGGCTCCTTTGCCGCGCGAGATTGCGGTGGCCGAAATCGCCTGGAGCGAGCTCGCCGCATCGCGCGCAGCACTGCCTTTCAACATACAAAATTTCGGCTCTTTATTGCGCTTGTGCGCGGGGCTGACGGCGTGGAAAGAATATGCCGGTTCGCGCTGGTCTTTGCGCGTACACCCTTCCTCCGGCAACCTGCATCCGACCGAGACCTGGTTCATCAGCGCCGGAGTCGCGGGGCTGGAGGATGGCCTGTATCACTATCAAAATCTGCATCACGCACTGGAGCGCCGCGCTTGGGGCTGCGATACGCAGACGGCTGGCGCATGGCTGGGCTTCAGTTCCATCCATTGGCGCGAGGCATGGAAATACGGCGAGCGCGCTTTCCGCTATTGCCAGCTCGATATGGGGCATGTGCTGGCGGCGCTGAGTTATGCGGCGGCATTGCATGGATGGACACCGCGCTTGTCGGGAGTCGGTGCGGCGATGTTGGCACATACTCTTGGTGTGGATCGCGCCGAAGATTTTGCGGGGGTGGAGCGCGAAGAGGCCGAGGTGATCGTCGCGCTGCATCCGACGGAAAGCGCATTGCCTTTGGAGTGGCGGTATTGGGCGGGAAAACCCTCGTTGCTCGATGCGCACCCGCAGTACCAATGGCCGGTGATCGAAGAGGTGGCGGTGGCTACGCGCGGCAATTCGCCGGCGACTGATGTGTCCCGTTTTAGCGCAATAGCAGGGAGAGGCGGCAATGACGATATCCGTGCCGCACAAGTGTTGTTAAAACGCCGCAGCGCGCAAGCTTTCGACGGGCAGTCGGTGATGCCGCTGGCCGTGTTCTGGCGCATGCTCGCGGCGCTGTTGCCCGGCGGCTCGCCGGTGTGGAATATGTGGACGCTCACCCCGCGCGTGCATCCGGTGTTGCTGGTACATCGCGTGGAAGGAATCGCGCCCGGCGTGTATGCGCTGCCGCGCAATGATGCCGCGCGGACATTGCTGCAGGCAGCCTTCCGCGACACCTTCACTTGGCAATCTGTTGATACGGGATTGCCTTTGTACCAACTGGTCGCCGCCCGTGCCGGAAAAACCGCACGCACTTTGTCTTGTCATCAGGATATCGCTACTCAGTGTGCCGTCACTTTCATGCTGGTGGCCGAATTCGCCATCCCCGTTGCAGCAGATCCCGCTGCGTACCGGCATCTGCATTGGGAGGCGGGCATGCTTGGGCATATCGTCACGCTGGAAGCCGAAGCCGCCGGATGGCGCGGCACGGGTATCGGCTGTTTCTTCGACGATGCCGACCATGAAGTGCTGGGTCTCAAAGACGATACGTTGCAGGTGATTTATCACTACGCGGTGGGTATGGCGCTGGATGATCCACGCATCTCGACCTTGCCCGCATACGAATAAAAAAGGAAACAGAATGAACGATAACGAACTGAAGTGTTGGTTGCTGCAAGCCGGATTCAATGTATCCGAGCCGTTACAAACCGGGATAAATATGACGCTTAGCAATGGCACCACGCCTTTGATGCATGCCGCGCGTGTCGGCGATGTTGATGCCATCGGCGCATTGCTAACCCGGGGTGCGGATCCTAGGCGGATCAATGCGGATGGTAACGGCGCACTGTGGTTCTCCTGCTTTGCCAACAGCGAAGCGTGTGCCTCTGCACTCATCAAAGCGGGCGCACCGCTCAATACGCAAAATATAAACGGCGCCACGGCACTCATCTACTGCGCTTCGGCCGGCAAGACTCCTCTGGTGCGTTTACTGTTGGATGCGGGCGCGAATGCCGCATTGATAACGCTGGATGATTTCACCGCGCTGGAGTTGGCGGCGAACATCCACTGTATGCGCCTGCTCAAGGCAGTGCGGGAGACGGTGAATGTCTGAGTCGAACTTTTTTGCAGTCAGCAGTACGCTGCATCGCGTGCTCGGCAAACAGATACGCCTGCAACTCGCGGACGACTTTGTATTGAGACTCACGCCTGCAGAAGCCTCCAGCCTTTCGTTTGCCTTGGTTGCCGTGCGCGACGGCATCAGCCCGGAACGCGAGATTTACATGAGCCCGATCGCCAGTGATGACGGATTCGTCGGCACGGTGCGTGATTCGGGCATGAGCATCGCCACCCGCAAAAGCGCGATCAATCTGGACTGGTCGAATGTCGGGAAGTTGGCCGAAAAGCTGGCGTCCGCCATTTGATTCAGTAGAATCGCGCGCCCTTGAGTCGCAGGGATCCCGCACAGAAACAAAATCCGGAATAGAAAATGGTAAAAATGTTTTTCAAGACACTGCGCTTGGCGTTGATGCCGTTCACGTTGCTATGGGCAAAACTGGCAATGCCAAAAGGCATAGTGCGCAGTGCGGAGGCACAACAGCAGAACGATGTGGAATGCGGCCAGCTGGCGCTGTATCACTTCAAGACCTGCCCGTTCTGCATCAAGGTGCGCCGCGAGATGGGCAGATTGTCTTTGCCAATAGAGCTACGCGATGCACAGCACGAACCCGAACATCGCGATGCCCTATTGCAAGGCGGCGGCAAGGTTCAGACGCCGTGTTTGCGTATTACCGATGGGCAAGGTGCATTCATTCGACTTTTACCCGCAGTGGCGGTAGCATCGCCGCCCATTTTCTATCGGCTCGGTTTTAGGTCATCTCCCGCCTATGTCTGTTGAAACTCCTGCCCGCGCCTGCGGCATCGATTTCGGTACATCCAATTCCACGGCTGGCTGGCTACGTCCCGGCCAGCCGCCCTTGCTGGCGCTGGAAGACGGCAAGGTCACCCTGCCCTCCGTGATATTTTTCAATGCCGACGAAAACTCCATAAGCGTCGGCCGGGCCGGCCTCAACGAATATATGGAAGGCTACGAAGGCCGTCTGATGCGCGCCTTGAAAAGCCTCTTGGGCAGCAGCCTGATGGAAGGCAGAACCGAGGTTCAAGGGCGCTCAAAGACATACATGGAATTGCTGGCTCAATTCATCGCCGAACTTAAGCAGCGGGCCGAAACAGCAGCAGACAGATCTTTCGACCAAGCCGTGTTTGGCCGACCTGTGTTCTTCGTGGATGATGATACCGCAGCCGACCAAAAGGCCGAGGCGACCCTCGAAGCCATCGTCCGCGCCACCGGCTTCCGCGAGGTGAGTTTTCAGTACGAGCCCATCGCCGCGGCCTATCACTACGAACGCCAGATTGACCGCGAAGAACTGGTGCTGATCGCCGACATCGGCGGCGGCACCTCCGACTTTTCCCTGATCCGACTCTCACCGCAACGAGCCAAACTCGCGGATCGGCGCGACGACCTGTTGGCCAACGGCGGCGTGCACATTGGCGGCACCAACTTCGACCGGCAACTGAGTCTGGCCGGAGTGATGCCCCTGCTTGGTTATCGCAGCAAGCTCAAGCGCGGCTTGGAAATGCCAGCCAGCTACTACACGAACCTAGCCACTTGGCACACCATCAATCAAGCCTACACACGCCGAACTTGGGCCGACCTGCAAGAGCTATATCTGGACACCCAAGCGCCCGAAGCCATGGATCGGCTACTCAAACTGATCCGTGACCGCGCCGGCCATTGGCTGGCAATGCAAGTGGAAGAAGCCAAGATCGCCTTGTCCGCTGGCGACAGCACCATCCTGCATCTGGATCGACTAGAACCGGATCTGCGCCACACACTGACCCGGGTCGAGTTTGAACAGACTTCGACGCAGCTGGTGGAACGGATCGGAGCCACCCTGAGTGCTTTGCTGGCAAAGGCCGGAGTGCGTTGCGAGGCAGTGGATACTGTATTTTTCACCGGCGGCGCCAGCGGCGTGCCGCTGCTGCGCGAACGCATCGCCGCCCAGCTACCCCAAGCCCGACGCATAGAAGGCGACTTGTTCGGCAGCATCGGCGCAGGCCTCGCGGTAGAGGCGCAACGCCGCTTCGGCTGACGCCTCCCCCAGCGACTGCTCCTCGTCCTTATGTAGCGCACCACATAAGGACGAGAATCGGCCACTCAATTTCAGCCGCCTAACGACCTCTACCGAAACCTAAACGGCACTCATCCCCCGCTGAAATCGAACCTCAACCTTCCCAAGGAAAGTGCGGCAGATTCTCCAGTGCCTGTATCAACCCCTGATTCCACGTTTCGGAGAGTTGTTTGGCGAACGGGTCATTTTCGGTGAGGGTCATGCGCTGGCCGAAATCGAGGCTGTCTTTTTTGTAGATGAGTAGGTCAATGGGCGGACCGACAGTGAGATTGCTGCGCACGGTGGAGTTCATCGAGACGAGTGCGCAGCGGGCGGCGTGGGTCAGCGGCGTGGTGCGTTTGATGACGCGGTCGAGGATGGGTTTGCCGTATTTCACTTCGCCGATCTGCATGAACGGGTGTTCGTCGGATTCGTGGATGTAGTTGCCCTGCGGGTAGATCAGCAGCGTCTCGGGTTTGTCTGTGCCGATCTGTCCGCCGAAAATAAAGGTGGCTTCGAAATTGGTGGATGCGGTGTCGCGTTCGACATGCTGCTTTTGAACCCCGGCGCTGATGCTGGCGATGTAGTCGGATGCCCCCAGCATGTTGGCGACGTTGCGCAGGTTGACGGTGGAGTTGTTCTCGATGTCGCTCCACAGGCGCTTGACCACCGATTGCGTGGTGGCGAGATTGCCGGCGGAGAGCAGCACGAAGGTGCGCTCGCCCGGCCAGACGAAGGTGTGCATCTTGGAATAGATGGAAATGTTGTCAAACCCCGCATTGGTACGGGAGTCTGAACAAAAAACCAACCCTTGTTCGGTGTTGATGGCAACGCAATAGGTCATATCGGTTTGGCTTGAATTAAGTTTTTATCGATCCGCTCAGTTCAACACGAACGGGCAATGAATCACGTCCCTGACACTAACACGCGCCTTCATTGCTCGGCAAATTCGATCTCGTGCTGGCCGTGGCTGGGCAGTTGAACACCTTCGCGGTAGGCGTGGAAATAGTTCTGCGTCAGCGCGTTGTGTATCTCGCCCAGATCGGCCTGCAACAGGTCGAGGTATTCGTGCAGTGCCACGGCGTCGAGGCCGTCGGTCGCGTGTTGTGCGATCTTGTGGCGCAGTTGGGCGGTGAGCTGTTGCAGTTGCTGCGATTTCGGCAGCAGTCTGAAACAGGATTCCATTTCGCCCAAGCAGTGTTCGACGCTACGCGGGAAACGCATGTCATGCAGCACGAAGCCGATCACCGCGCCGCTGCGCACGTGCATGGAGACGAGGCGGCGATAAGTCTGATAGGCGGAAAGCGAGTTGAGGGTGCTCATCCATACCCGTTCCATGAGCGTTTCGTGCAGCACGCCGTCCTGCGGAAATTTCACGGCGGAGTTGAGATCGAGGATGCGCGTAGTCATGTCGGCACGCTCGATGTTGCGCCCGAGTTTGATGATCTGGTACGCCATGTCGTGCGCCATGGAGCCCGATACCAGCCCGACGATGGCATGGCGTTGTTCGATGATATTGTTCAACACCATGTAACGTTCGCGCCGGTTGCGGCAGGCGGTGGCGGCGTTGTCGCGCACATACAGATACAGGCTGTTGATACGCTCCCACATCTCGGCGGGCAACACTTCGCGCAGGGTGCGGGTGTTCTCGCGCGCATATTGCACGCAGGAATAGATGGAGCCGGGGTTGCGGGCATCTTCGATGAGGAAGCGCATGATGGATTCTTCGTTCGCTTCGCCATAGTGTTGCTCGAACAGGTTATCCAGCCCGGCGATCTCGATGAGATTGGCCCAGCCGAAGGTCGCCCCCAAAGGCAGATCGAGCAGCACATGGGTAGTACTGTTGATCAGGCGGGCGGTGTTTTCGGCGCGTTCCAGATAGCGCGCCATCCAGTACAGATTTTCTGCGGCACGGGCTAGCATGCGTCATCCTCCACGATCCATGTGTCTTTGCTGCCACCGCCTTGCGATGAGTTCACCACCAGCGAGCCTTTGCGTAGCGCCACGCGGGTGAGCCCGCCGGTGGTGGCGTAGAGCTTGTCCGATTGCAGCACGAAGGGGCGCAAGTCGAGATGGCGCGGTGCAAGTATTCCATCCACCAGCGTCGGTGCGGTGGAGATGTCGAGCGTGGGTTGCGCCATATAGTTGCGCGGATTGGCGCGGATCAGTTCGGCGAATTGTGCGCGCTCTTCCGGCGTGGCACGCGGGCCGATCAGCATGCCGTAGCCGCCGGATTCGTTCGCGGGCTTGACCACGAGCTTGTCCAGATTGTCCAGCACATACTCGCGCTGGTCGTCGTACATGCACAGGTAGCTGGGCACGTTGGCGAGGATGGGCTCCTCATTCAAATAATATTTGATGATCTGCGGCACGAAGGCATACACGACTTTGTCGTCTGCCACACCGGCACCGGGCGCGTTGGCGATGCCGACGTTGCCTTTGCGCCATGCGCGCATCAGACCGCTCACGCCCAGTTGCGAATCCGGATTGAACACTTCGGGGTCGAGAAAGGCGTCGTCGATGCGGCGATAGATCACATCCACGCGCTGTAGGCCTGTGATGCTTTTCATGTAAACCGTGTCATCGTCGCCCACCACAAGATCGGAACCTTCCACCAGATATGCGCCCATCTGCTGCGCCAGATAGCTGTGCTCGAAATAGGCGGAGTTGTAAATGCCCGGCGTGAGCACGGCGATCACGGGCTGGTCGCCGGGGCGAGGGGAAAGTGCTGACAATGTCTGGTAGAGCTGGGTGGGGTAATCGTCTATCGGCAAAATATTCGTGGTGCGGAACACTTCGGGGAAGATGCGCTTCATGATCTGGCGGTTCTCCAACATGTAGGAGACGCCGGAGGGAACACGCAGATTGTCTTCCAGCACGTACACCGTGCCGTCGCGGTCGCGCACTAGGTCGGTGCCGCAGATGTGTGCCCACACGCCAAAGCGGGGCGTGATGCCGACGCATTGCGGGCGGAAGTTGCCCGAACCTTCGAGCACTTCGGCGGGAAACACGCCGTCTTTGACGATGCGTTGCTCGTTATACAGGTCGTTGATGAACAGGTTCAGCGCGGAGAGGCGTTGCTTGAGTCCCGCCTGGATGCGCGCCCATTCGCTGCGCGCCATCACGCGGGGAATGGGATCGAACGGCCACGCGCGGTCGATGTTACCGGAGTCGCTGTAAACCGTGAAGGTGATACCCATCGCCATAATGGTGGCATCCACCGCCTGTCGGCGTGCGGCCAATTCGTTTTTATCCAGCGTGTCGAGATAGTCGAACAGCGGCTGGGCTGCGGCGCGCGACTGAAGCCCGCTATCCAGCAGCTCGTCGTAGGCGGAGTTCGCGGAATATTCGGATGCAGCGAGTTCCATAGCAGTGCCCTGTAGTTTTTCCTACAAGACATTAAGCGAATAGTGTGCCAGTAACCCGCGCGAAAAAATGCCGCCACGTTCCGCGAACAACGCCGGATTTATAGCTCGCGCTTTTGCTGCGCCTTCATGATTTTCGGCAGATTGGTTTCGATCCAGTCGGTCAGCGCCTCAACCTGAGTGCCGACGCCCTCTCCCAGCGGCGTCAGCGAATATTCCACATGCGGCGGCACCACGGGATGCGACACCCGCTTGATGAAGCCGTCCTGCTCCAACTGCTGTAGCGTTTGCGCCAGCATCTTTTCGCTCACCTCCCCCACCTTGCGGCGCAGGTCGCTGAAGCGGTGCGTGCCTTCCCGCAACGCCACCAGCACCAGCACGCCCCAGCGGCTGGTGACGTGCTTGAGGATTTCGCGCGAAGGGCATTCCGGGGACAGGACTTCTCCGCGACGCATTGCCTGCGCGAGTTTGCCGGTATTTTTTGCGGCCATATCACTTACCTTTTTGTACGTACTTACGAAAAGTCATTGTAACGGATATTCTTCGCATCCCCAACTTGATTAACTTGAACAGAAAGGAAACACCATGATCGTCGTAACCGGAGCTACCGGACAATTGGGCCGTCTCGTCATCGCAGCACTGCTGAAAAAAACCGCCGCCAGCAACATCGTCGCCGCCGTGCGCAACGTCGAGAAAGCCAAAGACCTCGCGGCATTGGGCGTGCAAGTGCGCCATGCCGACTACGGCCAACCCGCGAGTTTGGATGTGGCGCTGCAAGGCGCGGACAAGGTGTTATTGATTTCCTCCAGCGAAGTCGGACAACGCACGCAACAGCACCGCAGCGTCATCGACGCCGCCAAACGCGCGGGAGTCAAACTGTTGGCCTACACCAGTGTGCTGCGCGCCGACACCTCTCCGCTCGGGCTGGCCGCCGAACACAAAGAGACGGAAGCATTGATCCGCGCATCCGGCGTGCCCTTCGCGTTGCTGCGCAACAGCTGGTACACCGAGAACTACACCGCCGGCATCCCCACCGCATTGGCCCTGGGCGCGGTGTATGGCTGCGCGGGCGACGGCCGCATCTCCTCCGCCACGCGCGCCGACTACGCCGAAGCCGCCGCCGTCGTGCTCACCAGCGACAATCAGGCCGGCAAGATTTATGAACTGGCCGGTGACAGCGCCTACACCCTGAGCGAATTTGCCGCAGAAATTTCGCGCCAGAGCGGAAAAGCCATCGGCTACGTCAACCTGCCGGAAGCGGAATACAAAAAAGCGCTGCTCGGCGCAGGCCTGCCGGAATTCCTCGCCGAACTGCTGGCGAATTCCGACACGGGCGTATCCAAAGGCGCGCTATTCGACGATGGACGCCAACTCAGTCGGCTCATCGGCAGAGCAACAACACCGCTGGCAACGGCAGTGGCGGCGTCGCTTTAACTTCAACTCGGGGCAGGCTGCGGCCTGCCCTTGCTGATATGGCGATAGTCAAATCGAACTGACTTCGGTACGCTTTGGTCTTATGAAAACCGAATCTCAAAGCAGCAATACAGTTGTTTCCCAGTGCCCAGATTAATCTCTTCTGTCGCCCCCGAAGAGATTAATCTGGGCACTGGATTTTAGAGCGCTCCGACTTACAGAGTTTAAACGCCCAGCCCAAACTCCTCCGCGATCAATTTCAACCACACCTCCACCCGCGCATCGGTGAGCAGCTTCTGGTTTTCCTGATCCAGTACGAGCCCAACAAATTCATCCTCCACCAACGCCTTTGACGCGATGAAGTCGTAATCGTCCGCAGGCCACTGGCCGACGACCTTGGCGCCGCGCGCCACGACGAAGTGATATATCTCGCCCATGGCATCAACGAATTCGTCCGGGTATTTGTCCTGATTGCCCAGGCCGAAGATGGCGACGGTCTTGCCGCTGAAATCCACGTCCTTAAGTTGCGGCAGAAATTCTTCCCAGCCGCCGCCCATGCAGTCGGTGGAGAGCCCCGGCAGTTGCCCGCCGCCCAGGGTCGAGGTGCCGAAGATCAGATACGTATATCCGGCGACCAGTTCGGGTGTGGCTTTGTTGACGTTGAGCGCATCGGCCATGGTGTCGTCGTCAAAACGTTTTTTAATCATCTTGGCGATGCGGCGGGTGTTGCCGGTACTGCTGGCGAAAAATAATCCGATGCGTGACATGTGGGCACCCCGAGTGGATGTGGTTTGTTGCGAATGC
This sequence comes from Gallionellaceae bacterium, assembly GCA_037446005.1. GTDB lineage: Bacteria > Pseudomonadota > Gammaproteobacteria > Burkholderiales > Gallionellaceae > PALSA-1006. The sequence continues at coordinate 8,602 of JBBIJL010000002.1, read as the reverse complement.
TACAAAGCGATTGTCGCAGGGGCGGCACCGGCTACCCCTGCGTGCAGCCGTGCTTACACCGGGCCGCGTCCTGCGCGTTTCAGTTCCACGGTGCGGGTGAGTGCTTCTTCGAACGAGACTTTGTCGCCCTTGGGCTTGAAGTCGGACAGCGCCTTGTGCACGGTGACAATCTTTTGGGTGGGGGACTGGCCTTTGAAGTCGCCTTTATCCAGCGCGGCGATGTCGATCAGCTCGTTCCAGATCAGGCCTTCCTGCATGCCGATGGCGGCGATGCTCAGGCCGTTGGTCTCAATCACCAGCGGCTTGTTGATGTTGACTACGAACAGGATGAGACGCACATCCGCAGCAAAATCGGCTTTGTAGTAGTCCAGCACTTTGGGCAGCAGCGCGAGTTCGTCGAGGCTGCCGACATAGAGTTTGATCTTGTCGTTTTCGGCCAGCACGATGGTGTTTTTGATGGTGAACACGGGAGGTTTGAGGTGGCCGTGGGCATCGCCGACTTCGCCCAACTCCAAAACCAGATCACCGCGATAGGAGGCGAAGCTACCTTCGGCTTCTTTGAAGTTCATGTTGAACAGCAGACCTTTTTGTTCGTAAGCATCGAATAGCATGGGAGCACCTTGTCGTAAATGAATGATGGAGCCCTATGCTCAGCAATGTTTGTGCCAAGGTAACACGATCTGTCCGAGCGGCACGTTCCGGTGACGCGCGAGTGCTGCCTGTTGATGTGCGCATTTAATAGAAATGCCTTTGGCTCCAGCGGCGCAGGCCTGCCAGAGAATGCAGTCAACGGAACGTCAACCGCGAAGTGTTACCACCGCAAAACAAAGTGCCGCGACATTACCCGGATGCTTGCAATGTCGTACATCGTGGCGCAAAGCGCACACGTGCAAACCCTGTTTAATCCGTTGCTCGCCAGTTCAAATCCGGCATGTCCTACCCTGCCCTTGTCTACGCGCCCAACACGTTCCGGTGATTTTGGCGTAATGGCCAAACCCGGCACCGGCGCAAAACGCTGTCGCGTTCAATCTCTCGCCGCTCCAATCGTCACGATAACGATCGTGTCGCTTGCGATTTCGAAAGCGCGCTATTAGCGCAGCAGCGTCAGAACAGTATTCGGCGACTGGTTCGCTTGTGCCAACATCGCAGTACCGGCTTGTTGCAGGATTTGCGCGCGGGTCAGTGCGGCTGTTTCTGCGGCGTAGTCTGCATCCATAATGCGGCTGCGCGAAGCACTCTGGTTTTCCGAAGCGATCTGCAAGTTGTTGATGACCGACTCGAAACGGGACTGCACCGAACCGAAGGTGGAGCGCAACGAAGCCACGGCGGCAATATCGGTATCCAGCTTGGCAATTTCCGCCTGTGCCGTGGTCGATGATGCGCCCAGCGTGGTCGATGTCGGCGCCAAGGCTGCCGCCGTCGTGATGGTAATGTCGTCAACACCCGCAGTGCTGTTGGCGCCGACTTGGAAGGTTTGGCTCACCGGAGCCGAGAGCAAGGCAACACCGTTGAACGAAGTGGCCGCAATAATACGTCCGTTTTCCGCATTCAGTTGCGTGAACTCCGCGTCGATGGCCGCGATGTCGCCGTTCGAGGTGGCATTGGCTCCCTGTATCGCCAGTTCGCGCATACGCTGCATATTGTTTTGAATCGCGCCCAAGGCACCTTCGGCAGTTTGCGCCAGCGAGATACCGTCGTTCGCATTGCGTACCGCCTGATTCAAACCGCGAATCTGGCTTTCCATGCGCGAGGCGATCGCCATGCCCGCCGCATCGTCTTTGGCGCTGTTTACACGCAGCCCGGAAGACAAACGTTGCAGGGATGTATGCAAAGCACCTTGCGATGAATTCAAGTTGCGCTGTGCGTTCAAAGACGCAAGGTTGGTATTGATATATGAAGGCATTTTATTTCTCCTTTAACTTTAAACTTGGTTCATTCGATACTATCGCCGTAGTTTTCGAGTCACCTTTAGTTGCAAAGCATCCCGTCTGCCGTTGGTTCAGTTATCCGGGCATTTAAAAATGCCCATCCCAATTTTCCTCTGCCACGATTTCGTCCCATGCCGCAGCCCCCAATGCAGGTTGCACCACTCACGAAATTAACAACGGTTGCAATTTATCGCGATTTCTCAAAATCAATTCTGCGAATAAAGCGTGTTTTCCCGTTTAATTCGCCCTTTCATCGCGCACGCCTCTCCCGATTTCTTTACAATACACGCGCCAACAACAGATTGATGCAATGAATAAAACCAGTAAAGCGCCGCATTTCTCCGGGAACGTGCAAGACCACCTCCAACAGGTGCAACATCTGCTGGAGACGCATGTGTTGTTAACGGCGGCAACACCCCAAGCCGAGACGCCCCGTGCAGAACGCCACGAATTGGTGGATCTGCTGCTGGAACAACGCCATCTGAACGAATTGCAGGAAAAACTCAACGCGCTGCACCCCGCCGATATTGCCTTTATATTGGAAGCGCTGCCGAGCGGACAACGTTTGCTCGTCTGGGATATGGTCAAGGCGGAACGCGACGGCGAAATCCTCATCAAGGTATCGGATGCGGTACGCGAATCGCTGATCGCGAGCATGAACAGCGGGGAACTGCGCGAGGCGGCCGGGCAACTCGACACGAACGAAATCGCCGATCTGGCCCACGAGTTGCCGCAAGCCGTGATGCGCGACGTGTTCAAGTCGCTCTCCATCGAGGAACGCGAACATCTGCGCGCCGCGATGTCCTATCCGCGGGATAGCGTCGGCGCACTGATGGACTTCGCTATGGTGAGCATCCGCGAGGAGGTGACGCTGGAAGTGGTCGCGCGTTACCTGCGCCGCTTTGACGATCTCCCCGGCCACACCGACCAGTTGTTCGTGGTTGACCGCGACGATCTGTTCAAAGGCGTGCTGCCGTTGAACAAGCTGCTGGTCAACGCACCGGAGGCGGCCGTGTCCGCCCTGATGGTTACCGACACCGTTACCCTGCATCCCGACGATAAAGCGCATCAGGCCGCCCAGACATTTGAACGCTACCACTTGGTATCCGCCCCGGTGGTTGACGACGAGGGCAAATTGCTCGGCCGTGTAACGGTGAGTGCCGTGATGGACTTTATCCGCGCCGAAACGGAAAACGAAGTGCTGCATCTGGCCGGCTTGCGCGCAGAGGAAGATATTTTCGCCCCGGTGTGGACGTCGGCGAAAAACCGCTGGATGTGGCTGGCGCTCAATCTGTGTGCCGCATTCTTTGCCGCGCGCGTGATCGGCGGATTTGCCGACACTATCGAAAAATTCGTCGCCCTCGCCGCCCTGATGCCCATCGTAGCCGGCATCGCCGGAAATTCGGGCAACCAGACCATCACCGTCGTGATCCGCGCCATGGCGCTCGGACATATCAACCCCGGCAATGCGCGCCAACTGCTGACCAAAGAGCTGGCCATCAGCCTGCTGAACGGTCTGGTGTGGGGCGGCATCGCCGGAGGATTTGCCTACTGGCTATATGCGAGCGTGCCGCTTGCACTGGTGATGACGGGCGCGCTGCTGCTCAACCTGCTGCTCAGCGCGCTGGCCGGTATACTCATCCCGCTCGCCCTGCAAAAGTTCGGACGCGACCCCGCCATCGGCTCCGGCGTGCTGCTTACCGCTATCACCAACAGCGGCGGCTTCTTCATCTTTCTGGGATTGGCGAGCCTTTTTCTGATCCGCTGAATTTCCACCAGACTACAGAGTGCTGCATAATGCGCGCGACCGCATGTCCGCATACAACCAACCGGGGAGAGAATGACGATGAAAACGCACCTGATGCGCTATCTGCCGAAAATTGAAGATGCCTCGATCAATGAAACGCTGTCCAGCTGGCAGTCCCAATTCCCGCATATGGGTATATGCGCATTGCTCCCCGAGTCTGCCAAAGCAGCGGTTCCCGAACTGCAATCCGCCTGCGCCCGCCGCAACATTCCGCTGGTGGGCGGAATTTTCCCCGCACTGCTGAAGAACGGCGAATTCCTCACCGAGGGCGTTTGGCTACAGTGTTTCCCGGAAATGCCCTGGTTTGCCCTGCATGAAAATCTGCCCACGGCGCCACGGGAGGTCGAGCAAGTCACCGAACGCATCGCCACGGAGATTCGCTCACAGATCGACCACACGCCCGATGTCACCCTGTTCATGCTGTTCGACGCGATGGTGCCGAATATCGCCACGCTGCTCGACCAGCTCTACCTGCAATTGGCCAACCGCGTGCATTACGCCGGTGCCAACGCGGGCAGCGAAACTTTCCAGCCGATGCCGTGTTTGTTCGACAGCGAGCGCATCGTGCAGAACGGCGTGCTGCTCATGCTGCTCAAGCAGCATCGCGGCGCCATTCTGGAACACGGCTACCACGCCCCCGCGCGCACCGTGTATGCGACCTCCACCGAGGGCAACCGCATTGCGCAGATCGACTGGCGGCCGGCCTTCGAGGTGTATCAGGAGCTGGTGCAGAAGCAATACCACGTCGAGATCAACGCCGAAAATTTCTACCAGCTCGCCGTGCATTTCCCGTTCGGCATCGTGCGCGCCAACCATCATGTCGTGGTGCGTATTCCGGTTGCGCTGCACGAAGACGGCTCGCTGTTCTGCGTGGGCGAAGTCCCCGCCAACGCCATGCTGACTTTGCTGGATGCGCCCACGGTGGATACCCAGGAAACCTTGCGTGTGCTGATCGCCGGCATGACCGCGCTCAACGGCGACCCGGCCGGCACGGAGTTGCAATTGTTTTACTGCGCGGGACGCCGCCTGCATCTCGGGATTGAAAACGCAACGACCGAGTTGCGCGAATTTGCCGCACGCACCAAAGCCGCCCAAGTGGCCGGCGCGCTCTCGCTGGGAGAAATCGGCGGCTCCACCCTCCACGGCTACCCGCTGTTCCAGAACGCCACGCTGGTCGCCTCCAGTTGGGCCAAAGCGTAGGATCCGGGCTGGTGGAGCGCGAAGAAATACTGCCGGTACTTTATGACCTAGCCGTCACCATAGGCAGCGAAATCAGCCTCAAGCCGTTGCTGACGCACACGCTGCAACGGCTGCTCTACTACACCTCGTTCCCGGCCGGTTTCATTTGTCTGGATATTCCCCCGTGCGACGGGAAGTCCGGCGAGGTCACCGTGCAACTCGATGCCGCTGTGGGCGATTACGATCTGGCGGGCAAAGTGGGACAACGCATCGTTTTGCCGCAAGCATTGTTATGCGGAACCTCGGTGCGCGAAACCGGACAATCCGGCCTGCTCTCCGCATTGACCAGCGACATCCGTTATAAAAGTTTTCTCCGGCTGCCCATAGACGGCAGCGGCGTCATCATCTTGCTGGCGCCGGAAACGCCTGCCACCGAGCAGCCCCTGACGCAGATGTTCCAGCCGGTGCTGGGGCACTTGGCCAAAGCCATTCTCCTGTGCCGCAGCAACGACGCGTACACCAGCGGCCTGGTCTCCGAACGCAATCTGTTGGCGCAAATCTACGCCAGCAGCTATTCAGCCGTCATGATTACCGACGCGAACGGCAACATCATCGAAGTCAATGCCGCCTTCTCGCGCATCACCGGTTACGCGCTGGCGGAAATTCGCGGCAAAAACCCTCACCTGCTCGCCTCCGGCCAGCACGACCATGTGTTTTTTCAGGGCATGTGGGACGACATCAAAAGCAGCGGGCATTGGCAGGGTGAAATCTGGAACCGCCGCAAGAACGGCGAGATTTATCCCGAATGGCTGAGCATCAATTCGGTACGCGACAAAAGCGGGCGGCTGACCAACTACGTCGGCATGTTCTCCGACATCAGCCAGCGCAAAGAAGCCGAAGCGCAAATCCACCAGCTCGCTTTTTATGACCCGCTCACCCGCTTGCCCAACCGCCGCCTGCTGATGGCGCATCTGTCGCAGACATTTTCCGCGAGCATGCGTAGCGGCAACCACGGCGCGGTAATGTTCCTCGATCTCGACCACTTCAAAACGCTCAATGACACGAAGGGACATGAAATCGGCGACCAGCTGCTGGTCGAGGTGGCGCAACGCCTGAATGCAGGCATACGCGACGGCGACATGGTGGCGCGTCTGGGCGGCGATGAATTCATCGTCGTTATGGCCGCTCTCAGTGCCAATGAAGCCGAGGCCGCCGCGCAGGCGGAACTGGTTGCCGAAAAAATCCGCGACCGGCTGAACGAACCGTTTTTGCTGGACGAATATACCCACTACACCACACCGAGTATCGGCATCGTCTTGTTCAGAGGCCATCAGGACAGCATCGACAATTTGCTCAAATACGCCGACACCGCGATGTATCAGGCCAAAACCGCCGGACGCAACGCCATCCGTTTTTACGACCCCGCCATGCAGGCCGCCATCGAAGCGCGCGCCGATCTGGAGGACGCGCTGCGCATGGCGATCGACAAGCAGCAATTGCGCCTGCATTACCAGATTCAAATGGACAGCCGGCGCCGCCCCATCGGGGCGGAAGCGTTGCTGCGCTGGGAACACCCCGCGCAAGGGCTGGTGTCGCCCGCCAACTTCATTCCTCTGGCCGAAGAGAGCGGACTGATCGTGCCCATCGGCCTGTGGGTGTTACAGACCGCGTGCCGCCAACTCAAACAATGGCAGAACGACATCGGGATGCACCACCTCTCGCTGGCGGTGAACGTGAGCGCCAAACAATTCCGCCAGCCCGATTTCGTCACCCAGGTGCAGCGCACCCTGCAAGAAACCGGTGCCAAAGCCACCCACCTGAAACTGGAACTCACCGAAAGCACGGTGCTGGAAAACGTTGACGACACCATCGCCAAGATGCGCGAGCTGAAACTGCTCGGCGTGAGTTTCTCGATGGACGATTTCGGCACCGGTTATTCGTCGCTGCAATACCTGAAACGTCTGCCGCTCGACCAGATCAAGATCGACCAGTCTTTCGTGCGCGATATCACCACCGACCCGAACGATGCCGCGATCGTGCAGGCCATCATCGCGATGACGCAGGCACTGGGGCTGAACGTGATTGCGGAAGGTGTGGAAACCGAAGCGCAGCGCGAGTTTCTGGACCGGCACGGCTGCCACGATTTCCAGGGCTACCTGTTCAGTAAACCGCTGCCGCTGGCGCAATTCGAACAGCTGGCACACGAGGCGCAGTAGCCGGTTCGTCATGCCGACCCTGCACCGCTTTTCTTTTTTCGCCATGGGCACGCAGTGCGAATTGCAGCTCTATGCGCGGAGCGAGTCTGCCGCATCCGCCGCCGCCCAGCGCGCCATCGACGAGGTCGCGCGCATCGAGGCGAAATATTCCCGCTACCGCGACGACAGCGCCCTTTCCGCCATCAACCGCAAGGCGGCACAAGGCTTGCCCGCCCCCGTGGACGAAGAAACCGCCGCGTTGCTCGACTATGCCTGCGCCTGCCATGAGAAAAGCCACGGTCTGTTCGACATCACCTCCGGCGTGCTGCGCAAGGCATGGGATTTTTCCGCAAACCGCCTGCCCGCACAAAGTCGGCTGGACGCGCTGTTGCCGCTGGTCGGCCTAAATAAACTCCGCTGGGAACGCCCGCATTTGTCTTTCGACGTGCCCGGCATGGAAATCGACTTCGGTGGCATCGCCAAAGAATATGCCGCCGATCAGGCGGCCGCGGTATGCGTTGCATCCGGCATAGCACATGGTTTGGTCGAACTGGGCGGCGACATCAACGTGATCGGCCCGCATCCCAACCTGCAACCGTGGATCATCGGCATACGCCACCCGCAGCGCGCGGAGACGGTAATGACAACCGTCGCAATCGCGCGGGGAGCGCTTGCCAGCAGCGGCGATTACGAACGCTACATCGAGGTGGACGGAACGCGTTACTGCCATATCCTCGACCCGCGCACCGGCTGGCCGGTGCGCGGCCTATCCTCCGTGAGCGTCAGCGCCGGACAATGTCTGGTTGCGGGCACTGTCGCCACGATTGCCCTGCTCAAAGGCGATGCCGGAAAACAATGGCTGACAGAATCGGGGCTCGCCCATGTCTGGATGGATGCCGAGGAAAACTCGGGCGGGAATATTCATGCGGAGAGTCAGGATCGCGGGCATGAAGCCCCGCGATCCTGACACAGCGATTAAACCGATACGCTGATCGTAGCGCCGATCACCGCGCCGGCCGCCGGCACTGCCTGATTACCCACTGCGTTCAGCGCGGCAATACTGTTCGCCAGCGTTTGCGGAAGCGCATTCGCTTCGGCTCCCGGCTCTTTATGCGTCCGATGATGCCCGTGCGTCATCATCGACTTCATGCCGCTGATGAAATCCTGTTTCGACACGCTGCCCGTCCCGTTAGGATCGAGTTTGTTAAACGCGGCATCCACGCCGATGGCTTTAAACGCCAGCGGAGTATTCCCGCCGTTAAACGCCTGCTCGAATTGCGCCTTGGTAATACGCCCGCTTCCGGCAGTGTCGATCTGCTGAAACAGAGTGGACATTTTTTGCTGCGGCGAAGTACGCATACTTGCACCCGACATGGCCTGCGGCATCGCCGCGACGGCACTGGAAAGTCCGCTGATGGTTGACATAAAGTCTCCGAAAAATTGGTAAGGGGATTCAGGCAATAACGCCGGAGCATACTCTAGCGTCGGATCAG
>JBBIJL010000001.1:0-2504 GCA_037446005.1 Gallionellaceae bacterium | reverse complement strand
CGTGTACGGCTCGCGCGAACTGGCCATGAGTGCGGCCTGGGTGCGCGGCTTGCAAGCCGGCAACTTGCTGGCGGTTTATCTGTTCGGCTGTGCGTTGATTGCCCTGTTCCTGAGCTACCCGAAACAATTGGTCAAACTGCGTGGCCTGCTGTGGTTGCCTGCCCTCTATCTCCTCTGGTATTCCGCCGACCAGATGCATTGGTTGCCGGAACCGAAATGGGGGATGCAAATTCCCATGCTTAGCCAACTGCTGCTGGTTTTGGCCGCCGCCGCCATGCAGTGGCAGCATACGCGCGGACAGCCGCTGGAACGGGCGGCGTTACGCTGGTTCCTGTTATCGGTGCTGCTGGGCTGTTCCCTGTTTACGTTTGTATACGTCCTGCCGTTGTTGTTGGACCGGGCCGCCATATTGCCCCTGGGTTATTCTTTCGGCTTTTTCCTCATCATGTACATTGGCATTGCGCTCGGGCTGGGACGCTATCGCCTGTTCGACATGGACGAATGGGCTTACCGGGCGCTGTTGTGGGTGGCGGGCGCGATAGCGGTGATCATCCTCGACGCGCTGTTGATTATCGCCGGGATGGCGCAGGGCATTTCCCTGGGGATCAGTTTGCTGCTGGCGGGAGGATTGTATTTCCCGTTCCTCCAATGGCTATGGCAACGCATCGTAAACAAGCGCATCCCGAAGTTCGAAAGCCTGCTGCCCGAACTGTCCACGATTGCCTTTGCCCCAACCGATGAACAGCAAGCACGCTGGCAAGCCTTGTTGCGCCATGTTTATGCGCCGCTGGAAATTCTGGTGGCAGAAACGGGTGGCAGCGGCATACGCGAAGAAGGTCTGGCCTTGCAAATACCCGGCTGCGACAGCCTTTCCCCCTGCTACTTGCGCTTTGCCGGGCATGGCGCACGCCTGTTTTCCACGCAGGATGCCGTATTCGCCGCTTCATTAAGCCATGCGTTAGCGCAAATGATGGCAGGCCGCCACAGCTACGAGGAGGGTGCGGCGCAGGAGCGTAACCGCATTTACCGCGACTTGCACGACGACATGGGCGCCAAGCTACTGGGACTGGCGATTTCGGCACAACGCGCCAACCTGCCGCGCGAGGCCGATCTTGCGCGTTCTGCCCTGCAAGACCTGCGCGATGTGGTGTCGCGTTCCGCGCACACGGCCACGCCGCTGGGCGACCTGCTGGCCGACTGGCGCATCGAGACGGAACAGCGCGTGCGCGCGGCGGGGCTGGTGCTGGAATGGCGCTTCCCGGAGCGCGAGAGCGGGATCGGCGTGAGCCCGGAAGCCGCCTTGAACATGAGCCGCATCCTGCGCGAAGCGATCAGCAACGTGTTGCGCCATGCCGGGGCCAGCCGCATCGAAGTGGAGACCTGGCTCGACGAACAGCATTTCGGTTTCAGCATCGGCGACAACGGTGCCGGCCTGCCGTCCGAAAAGATGAAGAAACATCGCGGCATGACCGGAATGCAGGCGCGCGCCAATGCGCTGGGGGCGGGTCTGGAATGGAAAAACACCGCCCCCGGATGCCGCGTGGAGTTTTCCGTACAGCTCACCGCTCTATCAACCTGACCCCCTGAACGCGGGGTTGCCGCCCCCGGACAGAACTCCTACCCTCGCTGCACAATTTTATCCACCGAGGGAGAAAACCATGCAACTGCATTTTGTCCGGAAATTTTTTGCCATTGGACTGGCTTTGCTTCTTGCTGCCTGCGGGGGCGGAGGAGGCACGGGGGGAACCGCGACAGGTACGGGCGGCGGCAACGCACCAACGATTTCATCTTTCACTCCCGCCAGCGGCATGACCGGAACCTCGGTCACCATCAGCGGGACGAATTTCGATACCACCCTCGCCAACGACACGGTCAAATTCAACGGCACGGCGGCGATCGTCTCGGTGGCCACCGCCACCTCGCTGACCGTGACCGTGCCGAACGGCGCGACCACCGGCGCGATCTCGGTGACTACGCTGAATGGCGCGGCGACTTCCGGCAACAGCTTTACCGTGACCACCAGCGGCGGTGCGGCGCCCGCCGCTCCCACCAGTGTCACAGCCACCGCCAACAGCAGCACCCAGATTACCGTGAGCTGGACTGCGGTGACCGATGCGACCGGCTACGACGTGTATCGCGCAACCACAGCGGGCCAGGCAATCACGGCCATGACCAAGGTGACGGCGACATCGGTTACGGGAACCAGCTTTGCAGATTCCGGCCTCACGGCGGCAACGGCTTACTACTACAAGGTGGTGGCCAACAATACGACGGGCGCAAGCGCGGCTTCGGCGGAAGTTACGGTGACAACGCAGGCGGCAACAGGAGGAACAGTTGCCAATGCAGGTGTGGTCACCACCTTGGCTGGCGGTGGCACACAAGGTGCAGTGAATGGCATCGGCACGGCGGCATCGTTCTGGAGTCCCAACAGTGTTGCCGTGGATGCGGCTGGCAATGTGTATGTGGCGGATGGCACAAACAACAAAATCCGTAAAATCAATCCG